>JAGRFX010000020.1 GCA_020445805.1 Rhodocyclaceae bacterium
GTTGTGGACGCCTTTGATGATCCACGGGTGCAGGGCGTGACCTGCTATGTGTCGCGCGCCCGCACCGGAGGGCTGAAGGGCACCTTCGGCCTTGCCGAGGACAAGGCCGAGGCCTCCATCGCCTGCCGCCAGGTGGGCCCGGTCCAGGTGCGCGAACCCCTGCCCCGCCAGGAGGAGGTCTTCTCCGAGCGCATGTCCATCCTGTTCAAGCGCCTGCAGGTGGTTCGGATGGTCGACAGCCCGCGCAACGTGCTGGTGTACCTGACCTACTCGGACAAGCTGATCGACGGCAGCCCCCAGAACAGCGTCACCGCAGTGGCGGTCGATCGCGCAACGCCGATTCCCGTCAAGCGCTGAGCCGTGGCGCGCGCCCGTTTCGACGCGTTCTGGCTGGCGGAGGCGATCCGCCTGCGCGAGCTGCGCGAGGGTCGTGTCGACGATGCCGCGGTCCTGCCGGCCCTCGAAAAATTGGATGGCTTCGACGCGCGGGTCCTCGCCCGCGCCGAGACCCTGGCCACCCGTCTCGGCTGGCACACGGCCCTCGACCGCTGGCATGCCCACGCGCGGCTCGCGACCTGGCTGTTCGCCGCCCTGGCGTGCAGCAGTGGCGCTGCGCTGGCCTGGACCGCCATCGGCGACGGCAGCCAACCGGTCAACCTGGTCTGGGCCCTGCTCGGACTGCTCGGGATGCACCTCCTGAGCCTCGCCCTGTGGACCTTCGGCATGCTGCGGGGGGGTGGTGAATCCGGTGCCGCGCTGGGGAGGCTCTGGTTGCGGCTGGTCCGCCGTGTGCCCGAGTCGAACCAGGTCCCCGACCTGGCCCCGGCCCTCGGGCGGCTGCTGGCACGGCAGGGCCTGGGGCGCTGGCTGTTCGGCATGCTGAGCCATGGCCTGTGGACCCTGTTGCTGGGCTGTGCCCTGATGACGCTGGTGGCCCTCTTCTCGCTGCGGCGCTATGGCTTCGTGTGGGAAACCACCATCCTCTCCCCCGACACCCTGGCGACCTGGATCGCCACGCTCGACGCGCTGCCTGCCGCTGCGGGCTTCGGCGCTCCCGATCTCACTGGGCTGACCGAACTTGCAGCACTGCCCGACCGGGCAGCCTGGGCACGCTGGCTGATGGCCTGCGTGGCGCTCTACGGGCTGCTGCCTCGCCTGCTGCTCTGGGCCTGGTGTCGGCGACGCTGGGCGGCCGGCGCGCGGGCACTCCGGATCGACCTCGGCGAGCCCGACAACCTGATGCTGCGGCGGCACCTGATGCCCGAGCACGGCGCCACGCGGATCGCCGATCCCGCCCCCGCCGCGATTGCCGGCCAGCACCTGCCTGCCCCCCGCATCGACGCGAGCGCCGGTGCCGCGCTGGTAGGCGTCGAGCTGGGGCCGGACCTGCCCTGGCCGCCGTCCCTCGGCCACCCCCTGCGCCTGCTCGCCCGGGTGGACAGTCGCGGGGAGCGCCAGGCGGTCACCGAGCAGCTCGCCGGATCGCCCCCGCGGCGCCTGCTGGTGGCCTTCGACGCCCGCATCAGTCCCGATCGCGGCACGATCGCCCTGTTCGCCCGGCTGGCCGCCCACGCGGGCCAGGCGGCGGCCTGGCTGCTCGATCCCGGCGGTGGCGATCCGGAACGGCCGGGCCTGTGGCGCGAGGCCCTGATCGAATTCGGCCTGCCGGCCTCGCGCATCATCGCGTCGGACGAGGCCGCCCTGCTGTGGCTGGAGCACGACGATGCATGAGCTGCCGAACCTGGCCGTCGTGGGCCACACCAATGCGGGCAAGACGTCCCTGTTGCGGACCCTGACCCGCGACAGCCGCTTCGGCGAGGTCTCGGCCCGCCCCGCCACCACACGCCACGTGGCGGCGGTCGAGCTGATGGCGGACGGACGACCGATGCTGCGTCTGTTCGACACCCCCGGCCTCGAGGACGCCATCGGGCTCGCCGATGCGATCGACACGCTCACCGGCCAGGACAAGCTCGACGGCCCGGAGCAGATCGAGCGCTTCCTGGCGAGCCCCGAGGCCTCCACGCGCTTCGAGCAGGAGGCCAAGGTGCTGCGCCAGCTGCGGGCCTCGGAGGCAGCACTCTACGTCATCGACGCCCGCGACCCGGTGCTGGCCAAGTATCGGGAGGAGCTGGCCATCCTGGCCCGCTGCGCCCGCCCCCTGCTGCCCGTCCTCAACTTTGTCGGCCAGCCCGGCCACCGGGGGCCGGAATGGCGCGAGATGCTGGCCCGGGTCGGTCTCCACGCGGTGGTCGCCTTCGATACCGTCGCACCGGCCCTCGACGGCGAGCGCCGGCTCTATGCTGCCCTGGCCACCCTGATCGAAGAGCAGCGCGACCGACTGGAACAGTTGATCGAAGCCCGCGCCGAGGAAGCGCGGGCCCGCATCGATGCCGCCCGACACCTGATTGCCGAGATGCTGATCGATGTGGCCGCCCTGCGCCATACCCTGAGCGACGAGTCTGCAGCCGATCGCAGCCTGGCGGCGCTGCGCGATGCGGTGCGGGACCGCGAGCAGCAGGCGGCCAGGGACCTGATCGGGCTCTACGGCTTTCGCCGCGAGGATGCCCCCGAAGCGGGCATGCCGAGCCTCGCCGGTCGCTGGGACGACGATCTGTTCAGCCCGGAGGCCCTGCGCGAAGCCGGCCTGCGGCTGGGCACGGGCGTGGCCACCGGCGCCGCGGCCGGCATGGGCATCGACCTCGTGACCGGCGGACTCACGCTGGGTGCGGCCGCGGCCCTGGGCGCCCTCGCGGGCGGCCTGTGGCAGACCGTCAGCCACTATGGCGAGCGCCTGGGCGGCAAGCTGCGGGGCTACCGGGAACTGACGGTCGACGACCCGATCCTGCGTCTGCTGGCGCTGCGCGCCCAGCGCCTCCTGGAGGCCCTCGAGCGGCGCGGACATGCGGCCATGACCCGTGTCGCGCTGCCGCCCCTCGACGAGTCCGCCTGGCGCGAGGGCGATCTGCCGCCGGTGCTGGCCCAGGCGCGCATCCACCCCCAGTGGAGCAGCCTGTCGGCGCGCTACGATGCCGATGAGGAGCGCGCCGCGGCCATCGAGGAACTGGCACGATCGGTGCACGCCGTGCCTGCCCCACCAGCCTTGGAGTAAGTCATGGGATTTGCCAACGAATACGTCGATCAACTGGCGCGGATCGCCGAGCGCCTGTCCATCCCGCGTATCCGCGCGCTCCATCTCCCGCCCCTGACGGACGGTTCGCGAAAGTGGGGCGAGTTCTGCGCACTGGAACTGGAAGACGGATCCCTCGGCCTGTCGTACGTGATGCTCGACGACACCCTGGCCCGGCTGATCGAACAGCGCGGCTCGCTGGGCATCGAGGGCGGCGACGCACTGGCCTTGGCCCGGGCCTACACGGACGGACCGGCGCTGCGGCGTACGCTGGGCTTCGCCGCGGCCAATGCGATCACCCGCCACCTCTTCGACCGCAGCGGCTTTGCGCCCGGCGACAGTGAGGACTCGATCGGCGGGCTGGCGCCGGGGCCGGGCGATCATGTCGGCATGATCGGCTACTTTGCCCCCATCGCAGGGCGCATCGTCGAAGCCGGCGCGCGGCTCACGGTGGCGGAACTTCGGACCGACCTGGCCGGAGACCAGCCGGGCTTCGAGATCACGCTCGATCCTTCGCGTCTGGCCGCCTGCAACAAGATCCTGTCCACCTCGACGATCCTGCTCAACGACACCCTCGACACGATGCTCGGCCACTGCGCGTCGGCATCCCGCTTCGCGATGATCGGCCCCAGCGCCGGCTGCCTGCCGGACGCGCTCTTCACGCGCGGCGTGACCAGTCTCGGTGGCACCTGGATCGAAGATCGCGCGGGCTTTCTCGATACCCTGCCGAGCGGTGCGTCGTGGAGTCGCTTCTCGCGCAAGTGCGCCCTGACACCCGAGGCCTATCCTGGCCTCGAAGGCTTGCTGGCGCGGCTCTAGGGCAGCCGCCACCGCTCGGCGTCCGGGCTCGGGGGCCATCCCGGGCCGTGTCACGCACGCTGACGGCGACGTTGCGTCCGGGCGACCCGGCCGGGATCCCCTCCTAAAGTATCGGGCCCACGGACCGTAGCACCGGATACGGCAAGGAGGGCCCTCCCGCCCCCCAGCTGGCTGCCAGGAGTCCCCCGTGAGCGGCAAGCACGCTGCCGGCCCGCCGGCGCAGGCGATCGAAGCCCCGTCACCGCCGCCCCTCCGTGAGGGGGTGCGGGGGCGCCTGCCCGCCTGGGTCCTTCGCGCCGCCGTGATCATGCTCGCCTACCCCTTGCTTGGCGTGGTGTCGCGGGAGCTGGCACTGCCCGGCTACGCCACGGCAGTCTGGCCCCCGGCTGGCGTGGCCCTCGGTGCCCTGCTGGTCTGGGGGCGCGCGTATGCGCCCGCCGTCTGGTTCGGCGCGCTGTCGCTCAACCTCTATGTGGCGACCCTCTTCGGCGCCTCGCTCGCCACGCCCCAGCCCTGGCTCAGTGCCGCGAGCATTGCGCTGGGCGCCAGCCTTCATGGTCTCTTCGGCGCCAGCCTGACGCGCCGCGCCCACCGCCGGGACCCGGACCTGCGCCAAGCGTCAACCAGCCTTCACATCATGCTGATCGGGGGCCCGGTGGCCTGCCTGGTCAGCGCGGGCTGGGGCGTCGGCACCCTGCTCGCGGTGGGCCTCCTCGATCCTGGCGATGCCCCCTTCTCGCTGCTCACCTGGTGGGTCGGCGACACCCTGGGGGTGCTCTTGTTCACCCCGCTCTTCCTGGTCGCCTCTCAGGGACGCAAGGGCATCTGGGCTCGCCGCTGGACGACGGTCGCGCTGCCGCTCGTGCTGGCGACAGCCGCCGTCGTGGCCGTGTTCCTGGTGGCCGCCGAGCAGGAGCAGGCCAGGATCGAGCGGGAATTCCAGCAACAGGCCCGCGCGGTCGCCAAGGAACTCGACATGCAGGTCGTCCGCTACGAGGACACCGTTGCCGCCCTGCGGGGCTTTGCACGGAGCCATGAGCGGGCGACGCGGCAGGCGTTCGCGGATTTTGTCGCGCCCTTGATCGCTCGCCTGCCCGGCTTGCATGCCCTCGCCTGGGATGCATGGGTGCACGGGTCGGATCGTGCGGCCTTCGAAGCCGAAGCCAGAGCCCTGGGGCACCCGGGCTTCACGATTCGGTCATGGGCCCCGGAGGGCGGCTGGCGCAGCGGGATCGAGCGCGACGCCTATCTGGCCGTGCTGCATATCGAACCCATCGAGGCCAATGCCGCCGCGCTCGGCATCGACCTGATGTCTCACCCCCAGCGTCGTCGCACGGTGGACGCCGGAAGGCAGTCGGGCCACACCACGGCAAGCGAGGCATTCCGACTGATCCAGGAGACCGGCAATCAAGCAGGAATCCTGCTGATGGCACCGGTGTTCAGGGCCGAAGGCCCGGCGGCCGGCGGCGATGCCTTCGCCGGCATGGCGGTGGCCGTGTTCCGCCTGGGCGAGGTGGTTGCGCCGGTGCTCGCCAACAGCGTGGCGCGCTCGCTGCGCGGCAGGCTCGAGGATCGCACCGAGGCCCGTGCGCCGGATACCTTGCTGGCCTTCCAGGTCGGGCGCAATGGCGCGCTGGAGTGGCTCGACCCGAGCCGCTACCGCGTCAGCGGCGGGCTTCCGTCGGCGGAGCATTGCATGGCATTCGCCGAGCGGGTCTGGTGTCTGCACCTGGATGCGGCCGACGGCTACGTCGCGAGCCGGCGTTCGTGGAGTGCCTGGGCCGTGCTCTCGAGCGGCATCCTGTTCTGCGGGCTGCTGGGCCTGAACCTGCTGGCCTCGAGCGGTCGCGCGGCATCGGACAGTGCGCGGGCCGAGGAGCTGGCCCGCATCAATCAGGCCCTGAGCCGAGAGGTCGGCCAGCGCCAACGGGCCGAGGCTGCCCTGGCCGAAGAGAAGGAACGGGCCGAGGTGACGCTGCACAGCATCGGGGAGGGGGTCGTGACGACCGACATCGCCGGCCGCATCACCTATCTCAACCCCGTCGCCGAGCGCATCCTGGGCTGGCGCACGGCCGAAGCCCTCGGCCGCCCCTCGTCGGAGGTGGTGGTCCTCGTGGACGAGGACTCACGGAAGGTCCTGGATGATCCCCTCACTGCCTGCCTGGCTCGGCGCCGGACCACGCAACTTGACGGGTCCGCCCTCCTGATCGCGCGTGGCGGGCAGAGCTATGCCATCCAGGATTCGGCCTCCCCCATCGTGACCCCGGAAGGCGGACTGATCGGCGCGGTGATGGTCTTCAACGACGTGACCGAGCACCGTCGCCTCTCGCGCGAGGCCATACATCTGGCGACCCATGACGCCCTCACGGGCCTCGTCAATCGGCGCGAATTCGAACGCCGCCTCGAGCGGGTCTTCGACAGCCGCCGGCAGCGGGGCGGCGATCAGGTCCTGTGCTTCATCGACCTCGACCGCTTCAAGGCCGTCAACGACACTGCCGGCCATCGGGCCGGCGACGAATTGCTTCGCCAGATCACCCGGATGTTGTCCCGCCATGTCCGCGAACGCGACACGCTGGCGCGCATCGGAGGGGACGAGTTCGCGCTGCTGTTCGACAACTGCCCGCTCGAGAAGGCCCTCGAGATCTGCCAGGCCCTGGTGTCCGCCGTGGCAGGGCTCGGCTTCGTCTGGGAGGACCAGGCCTACGAGGTCGGGGCCAGCATCGGCCTGGTGGCGATGGCGGACCAGCGCAGCGTCGAACAGTGGCTCGCCCAGGCCGACGCGGCCTGCTACACGGCCAAGGACCGGGGCCGCGGGCGGGTGCACCTCTACGCGGGCGAGGCCTCTGACGCCACCGACGAAGCCCTGGGCCGGGAGGTGCTCCGCACGGCGGACATCCGCGAGGCCATTGCGGACGGTCGCCTGGTGCTCCATGCCCAGCCGATCATCGATGTGGCACAGGATGCCCGACCGGTCCGGCTGCAGGAGGTGCTGGTGCGGCTCAGAACCCGATCCGGCCAGTTGCTCCTGCCGGCCAGCTTCCTCTCGGCCGCCGAACGCTACGGACTCATGGGCGGCATCGATCACTGGGTCATCAACCACGTGGTGGCGCACTTTGAACGCCTCCAGGCGGGCGACCCGGGAACCCGTGTCTCGATCAACCTATCCGCCGTCGCGCTCAGCGACGAGCGCCTCGGTGACGAACTGCTTCGCCTGATCGCGGCGCACGGCATTCCGCCGGATTGCCTGTGCTTCGAGATCGCCGAGTCGATCGTGGTCCGCAACGGGCGCGCGGTCGCCGCCCTGATGCATCAGCTGCGCCCCGCCGGCGTGGCCTTCGCCCTCGACGACGTCGGGAGCGGGCTGTCCTCGCTCGGCGGCCTCGGCGCGCTGCCGATGAGCTACCTGAAGATCGCCGGCAGCCTCTGCAACCACGCCCACGAGCCCGGCGCGGCGCGCGCCATCATCGAAGCGCTGGTGGTGCTCTGCGAGCGGCGGGGCGTCGACCCGATCGCCACCCGCGTCGAGGTGGTCGAGGCCGTTCCCAGCCTGAAAGCGCTGGGTATCCGGCTACTCCAGGGACGCGCCATCGAGGGGCCGCATCCGATCGACAGCCGGATCATCGCCTCCTGACGCGACCGGGCAAGAAAAAGGGCCGGCGATCGCCGGCCCCGATGCGGGTGTGGAACCCACGGACAAGCCTCAGCCCATGTGGTTGCCGCCGTTCAGCGAGAAGTCGGCACCGGTTGCGAAGCCGGCCTCGTCCGAGGCGAGCCAGGCGACCATCGACGCGATTTCCTCGGGCTCGCCCAGCCGCTTGACCGGGATCGTGCCGACGATCTTGGCCAGCACGTCCTCACGGATCGCCCGCACCATGTCGGTACCGATGTAGCCCGGCGACACGGTATTGACGGTTACGCCCTTGCCGGCGACTTCCTGGGCCAGGGCCATGGTGAAGCCGTGCATGCCGGCCTTGGCGGTGGAATAGTTGGTCTGCCCGAACTGACCCTTCTGACCATTCATCGACGAGATGTTGATGACGCGCCCCCAGCCCCGGTCGCACATGCCGTCGATGACCTGCTTGGTGACGTAGAACAGCGAGTTCAGGTTGGTGTCGATGACCGCGTGCCAGTTTTCCGGCGACATCTTGCGGAACTGGCCATCCTTCGTGATGCCGGCGTTATTGACCAGCACGTCCACCTCACCGACCTCGGCCCTGACCTTGTCGAACGCGGCCTTGGTGCTCTCCCAGTCGGAGACGTTCCCTTCGGAGGCGACGAAGTCGAAGCCGAGTTCCTTCTGCTGCGCAAGCCAGTTGTCCTTGCGGGGCGAATTGGGGCCGCAGCCCGCGACGACCGTGAAGCCGCTCTTGGAAAGACGCTGGCAAATGGCCGTACCGATGCCGCCCATGCCGCCGGTGACGTAGGCAATCTTGTTGCTCATGATTCTCCCTCTTGATTGTGTTTGGATGAGAGGAGCCTCCGGCCGGCACGCGATACTCTCCCGGATCGACGCCGCCATCGTCGACTCCATTCCCGCAGCCACTATAGCGGCCCGGCGGGACACTGCCAATCTTGCATGGCAGAACCACCCCTGGGGCCCGGGGACATTAGGATGGCAAATCGCGTCGGGACCGCGCGCCGTTGCCACGCGTCGCGGGGCGACGGCAAGGGCGACCCTATGCGGCGCGGTTGACCCACTGGCTGACCACCAGCGCCAGTCGCTCGCGATCGACGGGTTTGGCCAGGTGGTCGTCCATGCCCGCATCGAGGCAGCGGGCCCGGTCCTCGGCAAAGGCCGCGGCCGTCAGGGCCACGATCGGCGTCCGGGGCAGGCCGCCGTCCGCCTCCAGGCGGCGGATTCGGCGGGTCGCCTCGAAACCGTCCATGACCGGCATGTGGCAATCCATGAGGATCAATGCGGGCTTGAGATGCGGCACGCAGTCGACCGCATGGGCCCCATCACCCGCGATCTCGACGTCAAAACCCCGACTCCGCAACACCGACGCCGTCACCTTGGCATTGACGTCGTTGTCCTCGACGACGAGCACCAGGGGCCGCTGCCCGACGGCGCGGACGGTGGGCGGGTCCGCCGCCGGCGTTGCATCGGGCATGGCCGCATCTTCCAACTCGACGCGCACGGTGAACCAGAAGTTCGAACCGACCTCCTGGGGATCAAAGCCCGAACTTCCGCCCAGCAGTTCCGCCATGCGGGCAACGATGGACAGCCCCAGGCCGCTGCCACCGAAGCGTCGGGTATTGCCGTCGTCCACCTGGGAAAAGGGTTGGAACAGCAGCTGGCGCTTGTCCTCGGGCACACCGATCCCGGTATCCGAAACGTCGATCCTGAGGCGCGGGCGGCTTCGGTCGGACAGTTCCAGCCGGCCGGCCAGGCGTACGCCGCCCGACTCGGTGAACTTGATCGCGTTGTTGACGAGGTTGCCCAGCATCTGCCGGATCCTGCCCGCGTCGCCACTCAGTTCGCAGCGCTCGGCACCATGCCAGTTCCACTCGACCGTGAGCCCCTTCTTGTCGGCCAGGCCCCGGAACAGGCCGGCAACCTCCTCAAGCAGCTGGCCGGGCAGAAAGGGTTCCTGGGCGGTCTGCATGCGGCCGGCCTCGACCTTTGAGAGGTCCAGAACATCGTTGAGGATGCCCATCAGGGTTCGGCCCGAGGTGCTGATCATGGAGGCATAGTCGCGCCGCTCGGCCTCGTCCAGGCCCGGATCCATCAGCATTTCGGCCATGCCCAGGATGCCGTTCATGGGGGTTCGAATCTCGTGCGACATGGTGGCGAGGAAGCGGCTCTTGGCCACGTTCGCGGCTTCCGCGTCCTGCCGGGCGCAGATGAGCTCGGTCACGTCGATGCGGAAGCCGACGGTGAAGCCGTCACCGGCATGATGTTCACGCACCTGAACCCAGCGGCCGCCTTCGAGGGCCTGCAGGCTGATCGAGTCGGCCCGACGATGCGCTTCCATCGTCTCCGCCACCCATTCGTCCAGGCGCCCCTCCGCATCGCGGAACTGGCCATGTTCGGCGCCATAGCGGATCAGATCCTCGAAGGTGGCGCCCAGGCGGATGACGTCCTGCATCCTCGGGTAAACAGCGCGCAGTTTCTCGTTGAAGAAGACCAGCCGGTCGTCCCGGTCGAAGATGGCAAAGGCCTCGTCCAGTGCGGCCAGCGCGCCACTGAGCAGTTCCCCCTGGCGGGTGAGTTCGGCGCGCGCCTGCTCGCGTTCGATCTGGTGACCGCACCACCGGGCGAGGAAGTGGACGAATTCCCGGTCGTGCCCGTCGAAGGCCCGATGGTGGGGCAGCCAGTCGGCAAAGGCGACCAGGCCGCAGCGCTTGCCACCGACCCAGATGGGCGCACTGATGAAGGCCCTCACACCGGCATGCCGCAAGGGCGGTGGTACCGTGGGATCGTCGAAGACGTCGCGGACAGCCAGGGAATCGCGCAGGCCATCGACCGCACGCGCCAGCGCGCCCAGATCGCCGTCGGCAGAGGCCGTTTCGTCCCTGCGGTGCAGGATTTCTGCCGTGGGACCATCCGCGCGGGCGGGCCGGATCAGTCCGGCCGGCAAGCGCAACCAGACCGCGGCTGCCCCAAGGGCCAGCTCCAGCCGCTCGGACAGGGTCTGTCCGCCCAGCTCGTCGAGGGAATTGAGCACGGTCAGGCCCGCCACCTGACGCCGGGTCGCGTCCTCCAGACGGCGTCGCGCGGTGATGTCCGTAACGATCGACAGCTGGAGCTGCCGGCCTCCGATGGTCAGGGGGCCGGTGGTGACCTCCACGTCCCTCACCTCGTCGCTGGCCAGCCGGTGAGACATCCAGAAGCGCTCTCCGGGCGTCCGCTGGAGTTGCCCCGGGGCGCGGAAGAGGCCCTGCTCGTCCCGTACCTCGATGTCCCTGATCGACATCAGACGCAGGGCCGCCACGTCGCGCCCGTAGAAATCCGCGGCCGCCTGGTTGGCGTCGATGATGCGCCCATCGGAGTCCGGATCGATCAGCATCATGGGTGCCCTGGCGCCTTCGAACAGCGTCCGGTAGCGCTCCTCGCTACGCTCCAGCTCGCGCCGGGTCGTCTGGATTTCCGCCGTCTGGTCGTCGACCTGCCGCCGGACCAGCTGAGCGCGACTCGTCACCCCCAGCCAGATCACCTGGAGCAGGGCCGCGAGCAGGATGCCGAAGGCACCGACGGCCCAGCTGACCCACGGCCTGTTGCGTTGCAGCCCAAGCGCCGTCGGTTCGAGGGAGATGGCCCAGTCGCGATCCAGGACGGCCAGGGTCGCATGCCACGCCAGCTTGGCAACACCCTCGCCGCCCCGGTCCTCGTACAGCGGCAGGCCCGGCGACGCCAGGTCGGAAATGCGGATCCGGACCTCGCTGGCGGGCAGATCGACGCGCAGACGATCGACCAGGGCCTGCGCCTGCAGGACGGCAACGGCAAATCCCCGGTCGCGGTCGGCCCCTTCGCCGGGCTGGACCGGCTCCACCACGAGCACCCCCGTAGCGTCGCCCGGCAACTGCACGAGGCGAATCGGACCGGTCATGGTGGGGCTGCCACTCACGTTGGCGCGCTCGAGCGCCCGACGCCGCTCCGGGTCGGAGGCGATGTCATAGCCGATCGCGTAGTGATTGCCGGCAATCGGCAGGATCAGCGCAACCGGCACGTAGGCCGAACGCGGCTCGGCGACGACCAGGGTCCCGCTTCGGTCCCGCTCCATGATCGCGAAATCGCGCCCCGGCAAGCGGCTGCGCATGGCGCGCTCGAAGGCCGGGCGTTCGGCATGGCGCACGTAGGGGTTGTAGCTGATCGCCTGCAGATCGGGGTTGGTCTGCAGCAGGTCCGACCCGAGCTGGCGGAAGGCCGCAAAATCGACCTGCCGGTTCAACTCCAGGGCGCGGCGGAGCCCGGACAGGGTGTCGCGGAGCGCCTCCATGTGCCGGGCCAGCAGGGTCTGGAAATTCTGCCCCTGGGCGGCAATCCGCGATCGCTCGACGTTTTCTTCCCAGCGCGCGGCCGCGAAGAAGGCCACGGACGCGAGCAGCAGCATGACCAGGGTGGGCAGCAGAGCCCCCCGCAGTCGTTCCCGACCGGACGGCCCCTTGCTCCCGAGAAAGAGGATGGCCGGCGGCGCGAGCAGCAGGACCCCCAGCACATCGCCCACATACCAGTTCCACCATTCGAACAGATACCGGCCGGACGGCATCTGCCCGAGCAGCACCAGCGAGGACACGCCCCAGCTGGCCGAAATCAGCCCCGCCAGTGCGCCGCCGCCGCCGAGCAGGCGCAGGACGTCGTATTCCCGATCGAGGCGACGCCAGCGCTCGCCCATCCAGTGGCGGACGATGACCGAGCCGCCCCAGGCCTGCAGTGCGTTGCCGCAGGCCAGGGCGAGGCTGCTCACCAGCAGGGCGCCGTCGATGGGATCGTCGTGTCGATAGCTGCCCACCAGATTCATCAGCAGCGAGCCGACCCAGACCGCGAGCACGGCACTCCCCCCCCGATGCAGCACCATGGCCAGCGCGATGCCGGCGGCCGGGAAGAGCGGGCTGGCAAAGCCCCCCGGAACGGTCAGCAGCAGCCCCGCCGAACCCGCCAGGAAATAGGCCCCGATCATCGCCACCACGGCAAGGCCTCGTCCCTTCAACGCTGCGATGGTCTTGGTGGGCATGGGGTTCATGGGGGGTCGCCGCGGTTCATGGAGTCGGGGCGAACAAATGCTGTCGACGCTGGGGTGACGAGTATGCGGCATTCCACCGCAGCCAGCGCAAGGTCACAACACACGAAAAAGCCCCCGCCGGACGAACCGGCGGGGGCTTGGGCAGCTTGGGGCTGGAGGTGCTTAGGCGGCCTTCTTGGCAGCCTTGCCGACGGCCTTGACGGCAGCGCCCGTGGTGCTGGACACGTTGGCTTCGGCGATCTCGACGACCTTCTTGGTGGCCTTCGTGACGTTGTCGTAGGTGGCGTTGGCGGCGGCGATGGCCGACTTGACCGCGGCGACGGCCACATCCGAACCGGCCGGAGCGGACTTGGAGAGCTCGTCCAGAGCGATCGCGACCGACTTGTTCAGCTCGGCGATCTGGCCATCGACGATCTTGCCGACTTCTTCACCGCTGTCGACCAGGATGCCGTAGGCGCTGCGGAAGTAGCCGACAGAGCTGGCCAGCGCGGGCTCGACCAGGGCCGACAGGAAGGACACCAGGGCCTTGGGCTCCTTGATGGCCAGCAGGGCTTCGACGTTCGAAGCCGTGTCGGTCAGGCCGGCGCGGACGGTGTTGAGGTTCAGGGCAACCAGGCGCTCGACGGTGCTGAGACCCAGGGAGCCGAAGCTGGCAGCGGATTCGACGGCGACTTTGTTGGCGGCGGCGATTTTCTCGGGGGTGGCGTACATGGCAATCTCCAAAATAACGGACGGGTTGGGGTTTCTTTCGCAGGGCTCCGGTCTTCAGACTCGGTTGCTGCACTGCACAATTCCAGTCTGCATCAACAGAAAGACCCTGTCAACAGATTTTTGTGCACCGCACAATCAGCTGTCTGCGAGCGCCCTCACCCGGTTCATGGCCAGCGCCGCTGCCGCCGTACGTGTCTCGACGCCGAGCTTCTCGAAAACGTGCTCGAGGTGCTTGTGGACCGTGCGCGGACTGGTCCCCAGGATGTCGCCGATATCGCGGTTGGTCTTGCCCTTGATGACCCAGTAGAGCACCTCCGCCTCGCGGCCGGTGAGGCGGAAGGCCGCGGTCAGCGCCTCGATGGCCGCGGCGTCGGATTCCTCGCGCATGACCACCAGCCATTCCCCCTCCGGCGTCCGGTCGTGCAGCGTGCACACCAGGCGCTTGGCCCCCCGGGCCAGTGACAGGGGCAGCACGTCACGGCCCTCTCCCCGCTGCTGCAGGGCGCTCTCGAGCCAGGCCAGTACGGCCGCCGGCGCCCGGTCGCCCACCGCTAGGTCGAAGTCCTGCATCAACTGGCGGGCGAGGGGCGTCTGCCAGGTGATGCGCCCCGACTCGGGCCGCAGCGCGAGGGTCGCCTGTCCGTAGGCGTCGAGGGCACTGCGCGCCTGCTTCATCAGGCGTGCAGCCTGCATGTGGGCGGAGATCCGGGCCAGGACCTCCTTGGGGCGGATCGGCTTGGTGACGTAGTCTGCACCGCCGGCCTCGAAGGCGGCGACCACGTGCTCGGTTTCCGTTAGGCCGGTCATGAAGACGATCGGAATGTGCTGGGTGCTGAAATCGGCCTTCAGCGCCCGCGCGACCTCGAATCCGTCCATGCCCGGCATCACCGCGTCGAGCAGCACCACGTCGGGCAGCGCCTGGCGCGCACGGGCCAGCGCGGTCTCTCCGTTGGTCGCCACGAGCACGGTGTAGCCCGACTCGTCCAGGGCGTCGTGCAGCACCGAGAGATTCTCGGGTACGTCGTCGACGACCAGCACGATGTCGGTCGTCAGTCGATCGAATGCGGTCATGGCTTCCCTCCGGCATCCAGCAGCCGCTGCAGGGCATCCAGCTGGAAGGCATCGGCATGGCGGCGCGCGACGGATACGAATGCCGCGTAGTCCTCGCCGAGTGCCGCCAAGGCGTCGAGCCGCCCCTGGACGCCTTTCATGTAGCCCATTTCGACCGCCTGGCGCAGGGGTTCGAGCACGTCGGCGGGGGGCAGGCGGAGTGGCCCGCCGCTGTCTGCCCCGATGGCGGGCGGATGGGCCCCGTCCGCCTCGATCCAGGTCAGTGCGAGCCGCCGACCGATCCAGTCGAGCAGTTCTTCGACCCGCACCGGCTTGAGAATGAAGTCCTCGGGCGGCACGCTGCTCTCATGCTCGAGCCCCTTGTCGAAGGCGTTGGCCGAGATCACCGCGATATGGGCCGTGGTCAGTCGATGTTCGCGAATCCGGCGGATGGTCTCCCAGCCGTCCATGCCGGGCATGGCCAGGTCCATGAAGACCAGGTCCGGTGCGAACTCGGGCAGCATGCGCAGGCATTCCTGGCCGGAGCCCGCCTGCTCGAGAATGAAGCCCAGGGGCTCCAGCACGGTGATCAGGAACTCCCGGTCGTAGCGTTCGTTGTCGACGATCAGGATCCGGCGGCGCTCGCCCGCGTAGCCGGTGCGACGGGCGCGATGGGTCTTGGCCACGACCCCCTCCGCCCGCAGCTGGGGCAGGTACAGCCGGACCCGGAACAGGCTGCCGCGGCCGGGCTCGCTGTCGACGCTCAACTGGCCGCCCATCACGTCGGTGAACATCCGGCTGATCGTCAGGCCCAGGCCCGCGCCGCCGGCCTGCTCTGCCGAGGATCCCCGCGCAAACGGCTCGAAGATCCGCTCCAGGTCGTCCGGGGAGATGCCGGGCCCGGTGTCCTCGATCTCGAAGCTGGCCATCTCGCGGACGTGCCGGACCCGCATGACGATGGCGCCCTGGCGGGTGTATTTCACCGCGTTGCCGAGGATATTGATGAGGATCTGCCGCAAGCGCTTTTCGTCGGCCCGGACGGCGGCCGGCAACTGCCCCTGGAGCTCGAGGCGGAAGGCGAGGCCCTTGGCTTCCGCCTGGGGCTCGATCATGCCGGCCACCTGTTCGACGAAATCCACGAAGGCCATCGGCTTCACGTCGAGCGTCAGCTTGCCGCCTTCGATGCGGGCGATGTCCAGCGTACCCTCGATGACCGACAGCAGATGGTCGCTGCTGCGGCGGATCACGTGCATGGCCTGCCGCCGCTGGGGCGGGATCGACTCGTCGCCATCGAGGATCTGGGCGTAGCCGAGAATCGAGTTGAGCGGCGTGCGCAGCTCGTGACTGATCGCATTGATGTACCGGCTCTTGGCCTGATTGGCCAGCTCCGCGGCCTGCTTGGCCCGCTGGAGTTGCTGATCGGTGTGGCGATGGCGATCGATTTCCTGGACCAGCAGCGCCGTCTGGCGGTTCGACTCCTGCTGGGCGACCTGGCGGCTCTGGTGGGTCAGCACCAGCCACCAGCTGGCGACCCCCGCCACCAGCAGCAGCGCCGCGTAGGCCTTGATGTAGCTCAGCTGGAGCATCTGCCGCAGCGGCTCTGCGACCGCCCCGAGGAGGCGTATCTCGTTGTGGTAGAGCAGTCCGATGAGGAGCGCCAGGGCCGGCACAACCACCGCCATCAGCAGCAGGTAGTGGGCGAGCCCGCTCTCCAGGTAGCGCCACATCCGGCGCGGCAGGACCCGTCGCATCGCGCTGGTCCATTGGGCAGAGAGCCGGGCATCGCGTTTGCAGAGGTCTTCGCAGCGGGCGTCGAGCGAGCAGCAGAGCGAGCAAATCGGCCCCTGGTAGGCGGGGCACGCGGCCATGTCCTCACCCTCGTAGTCCTGCTCGCAGATCACACAGGTCTGGCGTGCGGCGACCGCTCCCCCCGGGCTTCGTGCCAGGTAGTAGCGCCCCTTCGTGGCCCACGCGATCAGTGGCGCGGTGCCGAAGGCCACGCCCATCGCGATCAGCGTCGAGAAGGCCTGGGCAGATGCCCCGAAAACACCGAGGTAGGCTGCAATGGACAGCACCGAGGCCAGCAGCATCGCGCCCAGCCCGACCGGATTGATGTCGTAGAGGTGGGCGCGCTTGAACTCGATGCCGGGGGGCGAGAGGCCCAGCGGCTTGTTCACCACCAGGTCCGCGACCACGGCCATCATCCAGCTCACCGCGATGTTCGAGTACAGGCCCAGCACGCTGCCGATGGCCTGGAAGACGTCCAGCTCCATCAGCATCAGCGCGATCAGCGTATTGAAGACGACCCAGACCACGCGGCCCGGGTGGCTGTGGGTGAGACGCGCAAAGAAGTTCGACCAGGCGAGCGAGCCGGCGTAGGCATTGGTCACGTTGATCTTCAGCTGCGAAATGATGACGAAGACCGTCGTCACCGCGATCGCCCAGGCCTCCGACGGAAACACCTGCCGATAGGCCACCAGGTACATCTGGTTGGGATCGACGGCCTTTTCCGCCGGCACCAGATGGCGGATGGCCAGGTAGGCCAGCAGCGCCCCACCCAGCATCTTGGCCACCCCGATCAGCACCCAGCCCGGGCCTCCGACCAGCACGCCGGCCAGCCAGCGACGCCGGTTCGATGCCGTCTGCTCGGGCATGAAACGCAGGTAGTCGGCCTGCTCGCCCATCTGCGTGATCAGGGCAACGCCCACGGTCAGCGCCGCACCGAAGAGGTGCCAGTCGAAAGCCGCCCCGCCCCCGTCGCGGCCCGGGTAGGCGGTCAGCCCCGCAAGGACCGCCGGCTGCTCGAGCAACACGTACGCAAAGGGCAGGATCAGCAGGGCCAGCCAGAGGGGCTGGGTCACGACCTGCAGGCGGCTGATCGAGGTGATGCCATGGGTCACCATCGGGATCACGACCAGCGCGCACAGCACATACCCCCAGGCGGGCGGCACGCCGAAGGCCAGCTCGAGTGCGTAGGCCATGATCGCCGCCTCGAGGGCGAAGAAGATGAAGGTGAAGGAGGCGTAGATCAGCGAGGTCAACGTCGAGCCGATGTAGCCGAAGCCGGCACCGCGCGTCAGCAGGTCCATGTCCACGCCGTAGCGGGCGGCATACACGCTGACCGGGACCCCGGCCAGGAAGATGATCAGCCCGGTGACGAGGATCGCCAGCGCCGCATTGACGAAGCCGTACTCCACCAGCAGCGTCGCGCCGACCGCCTCGAGCACCAGGAACGAGGCCGCACCGAAGGCGGTATTGGCCACCCGCAGCTCCGACCAGCGTCGGAAGCTCCTGGGCGTGAAACGCAGGGCGTAGTCTTCGAGGGTTTCCCGCGCCACCCAGGTGTTGTAGTCCCTCCGCACCTTCGCAACGCGCTGCGACGGCGAGCTGTCGGCGTCGCCTTCGGCAGCGGAATGGACATCGTGGTGGAGGTCGTTCACGGCGAAGCGCGGAAGGTCGTCATCGGCGCAGTCTATCAAGCCCGCCCGGAGCCGCCTGCACCGTCGGCGCAGATCAGGGGCCGCCGTCCGCCAGCGGCAGGCTCAGGCGGAATTCCGCTCCGCCCTCCGGATGGTTCCTGGCCGCCAGCTGCCCCCCGTGCCGCTCGACGATGCCATAGCTGATCGCCAGGCCCAGGCCGGTCCCCTGGCCCACCGGCTTGGTGGTGAAGAAGGGGTCGAAGATCTGGGCCATGTGCTGCTTGTCGATCCCCGGCCCGTTGTCATGGAAGCGCACCACGACCGTGCCGCCGCGTCGCTCCCCGGCGATGGCAAGCTGGGTGGTGCCGTTGGCCTGGCTCGCATCACGGGCGTTCTGGACCAGGTTCATCACCACCTGCTGCAACTGCCCCGGCGAACCGCGCACCCGGAGATCCGGCGGCAGTTCGATCGTCACGCGGAACTCGTCACGGGTCGCCTTGGCGATCCAGTGCACCGCCCGCTCGATCACCTCGCCCAGGTCGAACTCCTGGTGTTCGTCGCGATCCAGCGCCGAGAAACGCTTCAGGCCGTCGACGATATCGCGGGTCCGCTCGGCGCCCTCGATGGTGCCGTCGATCAGCGGATCGAGGTCCGTCAGGATGCGATCGATCCGCAGCTCCTTGCGCAACGCACTGCAGGCATCCACGCTGCCGCCCGCGTGCAGGGCCTCCACGTAGCGCTCGATGCGGTTGGCGTAGCGCCGCAGGGCATGGACGTTGCCGAGGATGAAGCTGATCGGGTTGTTCAGCTCATGGGCAACGCCGGCCACCAGCCGGCCGAGCGAGGCCATCTTCTCGGACTGGACCAGCTGCTGCTGGGTCCGCTTGAGGTCTTCGTGGGCCTGCCGCAGGGCGTGGTAGGCCTTTCTCAGTTCGCCGACCGGCCGCCCGGTCACCACCATGCCCATGGACTTGCCGACCGCGTTGAAGCGGGGCGTGCAGTTCAGCGACACCGGCACCGTCGAGCCATCGGCGGCGCGCAGCGAGAGCTCGCAATCGTGCACCGGGTGGTCGCCGAAGCCCGACACCATCTGGCGGGCCTGGTCCCGGGCGATGTCGTCGGCGAACAGGTCGAAGATCGACGACCCTTTCAGCTGCTCCGCCGAACGCCCGGTGAAGGCCACCATCGACGGATTCACATCCTCGATGATGCCGTTTCGGCTGCAGACCACCAGGATGTCCGAAATCGAGGTCAGGACCGAGAGGATGAACTGCTGGGACTCCTCGAGCTTGTCGTTCTTCTGCTCGAGTGCCACCTCGTACTGCAGCAGGTCGGAGTACACCTCGTCCATCTTGTGGATGACGTCCATCCACACGTCCTCTCCGACGCCGACCAGTTCGCCGGGATGCCCCGATCCCTGGAGGTTGTCCTCGCGTCCCTGCCCGCTCATGGGGGTCAGCTGCGCGGCCGGTAGTGCACGTGGGGGCCCGCCCCGCCGCGACGATAGACCGGCGCCTCGCCATGGCTGTGCCCGCCGCGCGCGACCTCGGCCGAGATCAGGTTGAGGCTGCCATGGCGCACGCCCCGCTCCGCCACCAGCGCGTCGGCGAAGCGGCGGACCTCGGCGGACGGTCCCCGCAGGACGGTGCACTCCAGGCAGTTGTCATGATCGAGATGGGCGTGCAGCGTCGACACGGTCAGGTCGTGGTGCCGGTGCTGGATGCCGGTCAGGCGCTCGGCCAGTTCGCGCTCATGATGGTTGTAGACGTAGGACAGGGCGGCGATGCAGAAGGCGCCGTCGTCGCGCCCGCCCCGCGCACGCTCCAGTTCGGCGCGCAGCAGGTCGCGCATGGCTTCCGAGCGGTTGCGGTAACCCCGTTCGGCAATCAGGGCATCGAAGGCGGTCGCGAGATCGCCGTCGAGCGAGATGGTGATGCGCTCCATGGCTGCGGAAACGTCCTGATGGGTGGCAACCCGATCAGGATAGGCGCGCCGGGCCGTCGGCTCAAGACGGGCGCCCGGCCACCGCAGCCGCCCGCCACGTCCCGCGGGCAGCCTGCGGCGCGCCGCGGGCTCAGAACTCCCAGGCGATGCCCAGGTTAGCGAAGCTGCGATCGTTGCCGCGGCCCAGTTCGCCCGAGACCTTGAGGCCCTCCTGGATCTCGTAGCGGACACCGATGGCGCGGTCGGGCGCGCTGTGCTGGCTGCCGAAGACTTCGCCGATGAGGTAGAGGCTGTCCGACAGCGGATAGGCGGTGCCGACGCCCCAGCCGTTCTCGGCCTCGGTGTCGCCATCCACCCTGACCCACTCCCGGGACAGGTTCAGATGCAGTCGCTGGCCGGACGCCAGGCCCCACTGGACCAGGCCGATCACGCCCTTGCCGGTGGCGGTCTCGTCGAGGTCCGCGTCGTCGCTGGCCTTTTCGCGCCCGTACTCGAACTTCAGGCCGGCGGACAGCCCGGTTTCCTGCTGCAGCGGCACCCACTTGACGGCGAAGCCCAGGCCCTTGAAGGTCTGCTCCGGCGACGCGTCGTCGTCCTTCGCCCAGCCGCCGCTGAGCTCGATCTCGACATTCTCGATCGGACCATAGCCCACCGCGGCCTCCAGGCCCTTGGTGTGGTCATCCTTGCTCCAGCCGAATTCGACCTTGGCGCCCCCCAGGTCGAGGGTTCCCGCGTCGTCCACGTTCATGGGTCGCTCGGCCAGCACCAGGCAGGGGGCCGCCGTCAGAAGCAGGCCGAGGGTCGCCCGGCGGACGAAGGTGGGAGAGTTGCAGATCATCGTAGTGCCCTTTGTGGATGGAAGAATTCGATTCGCTACCCTTCAGCTCGCATCTCCGACTGAAGGATGGTCCGCGGCCGCCGATAAAAAAGCTGGCCCGCGCGAAAGATCCCCGCGCATATCGACCTGAATCCCCGGTCCTTTAGACCGGCAGCCCGCACTGTATGCCATTCGAACGATGATCGGACCCGAACCCACTGCCGTGCGCAGCCGCCGCGCCACGTCACTGATGGACCTGGCGACCCGCCTGCTGGCCATGCTGGCGCTCTGCCTCGCGTCCGCATGCCTGGTCGGCTGTTCGGATCCGGCCCCGCTGAAGGTCGGATTCATCGGCGGCACCTCCGGGCGGGGTGCCGACCTGGGCATCAGCGGCCGCAACGGTGTCCAGCTGGCCGTCGAGCTGCGCAATGCCCGCGGCGGCATCGGCGGCCGCCAGCTGGAACTCCTGGCCCGCGACGATGGCGGTGACCCGGAGCACGCGCGGCTCGTCCTGCGCGAACTCGCGGCGAGCGGCTGTGAGGCCGTCGTCGGGCCGATGACCAGCGCGATCGCGCTGGCCATCGCTCCGCTGGCCGAAGAACTCCGGGTGACCCTGGTCAGCCCGACCGTCACGACCAACGAACTGTCCGGCAAGGACGACCACTTCTTCCGCGTGGTCGCCCCGACCCGCCAGTTCACCGAGCAGAGCGCGATCCACCTGGGCGAACACCTCGGGCTCTCGCGACTGGCGGTGATCTACGACGCCACCAACGCGGCCTACGCAAGCAGCTGGCTGACGGATTTCCGACGCGTTTTCGAGTCCGAGCATCGCCAGTTCGTGAAGGTGCTGACCTTCGAGTCTGGCGCTCAGGAGCGTCTCGCGCCCCTCGCCAGGAGCCTGCTGGGTGAGCCGGTCGATGGGGTGCTCATCCTCGCCAACTCGCTGGATGCCGCCCTGCTGGCCCAGCAACTGCGACGCATCGATCCGGACGTTCAGCTCGCCGCCTCCGAGTGGGCCTCGACCGCCCGCCTGATCGAAATGGGCGGGCGCGCCGTCGAAGGCATGTCGCTGGCCACCTTTCTCGACGAGAACGACCAATCACCCGCCTATCTGGAATTTCGGTCGGCGTACCGCAAGCGTTTCGGCGGAGATCCGGGCTTTGGTGGCCTGACCGGCTTCGATGCGGCCAACGTCCTGCTGGCAGCGTTTGAGGGCCGGCGCGAGAACGAGCCGATCCGCGCCTATCTCAAGCGGGCACCCCACGTGCCCGCGGTTCAAGGGGCATTCGACTTCGACGGCAGCGGCGACGGGAAACGGCGCAGCTATATCACCACGATCCGGAACGGCCACTTCGTGCGCGTGACGGACATGCCATGAGCGCCGCGTGAAGCGATCCGGCACGATCCGCCTCTGGCTCCTGCGACACCTGGCGTGGCTCTCGCTCGCGCCCGCGCTGGCGGTGTCCCTCGCCCTGGGCGCGATCCTCGTGACGACCATCGAGGAAGACCTGGAGTCGGAAAACCGCGCCCTGGCCGACGGCGTGGTCGCCGAGGCGGAGCAGTTGCTGGTCGATCCCATGGACGAACTGATCGAACTTGCCCGCCACATCGAATCGATCCAAGCCGCCAGCGACGTCTAGCACATTCTCGACGCCGCGGTGCTGGCCAATCGGGGTTTCGAGTACATCTACCTGGCCGACGCCGACGATCGCGTGGTCGCTGGCGCCCAGGCCCCCCGCCCCGCTCCGGCGATGGCTTTCGACGAAATCCGGGGCCTCGACGTGTCGGGCCGGGAACACGTCCGGCAGGCCCGCGCATCCAGGCGCCCGGTGTGGTCGGACTCGCACCTGTCGACGCTGGCAGGACGCATCGCGGTCGCGATTGCCGTCCCGGTCGGCGAGCGGATCCTGGTGGGTGAGATCAACCTCGATCGCCTGTCGGAATTCACGCGGCGGGTCGGCGCGAACGGGCACCTGATGGTTTTCGTGCTCGACCGCCGTGGCCAGGTCGTGGCCCACCCGGATCCCGCGGTGGCCCTTCAGCAGGTCAACCTGGGACAGATTCCGATGATCTCCGAGGCCCGGAACGGCCAGCGGGGCCAGCACGAATTCACCCTGGCCGGCCGGCGCTACTTCGGCGTCGCCGGCGAGATCGACGGGCCCCACTGGATCACCGTGGTGGGGCAGCCCGCGGACCACAGCCGCGAACAGGTCCAGCGGGCGCTGGGGGTGACGCTGCTCGCCCTGGTGTGCATTGCCAGCCTGACCTCGGTGCTGGCGTCGCGGCTGTCCCGTCGCCTGGGCGCGCCGCTCGACGCGCTGGTCCAGCACGCCGAGCGGATCTCCGCCGGGCAATACGACGCCACCGCCCCGCCGCCTTCGTGGCCCGAGATCGACCGGCTCCGCGATGCCATGGACCGCATGGTGCGCTCGATCGTGGTGCGCGAGCGGGCGCTGCTCAGCACCGAACACCGCTATCGGGCGCTGGTCGATGGGCTCGAGGACCTGATCGTCCAGGTGGACCTCGCCTCGACCATCCTGTTCAGCAACCCGGCCTCGGAGGCCCTGCTCGGCCGGCCTTCCGCCGACTGCCTCGGCGTTCCGCTGCCCGAGCTCATCCACCGGGACGACCGAGCGGATTTCGGCACCGCGATCGCCCGCTGGCTGGATTCGGAGCAGTGGCAACTCATGCTGGAATCGCGGACCAATGCGCCTTCGGGTCCGCCCCTGCGTTTGCTGTGGTCCCTCACCAAGGAATTCAGCGAGTCGGGGGAGCTGACCGGCTTCCGGGCCATCGCGCGGGACGTCACCTCGGTCCGCCGCGGCCAGGAGGCCCTGCGCGGGCTGGTCGCCGCCACCGCACGCCAGTCGGGCGAGGGCTTCTTCCGTTCGCTGGTCCATCACCTGGCCCGGACGCTCGACGTACCCCAGGTCATGGTCTCGCACCGCGCCGACGTGGCCGGACAGATGCGTACGCTCGCCGTGTGGTCCGGCAAGTCCTTCGCCGAGAACTTCACCTACGAGGTGGCGGGCACGCCCTGCGAACGGCTGCTCCACAGCGATCGGGGCGTGCTCGCCGAAACCGTCGAATCGCCGTGCTGCTCGGCCAGCGTGAGCCGGTCGGGCCAGCTCACGAGTTTTCTGGGCGCCGCCCTGCGAGATGCCCACGGCAACGGCGTCGGGACCCTGATCGCCCTGTCCGACCGGGACCTCTCCCTGCAGACCGAGGATGCGCAGCTGGTCTCGATCTTCGCCGACCGGGCCGCCATGGAGCTGGCGCGGCAGCAGCTCGAGACCGACCTGCGGCTGGCGGCTTCGGTGTTCGAGAACAGTGCCGAGGGCATCATGATCACCGACGCCGAGCACCGGATCATCTCCGCCAACGCCGCGTGCGAGCCGATCACCGGCTACGCGCCTGGCGAGCTGATTGGCGAGACCCCCCGCCTCTTCCGCTCGGGCCGCCACGGGCCCGAGTTCTACGAGGAACTGTCCCGCCAGCTCGCCAGCGACGGCCAATGGACGGGCGAGGTCTGGAACCGGCGCAAGGACGGGCGCGTGTACCCCCAGTGGATGACCGTCACGGCGGTTCGCGGCGCGGGCGAGCAGGTGCGCAACTACATCGCCAGCTTTTTCGACATCAGCGCCCGCAAGGAGGCCGAGGCGCGGATCCATTTTCTCGCGCACCATGACGCGCTGACCGGTCTGCCGAACCGCGTCCTGCTGCAGGACCGGCTGGGCCAGGCGATCTCGATCGCCGCCCGGGAGGGTCGCCAGGTGGCCGTGATGTTCCTGGATCTCGACCGCTTCAAGCTCATCAACGACTCCCTCGGTCACGACGTGGGGGACGCGCTGCTCGAAACGGTCTCCGGACGCCTGACGGCCGTCCTGCGGCAGGGCGAGACCGTGGCCCGGCTGGGCGGCGACGAGTTCGTCATCGTCCTGCCCGGCCTGCAGGATGCCGGCGCCGCGACGCTGGTCGCCAGTCGCGTCCAGGAAGCGCTCGGCACGCCGCTCCAGATCCGTCAGCAGTCCTTCCATGTGACCGCCAGCATCGGCATCAGCCTCTTCCCCCGGGACGGCGACTCGGTCGAGGCCCTGCTGCGCAACGCGGACACCGCCATGTACCACGCCAAGGAACTCGGGCGCGCCAACTACCAGTACTTCACCGATGCGCTCAATACCGTGGTCACCGAACGGGTGCGTCTCGAGAGCGACCTGCGCAGCGCCATTGCCAACGGGGAACTGGTGGTGCATTACCAGCCACAGGTGGATGCACGCAGCGGCCGCGTGGTCGGCGCCGAGGCGCTGGTACGCTGGCAACATCCCGAGCACGGCATGATCTCACCGGCCCGCTTCATTCCGGTCGCCGAGGACTCCGGACTGATCGTTCCCCTGGGGGCCTTCGTCCTGCGCGAGGCCTGCCGGCAGGCGGCGGAGTGGGGGCAGCGGTTCGACGAGCCGCTTCAGATGGGGGTCAATATCTCGGCGCGCCAGTTCGCCAACGGCGAAGACCTGATGGCCCTGGTTCGCGAGGTGCTGGAGCAAACCGGCCTGCCCCCCGCCCTCCTCGAGCTCGAGATCACCGAGAGCATGCTGATGGAGCGCCCGGACGAAGCCGCCCAGTTCCTCGGCCGGCTGTCCGAGCTGGGCATCCGGCTGGCCATCGACGACTTCGGCACCGGCTATTCGAGCCTCTCCTACCTGAAGCGCTTCGCGATCGATCGTCTCAAGGTGGACCAGAGCTTCATCCAGGACCTCTCCCACGACCCGAACGACGCAGCCATCGTCCAGGCGGTGATCAGCCTGGCGCGCACGCTCAACCTCGACGTCATCGCCGAAGGGGTCGAGACACACGAGCACCTGGCCCAGTTGCGGGCCTGGGGTTGCTTCGACGTGCAGGGATTCCTGTTCAGCAAGCCCCTGGCGGCACCCGACTTCGAGGACTTCCGGCGCCGGGGGACAGACGAGCGCCTGATCTGATCGGGGCGCAGTACCTGCGTTGAGGGACGCCCGCACTAACGCTACAATGTTGCATTAACCATCGATGCAGCATGACGCATGCCCCATCCGGATCCCGCCACCCTGATCGCCGCACGCGGCGGACGCGTCACGCGGACGCGTACCGCCGTACTCTCCGTGCTCTTCGAGGCAGGGCGCCCCATCAGCCACGACGAGGTCGGCGAGGCGCTGGCCGCGCAGGGCATCGGCCACGACCGGGTCACCCTCTACCGGACCCTCGACTGGCTGGTCGGCAACGACCTCGCCCACAAGGTCGCCGGGCCGGACCGGGCCTGGCGCTTCAACGCGGTGCGCGACGAGGGCCACCAGCATGCCCATTTCCAGTGCGACCGCTGTGGCAAGGTGTTTTGCCTGGAATCGCTGCAGCCGGCCATTGCGGCGACCCTGCCCAGCGGCTTTCGGCTGGGACGGGCCGAGCTCACCTTCCACGGACTGTGCCCGGCCTGCCCCGGCACGACCCTGGCCCCCGAACGCAACCGGGTTGCACCATGAAGCGCGAGCTACCGCCGGCCCGCGCCGTGCACCTGCACCGCCATGCCCCCGCCCAGCCCAGCTTCGCTGGCTCCCTCCTGAGCGCCAGCGCGGGCCAGCGGCTGCTGCTGGCCGCTGCGGGCCTGGTCCCGCTGTGGCTGTTCGTCTGGTGGGCCATGCAATGAACGCCCCGGCCCTGGTCTTCGAGAATCTCACGCTGGGCTACGACCGCCACCCGGTCGTCCATCACCTGAAGGGCGATGTGGCCGAAGGTGCCCTGCTGGCACTGGTCGGGCCCAATGGCGCCGGCAAATCCACCCTCCTGAAGTCGATCGCCGGCGAACTGCGCCCCATCGAAGGCAGCATCCGGCGGTGCGGCGACGTGGCCGGGCGCTTCGCTTACCTGCCCCAGCAGTCGGCCATCGATGCAGGTTTCCCGATCACGGTCGCGGATCTGGTGGCCATGGGCCTGTGGCGCGATGTCGGCCTGTTCGGCGGCATTGGCCGGACCGGGCGCCGCCGCCTCGCCGAGGCCCTCGGCCAGGTGGGGCTCGAGGGCTTCGAGCGGCGCCCCATCGGCACGCTGTCCGGCGGTCAGCTCCAGCGTGCCCGGTTTGCCCGCCTGCTCCTCCAGGACGCGCCCCTGATCCTGCTCGACGAGCCCTACACGGCGGTCGATGCGCAGACCGTGGGCGACATGGCCATGCTGGTCCAGCGCTGGCATGCCGAGGGCCGCACGGTCATCGCCGTCCTCCACGATCTGGAGCACGTGCGACAGCATTATCCGGAGGCCTTGCTGCTGGCCCGCGAGACCATCGCCCGGGGCGCCTCTCGGGAGGTCCTTTCGATCGCCAACCTGGAGCGGGCCCGACACCTGGCCGCCGCCTTCGACGAACACGCGCCGGTCTGCCACCGACATGCGGAGGCGGCCTGATGGACGCCTGGCTGCTCGACCCCTTCCTCGAGTTCGGCTTCATGCGGCGCGCCCTGGCCGGCTGCCTTGCGCTGTCGCTCGGCGCGGCGCCCATCGGGGTCTTCCTGATGCTGCGGAACATGAGCCTCGCCGGGGACGCCATTGCCCATGCGATCCTCCCCGGCGCTGCCATCGGCTACATGCTGGCCGGCCTGTCCCTGCCGGCCATGACGGGCGGCGGACTGGTGGCGGGGCTGATCGTCGCCCTGGTGGCCGGCGGCGTCGCCCGCATGACCCAGCTGCGCGAAGACGCGAGCCTGTCCGCCGTCTACCTGATCTCCCTGGCAGGCGGCGTGATGATCATCTCCCTGTCGGGCAGTGGCGTGGACCTGATGAACGTCCTGTTCGGTAATGTCCTGGCGCTCGACGACCCCACCCTGCTGCTGCTCGCGGGCATCGCCACGGTGACCGTGCTGGCACTGGCCATCGGCTATCGGGCGCTGGTTCTGGAGTGTGCCGACCCGGCCTTCCTGCGCAGCGTGAGCGGGGCCAGCCCGTTCGCCCACCTGGGCTTCCTGGTGCTGCTGGTGCTTAACCTCGTGGCCGGCTTCCACGCGCTCGGGACACTGATGGCCGTCGGCATGATGATCCTCCCCGCCGCGTCCGCACGCCTCTGGCACCGCGACCTCGGCCCCCTGCTGGCGACCGCGGTCGCGATGGCCCTGACCGGCTCCTCCGGGGGGCTGCTGCTGTCCTATCACTTCGGGTTGCCGTCCGGGCCGGCGATCGTGCTGGCGCTCGGGGCCCTCTACATCGGCTCCCTGCTGGCGAGCCCGGTCGGGGGCCTGGTGCGCCGCCTGCGCCCCCGCTGGCACTACACCTCATGATGCCGTTCCTGCGCGCCCTGCTCTGCCTGGCCCTGATCGCCCCGCTCCCGGCCCTCGCCGAGGGTCTTCGGGTGGTCAGCTCCTTCAGTTTGCTGGCCGATCTGTGCCGTGTCATCGGCGGCGACCGGATCGTCCTCGCCAACCTCGTGCCGCCGGGCGTCGATGCCCACGGCTACCAGCCTCGCCCCGCCGACGCCCGGGCCATCGCCGAAGCGAACATCGTGGTCATGAACGGACTGGGCTTCGAGGGCTGGATCGAGCGTCTGCTGCGTTCGGTCAGCTTCAGGGGGACGGTCCTGGTCGCCAGCGACGGGGTGCGTCTGCTCGAATTCGGCGGGCACGACCACCTTGCTGAGCCCCACGATCACCAGCCCGACCCCCACGCCTGGCAGGACCTGCAGAACGGCAAGCTCTACGCCCGCAACATCGCCCTCGCCTTCGCCAAGGCGGACGAGGCCAACGCCGCCTACTACCTGGAGCGCCTGGAGAACTTCGAATCCGGCATCGACGCACTCGACGTCCGATTCCGGCGTCGTTTTGCCGAGCTTCCGGCCGACGGTCGTCGGGTCGTCAGCTCCCACGACGCCTTCGGCTACCTGGCGCGGGCCTATGGTCTCGAGTTCGTGGCGCCGGTCGGCTTGTCGAATGCGGCCCAGCCCTCGGCCGCGCAGGTGGCCGCCCTGATCCGTCAGCTGCGCGAACAGCATGCGGCGGCGCTTTTCGTCGAGAGCATTTCGGACCCCCGGCTGATCGAGCAGATCCACGCCGAAACGGGCACCCGCATCGGCGGCACGCTCTATTCCGACTCGCTGACACCGCCCGGTGGCGAGGCCACCACGTATCTCGCGATGATGACCCACAACCTGGAGATGCTGGCCGCCGCCTTGCTGAAGTAGGCGAACATTATTGCGACGACTGCAACAATGAATGCGATTCGGGCGCATTTATCCAGACACCCGACTCGTCGCAGAATGCAGGCTCCTGATCACCCTGCGGAGCCTTCCATGGCCGATTCCCCCGTCGTCGCTCAAAAGTCCCCCTACGCGGTCGAAGTCGAGGCCGGCAAGACCTACTACTGGTGCGCCTGTGGCCGCAGCAAGTCGCAGCCCTTCTGCGACGGCTCCCATGCAGGGACGTCCTTCGAGCCGGTAGCGCATGTGGCCCCGACGTCCGGTACCGCCTACTTCTGCGGCTGCAAGCATTCGGCCGGTGCCCCCCTCTGCGACGGCGCCCACAGCAAGCTCTGAATCCACCGCCGGGTCGTGGCGGGCCCGTGGGGCGGCGCGGCGCGCACAATGACGGCTTTCCCGACCCCAGCCCTTTCATGCCCGCCCCGACCGATACCGGCGATTTCAGCCGCCGCGCCTATGCCCTGCTGACCAGCGACGACGAAGGCCGCCTGTGCCGCGACATCCCCGATGCGGCATGCGCGGAGCAGCCGGGCAACTTCGTCCGCCATGTGCTCAGCCTGGCCGCCAGCAAGACCGCCGACGGCCTGGCCGACACCAAGCTCGTCCTGGCATGGCTGCTGGGTGCCCTGGGGGCGCCCGGCTGGATGCTGGGCCTGATCGTGCCGATCCGGGAAGCCGGCAGCCTGCTGCCCCAGCTGGCGATTGCGGCGGCGATCCGCGCCCGGCCGAGGCGCAAGTTCGTGTGGGCGCTCGGCGCCACGCTGCAGGGCGCGGCCCTGCTCGGCATGGCCGCGGCCGCCACCTGGCTGGCCCCGGAGGACGCCGCGATCGCCATCCTCGGGCTGCTGGCCCTGGGCGCGCTCGCCCGGGGCGCCTGCTCGGTGAGCTACAAGGATGTGCTGGGCAAGACCATCGCCAAGTCCACACGCGGCACGGCCACCGGCACCGCGGGTTCGACCGCGGCGCTTCTGGTGCTCGGATTCGGCGTGGCCCTCGCGAGCGGCGTGATCCCGCGCCAGACGGGGCCCATCTGCGCGGTGCTGGCCGCCGCCGGCCTGCTGATGATCGCCGCGTCGGCCCTGTTCCTGTCCCTCGAGGAGGTTGCCGGGGCCACCGAGGGCGGCGCCAGCAGCCTGCGCCGGGTGCGGGAACAATGGCAGCAACTGCGCTCGGACCGCCAGTTGCAGCGATTCATCGCGACCCGCGCCCTGCTCACCGCCACCGCGCTCTCACCGCCCTTCCTGCTGGCCGCGACCGCAGACCGCGGCGCCTCCGCCACGGGGACCCTGGGCCCCTTCGTCATGGCTTCTGCGCTGGCCACGATCCTCAGCGCCTATGTCTGGGGTCGCCTGGCGGATCGCTCGAGCCGGCAGGTGCTGATACGGGCCGCGGGGATCGGTGCCCTGGCACTGGGGACCGGCGGCGCGCTCGCGCTGACCGGCGACGCCCTCTCCGATCCCCTGCTGTCGTCGTGCCTGCTCTTCGTCCTGGTGGTCGCACACCAGGGCGTCCGCCTGGGCCGTTCGACACACGTGACGGACATGGCGGACAGCGAGCGGCGCGCCAACTACACCGCCCTGTCCAACAGCGCGATCGGCCTGGTCCTGGTGGCTGGATCTGGCTTCGGCATGCTGGCCGACGCTTTCGGGCATGGCGTGCTGTTGCTGGTGTTCGGGGCCATGTGCGTGGCTGGCATCGGCCTGGCGCGGGGTCTCGAGGAAGTCCAGAACCCGGCCAGGGACATGCCACGGCAACCGGCGTGAGGCTCCCGAGCCGCGCGAAGGCAAAAAAAAGCGCCGCGGGCGCAATGCGCCGCGCGGCACCCAAGTGCCCCGGTTCGGCTTCCGGGGAGCAGAGGCTACTTGTAGTACCCGACCGCGCAGACCTGATCGCCCACGCGCGTCACAAAACTCACTTTCTGTACCGGCTCGGTGCTGCCCGGGCGGGGCCACATGTAGCCGACTTCCGAAATGCTGCCCTCCTTGGCGGCGGCATACAGCTTTTCGCCGACCGGCTCGCCCGCCTTGTCCACCAGCCCCTTCATGCTCTTTCCGTTCAGGGACGGGTGAGCCGTGAAATTGCCATCGGGTCCGCCGCAGAACGGGTACAGGTCCCGATCCTTGAAGCCGGCCTCACCACGTGTCATCTGACCCAGCGCCGAGGGCTTGTCCGCGGAAATGGCAGTGACCGCCTTCTCGAGCATGGCCCGCGCTTCCGCTGCAGTACCTTGCCCGGCCGCCATCGCGACGCTGCCCAGCAAGCCCAGTACCGCGCAAACAATGGTCTTCTTCACGTTTCTCTCCTCGTTTTGTAGATGGAATCTTCTGGCGATGCAATCGTCATCCTCACCCAGAAGCGGCGAAGGCTATTCCAAAGACATGTCGGTGACAAACAGCCTGCTTGGCAACGGCGGGCGAAGAGGTCCCGCAGAGGCGCTTATAAGCGGATCATCCGTAAGGGAAAAGCAGGCTTGAACCAGTCTCGCGACGGGACCGGAAAGAAGTATCTCAATTTGTACCCTGCCCGCCGCCAGGCCATTGCCTGAGGCACGACAAGGTCATCAATGCACGGTACACACCATGCAGGGATCGAAGGACCGAACGACGTGCTGGACCTGGACCGAAGCGGCACCGGCATCGCCCAGTTCGATCCCGACCAGGGCCTGCTCGAGCGCGCCGGGCGTGCCATTGCGATCTCTTGGCGAGAAGTTCCACGTGGTCGGGGCAATGATCTGGTAGTTGGCGATGTGCCCCTTGCGGACGACCAGCCAGTGACCCAGAGCCCCCCGGGCCGCTTCTACGAGACCGACCCCCTGGGCCTCATCGGGCACCTCGGCACGGACGCAGAACGGCTCACCCGGCGCGAGCGCCCGCACCCAGGCTTCCATCGCGATCACGGTCCGCGCGATCTCCAGCAGTCGCCCGACCACCCGGCCGTGCACGCTGCCCCCCCAGTCCGCGACCAGCGCCCGGGCCAGCGGATGGCCATCCACCACCTGCCGCGCCAGGGCACCGCATTCGACCACCTGGCCTTGCCAGCGTGGCGCCTTGCACCAGCTGTAGGCGTCGGGCTTGTCCGCGGCCGGCAGGGTATCGCCCTGCCAGGGGTGTACCGGCGCAGGCGGCCCGAGCATCCAGCTGCGGCTCACCTCCTCGGCGACATCCTCGTGCCGGAAGGGCGCGAGCTGCCCGGCCTCCCACACGCCCGCCGCGTAGCCGGGTTCGCCCGCCACGCGATAGGTGCCGACACTGAGGAAGCGCCCGGCCGAGCGCCCGAGCCGGCGCAGGTCCAGGGCCTCGCCCAGGTGCAGAAACACGCCCAGGTCCCCCCGTGGCCGTGCCGTGCGCCAGGCGTCGAGGGCAGCCATCGAGTCCAGCGCGGCGACCGCCTCGAGCGCGTCACCGTACAGGGTGCGCTCAAGCCAGCCGCGAAACTCGCGCAGCATGGCGAAGAGGCGGATCTTCTCGGCCGCACTGACCGCGCGCGCCGATCCGCCCGGCTGGAGGCTCAGTGTGTGCGGCCACTTGCCCCCCAGGAGGCCCGTCAGGTGCATCAGCCGCGCCCGTGCCGGCAGCATCTCCGCCGACGCCGATCCGCGGACCGCCTCGAAGCGGGCCTTGACCTCCGCGTGCCATGGCGCGCCTGCGTAGGCATCGCGCGCGAAATCGGGCATGAAGAAGAGGTAGAAGTGGGTGAGGTGATCGGCCACGTTCTCGCAGGCGAGCAGCAGGTTGGTGGCCAGGTCGCCATTGGGCGGAGCCACGACGCCGAGCGCATCGCGCAGGGCGAGGGCGCTCGCCACCGACTGGGAGACCGAGCAGATGCCGCAGATCCGCGGCACAAAGACCATCGCATCGAGCGGATGCTTGC
>JAGRFX010000219.1 GCA_020445805.1 Rhodocyclaceae bacterium
AAATCCCCATGGAAGCCTTCCTCGTCTCCACCGGCATCGTCGCCCTGGCCGAAATCGGCGACAAGACCCAGCTGCTGTCCTTTTTCCTGGCCGCGCGCTTCAAGCGCCCCTGGCCGATCGTCCTCGGCATCCTGGTGGCGACGCTCGCCAATCACGCCTTCGCCGGTGCCGTCGGCGCCTGGGTCGCCGACCTGTTGGGCCCGGATGTGCTGCGCTGGGTGCTGGGGCTGTCCTTCATCGCCATGGCGGTCTGGATGCTGGTGCCGGACAAGCTCGACGACGACGCGGCGGATTCCGCCCGCTTCGGTGTCTTCGGCACCACGCTGGTGGCCTTCTTCCTGGCCGAGATGGGCGACAAGACGCAGATCGCCACGGTCGCCCTGGCAGCCCAGTACGACAGCCTGGTGGCGGTCGTGGCCGGCACCACGATCGGCATGATGATCGCCAACGTGCCGGCCGTCATCGTCGGCGAGAAGCTGGCCGAGCGCATGCCGGTGCGCCTGGTGCACGGCATTGCGGCGGCGGTGTTCGCGGTGCTAGGGGTGCTGGCGATTGTCGCCGGTGACCGGGTCGCCGGCGCAGCGCAGGCGCGTGTCGAGTTCCGCCAGCCGCTCGGGCGTGCCGATATCGAGCCACAGGCCATCGTGGCGCTGGCCGCCGACGCGGCCGGCGTCCATCGCCTGCCGTAGGTGCGGGCCCAGGGGCGCCCGGGTGCCGGCCGGGATCCCGTCGAACAGCGCCGGGCTGTAGATGCCGACGCCGGAAAAGGTGAGCCGGGGCGAGCCGCTCTGCGCAAGCCGGCCCGCCGCGTCGAGGTGGAAGTCGCCCTCCGGGTGGTGGGGCGGGTTGGCGACCAGGACGAGATGGGCGAGATCCTGGCCCCTGGCGACGCCCGCGGCCGATGCCTGAAGATCGGCGAGATCCACGTCGCAGAAGATGTCGCCATTGATCACCAGGAAGGGGGCGTCACCGAGCAGCGGCAGCGCCTGGCGGATGCCGCCGGCGGTCTCCAGGGCCACGGCTTCGGCCGAGTAGCGGATGGACGCGCCGAAGTGGGCACCATCGCCCAGCGCCTGCTCGATCATCGTGCCCAGGTGGGCGTGGTTGATGACCAGCTCGGTGATCCCGGCTGCCCGCAGGCGCTCGATGTGCCAGACGATCAGCGGCTTGCCGCCGGCCTCGAGCAGGGGCTTGGGGCAGCGGTCGGTCAGGGGCCGCATGCGCTCGCCGCGGCCCGCGGCCAGGATCATGGCCCGCATGGGGGTCAGAAGGTGTAGCCGACGCCGCGCTCGATCGGGTCGATCTGGTCGAGCAGGCGGAGCAGGGGCTTCAGGTCGATGTAGCGTTCGCAGGCCCGGCGCAGGTAGTCCATGACGAGGGGCATGTCCTTGAGGTAGCCGTCCTTGCCGTCCCGGTGATAGAGCCGCGCGAAGATGCCCAGGACCTTGATGTGGCGCTGGACGCCCATCCATTCGAAATCGCGATGGAAGTCCGAGAACTGTTCGCGCACCGGCAGGCCGAGCTTGCGGGCGGTCTCCCAGTAGCGGGCCAGCAGGTCCAGCACGAAGTCTTCCTCCCAGCGCACATAGGCATCCTTCAGCAGCGAGACCAGGTCGTAGCTGATGGGGCCATAGACCGCGTCCTGGAAGTCGAGGATGCCCGGATTCGGCCGGCTCACCATCAGGTTGCGGCTGTGGTAGTCGCGATGGACGAAGACCTTGGGCTCGGCGAGGTTCACGGCCAGGATGCGCTCGAACACGGTATCCAGGGCGGCCCGCTGCGTGTCGTCGAGCGTCACGCCCTTGTGCTTGCTCACGTACCACTCGGGGAACAGCTCCAGTTCCCGGCGCAGCAGGGCCTCGGAGTATTCGGGGAGTACGCCGGGTCGGCTGCTGGCCTGGATGGCGATCAGGGCGCCGAGGGCCTCCGCGTAGAGATCGTGGGGCAGGCCGCCGGCAAAGGCCTCGAGGTAGGTCTGGGTGCCCAGGTCGGTGAGCAGCAGGTAGCCCCGCTCCAGGTCCTGATCGAGCACCGTGGGCACGTGCACGCCGGCCTCACCGAACAGGCGTGCCACCTCGATGAAGGGACGGCAGTCCTCGTGGGCGGGCGGCGCGTCCATCACGATCAGCGTGCTGTCGTCGTCGGTGTAATGCACCCGGTGGTAGCGGCGGAAGCTCGCATCCGCCGAGGCGGGGACCATCCAGAAGCCTCGCTCCGGGTCGCGCGCGGCCACCCATTCCTGAATTTCGATCAATCGTTGCACCCGGGAGCTCCATGGCCATCGTGTAGAATCGCCGGATTTTACAGCTTCGACCGCGCTCCGGCCGGATCGCGCGGAGCGAGGCCCCGATGGAGTCCCACTTGCCGCGTTCCCGCCGGTCCCTGACGCACCTGCTGCTGCCGTTCATGCTGGGTGGCACCGCGCCGGCCTGGTCGGCCGCTGTGGACGAGGCCGGCCTGCCGACCGAAGTCGAGGCGGACCGGGTCAGCGGCCAGACCGACACCGAGATCGTCGCCGAGGGGGACGCGCGCCTGCGCCGGGGCGATTTGCGGCTCAATGCCGAGCGCCTGATCTATCGCGATCCGACCGACGAGGTCGAAGCCACCGGCAACGTGGAGCTGCGGCGGGGCGAGGACCGCATCGCCGGCCCTTCGCTCAAGCTCAACGTCGAGAAGCGCACCGGGGTGTTCGAAGCGCCCGCGTACCACATGTCGCGGCGTCCCGAGGCGGGCGCAGGCGGTCGCGAGATCTCGGGCGGTGGCGCGGCCGAGAAGCTGGTCTTCGAGGGGCCGGATCTCTACCGCCTGTTCGGCGCAACCTGGTCCACCTGTCCGGCGCCCGATCCCGACTGGTATCTGCGGGCCGGCGAACTGGCCCTGGACTACAACACCGAAGTGGGCGAGGCACGGCACTCCACCCTGGTCTTCAAGGACGTGCCCCTCTTCTACATGCCGTGGGTCGAGTTTCCGCTGGTCGGCCAGCGGCAGTCGGGGCTGCTGGCCCCGACCATCGGCCAGTCCAACAAGACCGGCTTCGACCTGACCCAGCCCTATTACTGGAACATCGCGCCCAACTACGACGCGACCTTCGTGCCGCGCTTCATGAGCCGTCGCGGACTCCAGCTGGGGGGCGAGTTCCGCTACCTGCAGCCCGCCTTCGCCGGCGAGATCCGGGCCGAGTACCTGCACAACGACGACGTGCGGGGCGGCAGTCGCGGGGCGGCCAGCCTGCGCCACAACCAGCGCTTCTCACCGGCCGTCACGGGTGGGCTGATCCTCAATCGGGTCTCCGATGACGCCTATTTCGAGGATCTCAGCTCGCGTCTGGCGGTGACCTCCCAGTCGCACCTCCTCAACCAGGCGCGGCTGGGCTACCAGAGTGCGGACTGGTGGCGGGCCGAGGCCCTGTTGCAGGGCTATCAGACGATCGAGGGGGCGGAACCCTATCGCATGCTGCCGCGCCTGCGCGTCGTGGGCAGCCGTGACCTGGATTTCGGTCAGGTGGACCTGCTGGGCGAATTCACGGCCTTCGATCACCCCAATGCGGAACGCACCCAGGGCAACCGGACGATCCTGTATCCGAGCTTTGCCTATCCCATCATGGGCAGCGCGTTCTCGCTGACGCCGCGGGTCGGCCTGCACATGACCCACTACGACCTGGATCAGCCGGTCACCACGGGTGGGCGGACGACCCTCAGCCGCTCGGTGCCGATCACGTCGATCGACGGTCAGCTGACCTTCGAACGCGAGTTCGACTGGGGCGGTCGGTCCCTGGTCCAGACCCTCGAGCCGCGCCTGTACTACCTCTATGTTCCGTTCCATGAGCAGGATCCGGGCGAGTACCCGGTGTTCGACTCGGCGGCCTACGATTTCAACTTCACGCAGATCTTCCAGCCCAACCTCTACTCGGGCCAGGACCGCATTGCCAACGCCGACCAGCTCACCGCGGCGGTGACCTCCCGCATCCTCGACGAATCGGGTGCGGAACTGATGCGGGCCGCCATCGGTCAGCGTTACTACTTCGACGAGCAGCGGGTCCGCCTCAGCAACTCGGAAGTGCTGCGCACCGGGAAGCGCGCCGACGTGCTGACGTCCTTCGCGGGCCAGCTGCCCTGGCACCTGCGCGCCGCGTCCGACTGGCAGTACAACCCCCGCGACCACTGGACCGAGCGGTTGAACCTGTCGCTGCGCTACCAGCCGGCCGTGGCCCAGGTGCTGAACGCGGGCTTCCGCTACACGCGGGATGTGCTGCGCGATCTGGACCTCTCGGCCCAGTGGCCGCTGGGCGGGCGCTGGTACGGGGTGGCGCGGTACACCCGCTCGCTGCGGGAGCATCGTGTGACGGAAGCCATCGGTGGCCTGGAGTACGACGGGGGGTGCTGGGTCTTCCGTGTGGCGATGCACCGCTTCGCGACCAATGCCGCCGATGCGACCCAGGCGATCTTCGTGCAACTCGAACTGGGCGGGCTGGCGAGCGTGGGCTCGAGCCCGGTGAACCTGCTGCGCAGGAGCGTGCGGGGCTATGGCAACATCAACGACCTGCCGGACGACCCGGTGTTCGGCAGCACGCCGTAAGGGCGAAGGCAGTCTGTGGAAATGGCAAAGATGAACTGGAAGCAACTGGTGGTGCTGACCACCGCCCTGCTGGTGGCTGGCAGCCCGCTACGGGCGGCCGATCCGGTCGTGGTTGATGACATCGTGGCGATCGTCAACAGCGAAGTGATCACCCAGAAGGAACTCACCGAGCGCGTCGATATGGCCTCGCGCCAGCTCGAGCATCAGGGCACCAAGCTGCCGGCCCGCGATGTGATCGAACGCCAGGTCCTCGAGCGCCTGATCCTTGAACGGGCCCAGCTGCAGATGGCCCGCGAAGGAGGGTTGCAGGTCGATGACGCGACCCTGCAGCGGGCCCTGGAGCGGATCGCCGCCAACAACCGCCTCGACATGGATCAGTTCCGTGCGGCCCTGGCCCAGGACAAGATCGACTGGAACGAATTCCGCGAGAACATCCGCAACGAGATCCTGATCGCCCGCCTGCGGGAGCGCGAGGTCGACAGCCAGGTGGTGGTGACCGATGCCGAGGTGGACAACTTCATCGAGGCCAACCGCGAGACCCTGGCGAACCAGGAATTCCTGGCCGCCCACATCCTGTTCCGCGCGCCCGAGGGCGCCTCGCCGGAGCAGCTGGCGACCCTCAAGGCCCGCGCCGAAGAAGCCCTGGCGCGGCTCGACGCCGGAGAGAATTTCGCCACCCTGGCGGCCTCGTACTCGGATGCCCAGGACGCCCTCAAGGGCGGCGAGCTGGGCTGGCGCGATGGCGAGCGGCTGCCGTCACTCTTCGCCGATGCCCTGCGCGGACTCGAGCCAGGCCAGCATTCGGGCGTGCTGCGCAGCCCCGGGGGCTTCCACATCGTGCGCCTGATCGACCGTCGCGGCGGCGAACTGGCCGGGCCCGAGAAGGTGAGTCAGACCCATGCCCGCCACATCCTGATCAAGACCTCCGAGGTCCTCGACGACGCCGAGGCCCAGCGGCGGCTCGAGGGCCTGCGCGAACGCATCGTCAATGGGGCGGCCACCTTCGAGGAGCTGGCCAAGGTCCATTCGGCCGACCTCTCGGCGGCCAAGGGCGGCGACCTGGGCTGGGTCTATCCGGGAGATACGGTGCCACCCTTCGAGCGGGCCATGAACGCGCTCCAGCCCGGCGAGGTCAGCGAACCGATCCAGTCGCCGTTCGGCTGGCACCTGATCCAGGTGGTCGAGCGGCGCGTCGAGGACGTGTCGGACGAACGCAAGCGCACGGCGGCCCGCAATGCGCTGAAGGCCCGCAAGGCCGACGAGGCCTTCGAGGACTGGCTGCGCCAGCTGCGCGACCGCAGCTTCGTGGACCTGCGCACCGAGCGCTCGTGAGCGGGCAGGCACCGCGGCCGCCGGTCATTGCGGTGACCACCGGCGAACCCGCCGGTATCGGACCGGAGCTGTGCGCGGCCCTGCGGGCCAACCCGTGGGCGGCGCGCATCGTCCTGATCGGCGATGCCCCCCTCCTGGCCCGCCGGATCGGCGCGGAAGCGCCCTTGACCGCCTACCGGCCGGTGGCGGAAGGGGCGCCGGGTGTCGAGGTCCTGCACGTTCCCCTGGCGGCGCCCAGCGAGCCGGGCCGGCTCGATCCGGCCAACGGGCCCTACGTCCTGGCAACCCTGGATGCCGCGATCGCCGGCTGTCGCAGCGGTGCCTTCGACGCCATGGTCACCGCGCCGGTGCACAAGGGCGTGATCTGCGAGGGCGGCGTGCCGTTCTCGGGCCACACCGAGTACCTCGCCGAGCATACTGGCACGCCGCGGGTGGTCATGATGCTGACCGGCGCCGGCATGCGGGTCGCACTGGCCACGACCCACCTGCCCCTGGCGGGCGTGGCGGCGGCCATCACGGCACCGATGCTCGAAGAGACCCTGCGCATCATCCACACCGACCTGCAGCGGCACTTCGGCATTGCCGAGCCGCGCATCCTGGTGGCGGGCCTCAACCCGCACGCCGGCGAGGGCGGGCACATGGGCCGCGAGGAAATCGAGGTGATCTCGCCGGTGCTGGCGGCGCTGAGGGCGGAGGGCCTGCACCTGGAGGGGCCGCTGCCGGCCGACACCCTGTTCGTACCCCATACGCTGGCCAGGGGGGATGCGGTGCTGGCCATGTACCACGACCAGGGGCTGCCGGTACTCAAGCACGCGAGCTTCGGCGGCGGGGTCAATGTGACCCTCGGCCTGCCGATCATCCGGACCTCGGTGGACCACGGAACGGCCCTCGACCTGGCAGGGACCGGACAGGCCGACCCGGGCAGCCTCGTGACGGCCTTCGAGCTGGCGCTGCAGATGGTCGAGGCGAGGGGCCGGGCGTGACCGAGCATCGGGCCCGCAAGCGCTTCGGCCAGAACTTCCTGACCGACCCCAACATCATCCGCAAGATCGTCGACGCCATCACCCCGCGCGACGGCGACACGGTGGTGGAGATCGGTCCCGGGCTCGGCGCCCTGACCGAACCGCTGCTGGCCCGGCTCCCCCGGCTGCACGTGGTGGAGATCGATCGGGACCTGATCGCCCGCCTGAAGACCGCCCACCCGCCCGAGCGTCTGGTGATCCATGAGGGGGACGCCCTCGAGTTCGACTTCGGCGAGCTCGGCAGCGGGCTGAAGGTGGTCG
>JAGRFX010000220.1 GCA_020445805.1 Rhodocyclaceae bacterium
AGCCGGGCTCTTGCGACGCAGGGCCCGCGAGACCCCGCTCAGCGTGCCGCCGGTGCCGAAGCCGGTCACCCAGTAGTCGAGGCCCACGTCGTCGAAGGCCTCGAGGATCTCTTCCGCGGTCGTCTGCTCGTGGATGTCCGCGTTGGCGGGGTTCTCGAACTGGCGCGACTGCCACCAGCCATGGGCGGCAGCCAGCTCGGCGGCCTTGGCCACCATGCCGGTTCCCTTCAGCGAGGCGGGGGTCAGGACCACCTGGGCGCCCAGGTAGCGCATCAGGCGCCGCCGCTCGACGCTGAAATTCTCGGCCATGGTCACGACCAGCGGATAGCCTTTCTGGGCACACACCATGGCCAGCCCGATCCCGGTATTGCCGCTGGTCGCTTCGACGATGGTCTGGCCGGGCTTCAGCTCGCCCCGCCGTTCGGCGTCCTCGATGACGCCGAGGGCCAGCCGATCTTTGACCGACCCCATGGGGTTGAAGGACTCGATCTTGACGTACAGGTTCACGTTCGCCGGCGCGAGCTTGTTGATGCGGACCACGGGGGTGTTGCCGATGGTGTCGAGGATGCTGTCGAGGCGCTTGCCCATGTCGGGTCTCCTTGTCGATGCGGGGCCTGTGGCGCCCAGCCTAACTCACGTGATGGTCCAGGAATCCGGATTCGGCCAGGTCGGTCTGGCCTCGGCTCATGGCTCGGCCGACCATGACGACTTCGTCCACGAGGGCGTCGGCGTGCCGCATCTCGGCCCGCGCGCCGACGAAACAGGGACGGATCGCCAGCTGCCCATGGATCACGGTGGTGCTCGGCATGGCGCGCCCCCGGCGCAGCAGGGCGCCATGAATGCGCCGGTTGAGCGCGTTCAGGTCACCGCGCCCGTCCCCGCGGAAGCGGAAACAGCAGATCGACAGGGTGGGCGGCTGCAGCAATTCCAGTTCGGCATGCGCCCGCACCCGCGCCGCCACCTGGCGGGCCATGGCGTTGTGGCGCCGGACGCGCTGCCGAAGACCGTCGGCGCCGATTTCGCGCAGCAGGGCCCAGACCACCGCACCCCGGCTCGGCGCCGACAGTTCGACACCGAAATCGGCATACGGTACGCCCAGGGCGTCCATGGAATGGTCCGCTTCGCCGTCCGTACAGGCTCCCTCCAGATAGTCCGCCGCCGTTTGCGTGAAGGCGCGCGCCAGCAGGCTGCGGTCGCGCACGAACGTGGCGCCGATGCCGACCGGCGCTCCCAGCCACTTGTGCGGGTCGACCACCACCGAATCGGCGAACCCGAGCCCGTCGAAGAGCGGGCGCAGCTCCGGGTCGAGGATGCCGGGCAGCCCGTAGGCACCATCCACGTGGAACCATACGCCATGCCGCCGGGCGATGGCACCGATCGCCGCCAGATCGTCGATCGCACCGGCGTCGGTGGTGCCGGCGTTGGCAACGACGGCCACCGGCAGCCCATCGCTGTGCCGATCGGCGTCGAGCACGCGGCCCAGGGCCTCGGGCCGCATCCGCCCGAGCGCGTCGGATTCGACCAGAACCAGGGCCTCGCGACCGAGCCCCAGCACGGCGGCGGCACGGCGGATGGTGTGATGGCTGGCGGCGGTCGCGTAGATCCGCCCGCGCCGGCACACCCCGTCGCGCGCCGGGTCGATGCCGATGCGCTCGAAGGCCTGCTGCCGGGCGCCGCCGAGTGCCACCAGGTTGGCGACCGAGCCACCGCTGCTGTAGACACCTTCCATCCCGGCCGGCAGCTCGAACAGCGACGACAGCCACGAGAGCGAGAGCGCCTCGAGAAAATGGAAGGCCGTCAGGCCCACACGCTGGGGGGCGGCCACCGAGCCGGCCAGCGTGGCGAGGGCACCCACCGTGGTGGCGCCGGTGGTGATGAAGGCGCAGGAGGCCGGATTGGGGATCTGCGATCCATTGGGGATCACCACCTCGCCCAGCTCGCGCATGACCGTCGCGATTCCGGCGCCCCGCTCGGGCATCGGGCCGTCCAGGGCGTCGCGCCAGGCCGACATCCGCGTCATCGGATCCGGACGGTCGAAGGCCAGGAAACGATCCAGGTCGATACCCAGCCGGGCAAGCCACAGGGCCAGGTCACCGCATTCGGCAGGATCGGCGTGCATGCACGTTCTCCCCGGTGAGGATGGCGATCGCGATGGCGCCCGTGGGGCGCCATCGCCGTCCGGTGCGCTGGCACGGCGGGATTGTGGAACTCTGGCCCATCGGGCTCTCCTGGTGCGTGTTGGTCTGGCTTCGTGGGTGTGAAGCCATGCTAGGTCACGCGACCCGCGGAAACTTGCAGGTGCCCGGGACCTGCCGTGGAGATTTCATGCAGATTTCCGAACCATCGTGCGTAAACATACGGCGGGCGCCCTGCCCATCGCCGCGGGTGAAATGGGTCCGTCCGCCAAGAAAGGGCACGGATCGTCAACTTCGGTGCAGACAAGCCGAAAACATCAGTAGAGACTGTTGAACCCACACTGTGTCTTTCTGTTAATGAGCCGACCCATCCGTGTCGACGCAGGCCCTGTAACGCAAGCGCTGTGGCTGCTCCTGCTGCTGCTGGGACTCGTCACGTTCGCCCTGCCGGCGGCTGCGCGCGAGGTGCGTGTAGGGCTCTACGACAATCCGCCCAAGATCACGTCGGATGCCAGAGGACGGCCGAGCGGCATCCTCGGCGAGCTGCTCGTGGCCATCGCCGACCGCGAGGGATGGACGCTGGTGCCGGTGTCCTGCACCTGGAATGCCTGCCTCGAAGCCCTGGAGAGCGGCGAGATCGACCTGCTGCCCGATGTCGCGTTCAGCGAGGCACGGGCCAGGCGCTTCGGCTTCCACAAGATCGCGGCCCTGCAGAGCTGGTCCGACATCTACACGCGCAACTCCCGCCCGGTCGAATCGGTCCTCGATCTGGCGGGCCGTCGGATCGGCGTATTGCCCGGATCCGTCCAGCAGACCTACCTCGAGCAGCTCCTGAAGGACTTCGACCTCCAGGCGACCCTGGTGCCGGTGGCCAGCTTCAAGGAAGCCTTCCGCATGACGGCCGAAGGCGAGCTCGATGCCGCCGTCGCCAATCACTACTTCGGCGAACAGAATCTCGCGCGCCATGGGCTGGTACCCGCCCGCCTGCTGTTCCAGCCGGCACGCCTCTTCTACGCCACGACGCTGGGCAGGAACAGCGACCTGCTGGACGCCATCGACCGGTCGCTCGGCGAGTGGCGCAACGAGCCAGGATCGCCGTTTGCGCAGGCGATGACCCACTGGCTCGACGGGACTGCGCCATCGTCAATGCCGCGATGGCTGCCCTGGGCGGCCGCATCGATGCTGGCCCTGGTCGTTTTGGCGGTCAGCTTCAATGTCTTCCTGCGCCGGCAGATTCGCGCCCAGACGGCCCAGCTCGCCGCCGATCTCGAGCGGCGCACCGCGATGCAGGACGAGCTTGCCCGGCACCGCGGATTCCTGCAGACCCTGATCCGGACGATTCCCGACCTGGTGTGGCTGAAAGATCCGGAAGGCGTCTTCCTGGCCTGCAATCCGAGTTTCGAGCGCTTCGTCGGGCGGTCCGAGGAGCAGATCGTGGGGGGCACCGACTACGACTTCGTGGAGCGGCAACTGGCGGAGTCCTTCCGTGACAACGACCGGAAGGCCATGGCGGCCCAACGGCCGGTGATCAACGAAGAATGGCTGTGCTTCGCGTCCAACGGCTACCGGGGCCTCTTCGAGACGACCAAGACCCCCATGGTGGCCGAGGACGGCACGATCGTCGGCGTGCTCGGGATCGCCCACGACATCACGGAACGCAAGCGGGCCGAGGACGCCCTCGCCGACAGCCAGGCACGCTTCCAGTCCCTGTACTCGACGATGACGGAGGGCGTCGCGCTGCACCGGATCATCCGCGACGCGGACGGCGTCGCCGTGGACTACGGCATCATCGACGCCAACCCGGCCTTCGAGGCGCATACGGGAATCCCGCTGTCGCGCGCGGTCGGCAGCCGGGCCAGTGACCTGTACGGTGACGTGCCCTACCTGGCCGTCTTCGCGCGGGTGGCCACCACGCAGGTCGCCGAGCACTTCGAAGCCAGCCTGATCCAGACCGGAAAGACGTTCTCGGTGTCGGTGATTTCGCCGCAACCCGACCATTTCGCCACCATCTTTGCCGACATCTCCGAGCGCGTCCGCCAGGAAGACGAGATCCACCGCCTCAAGGACGAGCTGGAGGCCACGCTGGGCGCCCTGCCCGATCTGCTCTTCGAACTCGATCTGGACGGCCGCTACCACGCCTATCGGTCTCCCCGGACCGACCTGCTGGCCGCACCGCCCGAGGCCCTGCTCGGACGCACGGTCGCCGAGGTCATGCCGCCCGACATGGCCGACCAGTGCATGGGGGCGCTGCGGGAGGCCCACGAGCAAGGCTTCAGCCACGGCCGCCAGATCGCCCTCGACCTGCCCATCGGCCGCCACTGGTTCGAACTGTCGGTGGCCCGGAAGGCGCGCGCCACCGAGGATGGCGCCCGCTTCATCGTGATTTCGCGCGACATCACCGACCGCAAGCGCAACGAGCTCGACCTGCGGCGCTACCAGGAGGATCTGGAAGCCCTGGTCGAACAGCGGACCAGCGAGCTCTACGACACCCAGTTCGCCATGGAACGTGCGGGCATCGGCATCCACTGGGTGAGTGTGGAGACCGGGCGCTTTCTTTATGTGAACAGCCACGCCGCGCAGATGCTCGGCTTCAGCGTGCGGGAGATGCTCGCCCTGAGCGTGCCCGAGCTCGACCCCCACTACCCGGAGGGATCGTTCCGGGACGCAGCCGATCAGCTCTTCCAGGGCGGCAGCGCCCATTTCGAGAGCGAGCTGCGGGCCCGCGACGGCCATCTGGTCCCGGTAGAGATCGTCGGCTACCTGATGCCCGAACAGGCCGGCCGCGAAGGCCGCTTCATCACCTTCGTCACCGATATCTCGGGTCGCAAGCGATCCGAGGCCGACCTCAAGTCGGCCAAGGAGGCCGCCGAGGCCGCCAACATCGCCAAGAGCGCGTTTCTGGCCAACATGTCCCACGAGATCCGCACCCCGCTCAACGCGATCCTCGGCATGGCCTATCTGCTGCGGCGCTCCGGCGCCACGCCCGAACAGGCGGGTCGCCTGAGCCGCATCGAGACGGCGGGCCAGCACCTGCTCGAGATCATCAACGCCGTGCTGGATCTGTCCAAGATCGAGGCCGGCAAGTTCGCCCTCGACGAGAGCGAGCTTCGCATCGGCATCCTGGTGGACAACGTGGTCTCCATGTTCCGCGAGCGCGCCCACGAAAAGGGTATCGAGCTCAGGGCGGAGGTGGGCGATCCGGGGCTGGCGCTGCGCGGCGACGCGACCCGCCTGCAGCAGGCCCTGATCAACTACGTGGGCAACGCCATCAAGTTCACGCGCAAGGGGCACGTGACCATCCGAGCCGGCGTCACCGACACCGCGAAGGAGTGGGTCGTGGTGCGATTCGACGTGGTGGATACCGGCGTGGGGATTCCCGCAGCCGCGCTCGGCCGCCTCTTCGAACCCTTCGAGCAGGCCGACAACACCACCACCCGCGAGCATGGCGGGACCGGACTGGGGCTGGCCATCACGCGGCGCCTCGTCGAACTCATGGGCGGCGAAGCCGGATGCGAGAGCCAGCCCGGCGCGGGCAGCACCTTCTGGTTCACGGTCCGGCTGGCCCGCTCGTCGCGCGGCGGGTCTCGCGACGACACGGCGTCGGCGGGCCCGATCGACGACCAGCTAAAGGCGCGACATGCCGGCCGAACGATCCTTCTGGCGGAAGACGAGGCCGTGAACCGGGAGGTGGCGATCGGCCTGCTGTCGGACCTGGGGCTGTCGGTGCAGGTGGCGCTCGACGGCCTCGCCGCGGTCGAGAGCGCCAGCGCGCGCGACTTCGACCTGGTGCTGCTCGACGTCCAGATGCCGCGCATGGACGGACTCGAGGCGGCCCGCCGGATACGCGAACTGCCCGGCTACGCCGACGTGCCCATCGTCGCCATGACGGCCAATGCCTTTGCGGAAGATCGACGCCGCTGCCTCGAGGCCGGCATGAACGACTTCATCGCCAAGCCCGTCCACCCCGACGCGCTCTTCGAGACCCTGCTGAAGTGGCTTGACCGCACCACATCGGCGCGGGTCTGAGCCGGCGTCGATTCAGTCGCGGCCGACCGGCAGGCGCCGCTCGTCCTTGACCACCTCCATCACCACGTAGGTGTGGGTCTGCTTGACGCAGGGCAGGCCCGAGATCTCCTCGCCCATCACCTTGCGATATTCGTTGATGTCGCGGGTACGGACCTTGAGCAGGTAGTCGAAGTCGCCCGCGATCATGTGGCAGGACTCGATGGCCTCGATCTTGCGCACGGCCTCGTTGAAGCGCAGCAGGTCCCGCTCGGAGGTGCTGGTCAGCAGCACCTGCACCACCACGATGTGGCCGACGCCCATGGCAACCGGATCGAGTTCGGCGTGGTAGCCATGGATGACGCCGCTGCGCTCCAGGCGACGCACGCGCTCCGCGCAGGGGGTCTTGGTCAGGCCGACGCGCCGCGACAGCTCGACGATCGACAAACGCGCATCCGCCTGCAGCTCGGCGAGTATCTTGAGGTCGATTCGGTCCATGGCGGAATAGGCACTTCGTCTGGATATGTTCGGAATTTTAGTCCAAATGGCTTCCTATTTCGGAATTTTGGAGCCAATGACTGTTGTATTTGACGAAGAATATGGGACCCGCTCGCCGCCCCCAGGCGGCCTCGCCCAGGAGCCCTTCGTCGATGTCTCGCCACCCGGATCCAGCCGGCCTCGCCGGCGCCGCCCTGCCCTCCACGCCCCGCAGCGCCACCCGCGTGGCCATCGAAGACGCCTGGCGACGGCCCGAGACCGAATGCGTCGCCAGCCTGCTGAGCGAGGCGGCGCTCGACAGCGCCCAGCGCACGCAGGTCGCGTCCCTGGCGAGCGAGCTCGTGGCCGCCCTGCGCTCCAGCCGGACCCGCTCCAGCGGTGTCGACGCGCTGATGAAGGAGTTTTCCCTGTCCTCCCAGGAGGGGGTTGCGCTGATGTGCCTGGCCGAAGCCCTGCTGCGGGTGCCGGACCGCGCCACGGCCGACCGCCTGATCCGCGACAAGCTGGCCAAGGGCGACTGGCGCGCCCACCTGG
>JAGRFX010000221.1 GCA_020445805.1 Rhodocyclaceae bacterium
CCTTCGTGCTTGAGCGCCAGCAGTTCTGCCGCACCCTGGTGAACGGCTTCGTGCAGTGCCTGGACCTTCTGAAAGGCGGGATGACTGCCGTGGCGCGTTCGGCCGGTGTCGTCGAGCCAGTGACCGAACTGGCACTGGTGGGGGTCCAGCGTCGGCGGGCTGGCGCTCTCGCCCGCGAGGAAGCGCTGCAAGTGCACGATCCAGGCGTGGTGCTCGACCATCGCGAAGATGACCGGAACGTCGCTGCGCGCGAGCGGTTGTCGGACGCGCCAGCTCTGATCGGGCCGCCATTCTTCGGCCCAGGCCGGAAAGGCTTCCGCCGGCATGGGGCGGGCGATGGCGTAGCCCTGGCCGATGACGCACCCCATCTGGATCAGCATGTTGCCGTGCTGCACCGACTCCACGCCCTCGGCGATGGCCTGCCTGCGGAAGGCCTCGGCCAGGCTCAGCACACCCCCCAGGATCGCCAGGTCCTCGGGCGAGTCCAGCATGCCGCGCACGAAGCTCTGGTCGATCTTGAGGTTGCGCGCCGGCAGGCGCCGCAGGTAGGTGAGCGATGAGTAGCCGGTGCCGAAGTCGTCCAGCGCAAAGTGAACGCCGAGCGCGCCGCAGGCTTCGATGATCTCCGAGATCTGCTCGATGTCTTCCAGCGCGCTGGTCTCGAGCACCTCGAGCTCCAGGTCGCCGGGGCGGATGGTCGGGTGGCGCGCCAGGGCTGACCTGAAGGTGTCCATGAAATCGGGGCGGTCGAGCTGACGGGCGTCGACATTGACGCTGACCGGTACATTCAGCCCCAGTTCGTGCCAGGCCTCGATCTGGGCCAGGGCGGTCTCCAGGACCCAGGCGCCGATGGCCTCGGTGAGCGGGTTGTTCTTGACGGTGGGGAGGAAGGCGGCCGGCGGCAGCAGCCCCCGTTCCGGGTGTTGCCAGCGGATCAGCGCCTCGGCGCCGAGGATGTCGCCGGTCCGCATATTGACCCGTGGCTGATAGAACAGCACGAACTCCTGGCGCGCCAGCGCGAGTCCGATCCGCTCGAGGCTCTCGTGGCGACCCCGGATCGACCGGTCGTGCTCCACGTCGAAGACCTGGAAGCGGTTCTTGCCGGCCTGCTTGGCGAGGTACATGGCCTGGTCGGCCTGGCGCAGCAGCTGGTCCCCATCCACGTCGACGGCCTGGGGGTAGAAGCTCACCCCGATGCTCGCTGACACGCGCAGCTCGACCCCGTCCACAGAGGTCGGCTCGGAGGCGGTGGCGAGCAGGCGGTCGATGATGGGCGCGCTCGCCTCGGGGCTTTCGAGATCCACCAGCAGGGCGACGAATTCGTCACCCCCCAGGCGTGACAGGGTATCGATCTGGCGCAGGGCCTCCTGCATCCGGCCGGCGAGGTGGGTGAGCAGCCGGTCGCCGACCTCGTGGCTGTGCCTGTCATTGATGGTCTTGAACCCGTCCAGGTCGAGGAAGGCGACCGCCATCAGCGTGTCGTGGCGCCGGGCCTGGGCCATCGCCTGACGGATGCGGTCCGCCAGCAGGACGCGGTTGGGGAGTCCGGTCAGTGCGTCGTAGTGGGCGATGCGCTCGAGCTGGTGCTGGTGTTCCTTGAGCTCGGTGATGTCCGAGAACAGGCACACATAGCGCAGGACCTCGCCCGAGCCGTCGCGCACGGCGCTGATGGTCTGGCGCTGGGCATAGAGCACGCCGTCCTCGCGGCGGTTCCAGACCTCGCTCGACCAGTGGCCCTCGCGCTGCAGGCCCTGCCACATGGAGGCGTAGAAGCTGTCGTCATGGCGGCCCGACTTGAGGATCCGCGGATTGCTGCCGATGGCCTCCTCACGGGTGAAGCCGGTGATGCGGCAGAAGGCCTCGTTGACGTCGATGATCATGCCCCGGGTGTCGGTGATCATGATGCCTTCATGGGAGAACTCGAACACGCTGGCCGCCTGGCGCAGTCCCTCCTCGGCCTCGCGGCGGGCCGAGATGTCGCGGATGAAGGCCACCATCAGGGCTTCGGCCGGCAGGTCGTTGATGGCGATGTCCACCGTGAGCAGCTCCCCGGCCCGGGTGCGGTGACAGCTCTCGAAGCGGGCGCTGCCGGTGCGACGCACGCCCGATATCGCAAGGGCGATCTGGGCCGGCCCCTGAACGGCGTCGATGTCGGCGATCTGCCGGCTCAGCATTTCGCTGCGCGAATAGCCTGACAGGGCGCAGGCCGCCGGATTCACGTCGGTGATCTGCCCTTCATAGCTCAACAGCCAGACCGCATCCTGGGTGGTCTGAAGAATCGCGTCGAGCCGGTTGCGGGCGGCGATCACGGTCTCCTCGGCCTGGACGCGCATCATCTCGGCGCTGACCGAGTCCACGAAAACCCCGAACAACCGCTGCGCCAGTTGGGTTCGGTGGATGACCTTGCGGCCCAGGCCGACCAGGATGCCCATCGGCTGTCCGCTCTTGCCGAAGAGGGAACTCCCGATGTAGGACGTGATGCCCATTTGCTCGAGCAGCTCGTCACGGGGAAACAGGCGGCTGACGCCCTCCGGGAAGATCGCCGTGCTGCGCTTCATCGCGTCGGCGCAGGGGGTGTCTGCCAGCGCATAGGCGAAGGGCGACATGGGCGCATCGCCGGACCAGCCCGCAACCACCTGGACCCGGGCATGCCCTTCGTCCAGGCGACCGGTGAATACGAAATCCAGGTCCAGGGCGTCCGCCAGGTATTGAGAGATGGCCTGGTAGAGGGATGCCCCGGAAAGCTGCGTCATGGCGCCGGCGAGTGCCGATAGGGCCTCTTCGGTCGCCTTGCGGACCGTGATGTCGAGGATGGTGCCCGACATGCGCAGCGGGGCGCCATCCATGGTCCGGCGATTGACGCGTCCGAGGGCCAGGACCCAGACCCAGTAGCCGCGCTTGTGCCGCATACGGAATTCCGACTCGAAGGTCTCGCTCTCGCCCGAGAAGTGCGCGAGCATGGCCGCCTGGGTCTGGGGGCGGTCGCCGGGATGGACGGCCTGGAGCCAGGTGTCATAGGAGAGCGGCCGCAATTCGTCCAGGGTGAAGCCGATGAGCTCCGCCCAGCGTTCGTTGAACTCGGCCTCGCCGGTCTGGACGTTCCATTCCCAGGTCCCGACGTTGGTGCCCTCGATGATGGCCTCGAGCCGCTGCTGCTGGTGGCGCAGCGCGTCCTCCAGCCGTCGCCGCTCGGTGATGTCCTGCACGGTGCCGAGCGCGCTCACGGGCCAGCCATCGGCATTGCGGACGAAGTCGGCACGCTCCCGGAACCAGCGCACCTCGCCCTCGACCAGGGTGCGGTGCTCGATGTCGAAGTGCCCGGTGTCCAGGGCGTCGCGCCAGGCGGCCTCCACCGATTCCCGATCGTCCGGGAACACCAGGGAAAGGAAGGTCGGCACGTCGACCGGCTGGCCTTCCGGCAGGCCGAAGAGGGTGTACGTGACCGGCGACCAGGCAACCTGCCCGCTGGCCAGATCGATGGACCAGCTGCCCAGCCGCGCGACTGCCTGGGCCTTCAGGAGGTCCCGGTGGGAGGCCTCGAGGGCCTCCTGCAGCGCCCGGGCCTCGGTGATGTCGTGGCCGACGCCGAGGATGCCGATCAGCTCCCCGCTCTCGTCGAACATCGGGGTCTTGGTGGTCTCGAGCAGTTCCGAATGGCCGTCGGCGGCGAAGGTGACCCATTCCTGGTTGATCGACGGGCCGTTCTTCTCCATGGCCTCGCGGTCCTTGGCGCGGAAGAAATCGGCCAGCGCGGCATCGACGAAGTCGTGGTCGGTCCTGCCCTGGATCTCGGCCTCGGATGCGCCGAAGAACCGCTCGAATCGCGCATTGCAGGTGATATAGACGCCGGCGTCATCCTTCAGCCAGACCAGGTCGCCGAGGGTGTCGAGGATCGACTTGGTCAGATGCCGCTGCCGGGCGAGCACGCTCTCGGTCCGCCGCGTGGCGGTGATGTCGGAAAAGGCGACGATCACCCCGTAGCTCGGGTCCGGCGATGGCACCGCGCTGGCGATCAGCCAGCGGATGCCCTCGGGGCGAACCAGTCCCATCTCGATGCCGTCGATCCGCCGCTGCTCGCGCAGGGCGCGTGTGCTGGCAAAGGCATCGGGTGGCATCGGGCTGCCGTCGGAGCGCACGATCTGCCAGCAGGCGTCGTCGATGGGACGGCCCAGCCATGACTCGCCTGCGACACCCAGAATCTCGGCCGCCTGCCGATTGCCGTAAATCAGCCGCCCCGCGGGGTCGGACAGGGCGATGCCGATCGGAAGCGATTCGAAGGCCACGCTGAGCAGGCGCTCCCGGTCGGCGAGCTGCTGGTCCTTGGCGTCCAGCCCGGCCTGCGCCCGCAGGCGGTGGAGCCGGGCGCGGTAGAGGGTGAAGAGGACAATGGCTGCCGCCAATGTCGCCAGGGCGCCGCCGGCCAGGACCGAACGCCGGAACGACTGGTGGGGTGCCAGCGCCTCGCTCAGTGCTTCTGCTGCGACGAAGGTCCAGCCGTAGTCGGGCAGGTGAGCATAGCCGTAGAGGCGTTCGATGCCATCGATGGGGTCGGTGAAGCTGAGCGTCCCCGACGGCGGATCGATGGCTGTGCCCGCCAATGGGGCGAGCACGTCGCTGGTGTCCGCCGGCGCTTGCGGATGTCGGGTCAGGACACGTCCGTCCTCCTGCAGGATGTAGCTGACCCCGAATTCTCCCAGCCCCAGGATCTCATCCACGTGCGTCAGGGCGTCTGCCTCGAGCGTGATCTCGATGACCCCCATGAAGCGCTGGCCGGCGTGGATCGGGCGCGACAAATGAACCTGCAGCGGTGCCGAAGGTGCCGTCCGCGTGGCCGCTCCGACGAACAGCACGTCCCGTTGCGGCATGCTCGAGTGGAACGGCAGGGCCTCGGTGCCCGAATCCGCACCATCGGCCGCGTCGGGCGGCATCACGAAGGGCACCGTTCCGTCGGCGCTCGTGATGCGGATCCGGAACGGCGTGTCGGACGAAGCCGGCTGGCGCGCGTGGATCGCGGCCGCCATCGCCTGCGGGTCCCCGTCCCAGTGATCGCGCAGGTCGCGCAGGCGCTCATCCACCTGGCGCAGGAGCGGGCGCGTGGCCTCGGCATACATCTGGGCCCGGAGCACGAGGATGGCCTGCGCCTGTGCCATCGACTCGTGCCGGCTTCGGTCGATCGACAGGAACAGGACGCCCCAGACCAGTGCGGCGACCAATCCCCCCGCGAGCACGACGCCGGCCAGCAGCCGGTGAGGTATCTTCAATGGGTTCGGGTCGGGCATTGGATCGGCAGAGTCGCGCAGGTGGCGCGCACGGTCGCTGGTGCTGAGTGCATTGGCAAGGTGCGAATTCGCGAAATTTTACAAAGTGTGCGCGCGCAGGTGGTAGGAACCATGCCGCATCGAAGGGTGTCTGCGGGGCATCTTCGCCGCGCTCGGGTGTCCTGCGCACGGCGACAGGGACGCACGCACGGGAGGGAACGCGATGAAGATCGAAGGTGGCTGCCATTGTGGCGATGTCCGTTTCACCCTGGACTGGGGCGGAGAACCGACCGAGATCCCCGCGCGGGCCTGTGACTGCAGCTTCTGCCAGAAGCACGGGGGGTTGTGGACCTCGAGTCCGGCCGGCTCCCTCGAGGTGCGCGTGCGGGCAGGGGCGCTCGGCGAGCCCTATCGCTTCGGCACCGGCACGGCCGCCTTTCACGTCTGCCGCCACTGTGGCGTCGTGCCGGTGGTGAGTTCCGAGATCGACGGGCAGACCTACGCGGTGGTCAGCGTGCGCGCCATGCAGGATGTGCCTGCCGGCCTGATCCGGGAGTCGCCCGCGAGCTTCGGCAGCGAGGATGTGGCCTCGCGGCTCAGCCGCCGGACGCGGGGCTGGATTCCGCGGGTACGCTTCGTCGATACGGACTGACGGCGGGCGCGCGGGGCCTCAGACCCCGTGGCGCTCGGTCCAGGCGCGCAGGTGCTCGAGGACATCGAGCGCGCTGCGCCCGACCTCGGTCATCTCGTAGGCCACCGCGATCGGCCGGGTGCTGAGCACCTGCCGCCGCACCAGGCCCTGGGACTCCAGCTCCTTCAGGCGCTGGTCCACCATCTTCTTGCTGGCGCCGCCGAGCTGGCGGGCCAGGTCGTTGAAGCGGACCGGGCCGTCCTTCAGGTGCCACAGCACCGAGCCGGTCCATTTGCCGCCGAGGATGCGCATGCCGCGCTCGATGGGGCAGGGTTCGGTGCATTGGCGGGGCAGGTCGTGGGCGGACATGGGGGCAGGCGCGTCAGGGCTGAAGTAGGTTACTAAAATACTACTGGTTGAAAATTGTGACCAGTGCCTCCAGACTGATGGCGAGCGGCCCGATGCGGGCCGACACTTGACACCATCATGAAGGACCACTGCCGATGACGACGCTCTTCACCCCGCTGCAGGCCGGTGCCCTGCGCCTGCCCAACCGCATCCTGATGGCGCCGCTGACCCGCTGCCGTGCCGGCGAGGAACACCTGCCCAACGAACTGATGGCCACCTACTACGCCCAGCGGGCTGGCGCTGGCCTGGTCATCGCCGAGGCCACCATGGTGTCCGAAGGGGCCTCGGCCTTCTGGATGGAGCCGGGCATCCACTCGGGGGCCCAGGTGGCGGGCTGGCGGCAGGTGACCGATGCGGTCCATGCCGCCGGCGGACGCATCGTGCTGCAGCTCTGGCATGGCGGGCGGGCCTGCCATCCGCTGCTGAACGGCGGCAGGGCCGCCGTCGCACCGAGCGCCCTGGCGATCCGCAACGACAGCACCCACACCCCCGAGGGCAAGCAGGCCTATACCGTGCCGCGGCCCCTCCACGACACGGAGATCCCCGGCATCGTCCAGGCCTTCGCGAGCGGCGCGGCCAACGCCCTGCGGGCGGGCTTCGATGGGGTCGAGGTGCATGGCGCCAACGGCTACCTGATCGACCAGTTCCTGCGCGACGGCAGCAACCGCCGCAGCGGCCCCTACGGCGGCCCGCGCGAACACCGGGCGCGGCTGCTGTTCGAGATCCTCGAGGCCGTCGGGGCCGAGGTCGGCCCGGGGCGGATGGGCCTGCGACTGTCGCCGCTCAACAGCTACAACGACATGATCGACAGCGACCCGGTGGGCCTGGTCACCTGGCTGGCCGGCGAGCTCAACCGCTTCGACCTGGCCT
>JAGRFX010000222.1 GCA_020445805.1 Rhodocyclaceae bacterium
CGAGGCGCTGCGACATGCCGAGCGCTGCATCGCCGAGGGTGCGGACATCCTGGACCTGGGGGGCGAGTCCTCGCGCCCGGGCGCGGAGCCGGTCGGCGTACAGGAAGAACTCGATCGCGTCATCCCGGTGCTCGAGGGACTCCAGGGCTGCGGCCTGCCTGTCTCGGTGGATACGGTCAAGCCGCAGGTGATGGCCGAGGCGATTCGCGCCGGCGCAGCGATGATCAACGACATCAATGGCCTGCGGGACCCCGATGCCCTGGCGGTCGTCGCGGCCGCCGACGTGGGCCTGTGCGTGATGCACATGCAGGGCGAGCCGCGGACCATGCAGCAGGACCCGCAGTATGAGGATGTCGTGGCCGAAGTGGAGCAGTTCCTCGGTGCGCAGATGGCGCGGTTGCACAATGCCGGTGTCGACCGGGCCCGCATCACCATCGATCCGGGCTTCGGCTTCGGCAAGCGGCGGGCGCACAACGAGGCGCTGTTCCGGAATATCGGCAGACTGGCAGGCATGGCCCCGGTGCTGGTGGGCGTCTCGCGCAAGTCCGTGCTGGGGGCGGTCACCGGTCGCGATGTGAAGGACCGGGTCCTGCCCAGCGTGGTGTCGGCCGTGCTGGCGGCTCAGAAGGGGGCGGCCATCCTGCGGGTGCATGATGTCGCCGACACCCGGGATGCGTTCCGGCTGCTCGAGGCCTTCGGCTGAGGTTCGTGATTCGGAGAAGAGGGGAAGAATGGCAAGGAAGTACTTTGGTACCGATGGTGTCCGAGGCAAGGTCGGCGAGCTGCCGATCACGCCCGATTTTGTGATGCGGCTCGGCTATGCCGCCGGCAAGACCCTGGTGAGCCGCGAGCGACTGCCCCATGGTGAGCGCCCCGGCGTGCTGATCGGCAAGGACACCCGGATCTCCGGCTATATGCTCGAGGCCGCGCTGGAGGCCGGATTCGCTGCGGCGGGTGCCGACGTGATGCTGGCCGGGCCAATTCCGACCCCGGCCGTGGCCCACCTGACCCGGGCGCTGCGCCTGCAGGCGGGCGTCGTGATCTCCGCCTCCCACAATCCGTTTTATGACAACGGGATCAAGTTCTTCTCGGCGGACGGCAGCAAGCTGCCGGATGCGGTCGAGGAGGAGATCGAGCGGCGTCTCGAACAGCCGATGGGCTGTGAGGAGTCCAAGGGCCTGGGCAAGGCCCGCCGGATCGAGGATGCGGCCGGTCGATATATCGAGTTCTGCAAGAGCACCTTCCCCAACGAGCTGGACCTGCGCGGCCTGCGTATCGCGCTCGACTGCGCCAACGGCGCGGCTTACCACATCGCGCCCAGCGTCTTTCACGAGCTGGGCGGCGAAGTGGTGCCGGTGGGGGTCGAGCCCAATGGTCTGAACATCAATGCCGAATGCGGCGCGACGCGACCCGAGGCGCTCAGGGCCGCCGTGCTGCAGCACCGGGCCGACATCGGGATTGCCCTGGATGGCGATGGCGACCGGGTGCTGATGGTCGACCGGAACGGCGCCATCTATGACGGCGACAAGCTGCTGTATGTGATTGCCCGGGCACGACACGCCGAAGGGCGACTCGAGGGCGTGGTCGGAACGCTGATGAGCAATCTCGGTTTCGAACATGCGATCCGTCGCCTGGGGGTGGGCTTCGAGCGGGCCAAGGTGGGGGACCGCTACGTCCTCGAGTTGCTGCAGGAGCGGGGGTGGAAGCTCGGCGGCGAAAACTCCGGCCACATCCTGTGCCTCGATCGCCACTCCACCGGCGACGGCATCATCTCCGCGCTGCAGGTCCTGGCGGCCCTGCGCTCGGGCGGGACCGATCTCGTCGATGCCTGCGCGGAACTGGAGTTCTATCCCCAGGTGCTGATCAACGTCCGCCTGACCGGGGGATTCGACTGGAAGAGCGACAGCGCGATCGCCGACGCACGCGATACCGCCGAAGCGGCGCTTGGCGATCGCGGTCGCGTGCTGCTGCGTCCGTCGGGTACCGAGCCCCTGCTGCGCGTGATGGTCGAGGGGCAGGAGCGGGAGCAGGTCGAGCTGCACGCCAACCGGATCGCCGAGGCGGTGCGCCGCTCCATGGAACATTGAGCTTCTGTCACGCAAGCGTAAGAAAACGGTCATAAACTGCGGTGGTTCCGCTATCGTCGATCGAGCCTGATGTCGCCCGCCATCCGCTGTGGCTGCCTGTCCGTGCTGCTGTCCCTGCTGGTTGCCGGGTGCGCGCCTTCGGAGTCCCGTGCGCTGGTCCGCATCGACGGGTCCAGCACGGTCTATCCGATTACCGAGGCGGTGGCGGAGGAGTTCCAGAAGGCGCGTGAACGCCGCACCTGGGTGACGGTCGGCGTGTCGGGCACGGGGGGTGGCTTCCGCAAGTTCTGCCGGGGCGAACTCGACATCGTCGATGCCTCGCGTCCGATCACGGCCACTGAAACGGCGGCCTGTCGTGCGAGCGGCATCGACTACCTGGCACTGCCGGTGGCGCTCGATGCCCTGACCGTTGTCGTCGGTCCCCGCAACCCGGTGTCATCGATCACCATCGCCGAACTGCGTCGCATCTGGGCGCCAGAGGCGCATGCGCAGGTGCTGCGCTGGCCGCAGGTGAACCCGCACTTTCCGGATCTTCCGCTCAAGCTCTATGGTCCGGGTACCGACTCGGGCAGCTTCGAATATTTCACTGAAGCCATCGTCGGGCGCGCCCGCGCCTCGCGCAGCGACTACACGGCGTCCGAGGACGACAACCTGCTGGTCACCGGGGTGGCCTCGGATCCCGGCGCCCTGGCGTATTTCGGCCTTGCCTATTACCGTGAGAACGCCCACCGGCTCAAGGTGCTGGGCATCGTTCCGCCGGAGGGGGGCGAGCCGGTGTTGCCGTCGGTCGACAACGTGCGGGCCGGTCGCTATCGCCCCCTCGCCCGGTCCCTGTACATCTACGTCAATGGCCGTGCTTCGACTCGGCCAGAGGTGCGCGATTTCGTCCGCTACTATCTGGCACGGGCGCCCGAACTGGTCGACGAGGTGCGCTACGTGCCGCTGGCCGAGGCCCGCTATGCCGAGGTGCGCGAGGCCTTCGAACACTGGCTCGCAGGCGGTCGTCCGGCTGCCGCGGTCGGGGAGCGCGGCTGATGGCAAATGCACGGCGCGTAGCGACCGTGGGGCGGTCAGAGCCGGGGCCGGGCCGCCTGCAGCGCCGTCCGCGAGGCTACCGGCGCGAGCGCGTCGTCGAGGGCCTGCTGTTCCTGGCGGCCATTCTGTCGGTGCTCGTCACGCTGGTGATCGTGTATGTGCTGGTGGCCGAATCCCTGGCCTTCTTCCGTGACGTGTCGCTCGCGCGCTTCATGACCGAACTGGAGTGGACGCCACTCTTCGACGAAGCCCATTTCGGGATTCTGGTGCTCCTGTCGGGCACCCTGACGGTGACGGCGGTGGCGCTGCTGGTGGCCATTCCCGCGGGGACCGCGATCGCGGTCTACCTCTCGGAATTCGCCACGCCGCCCGTGCGCGACCTCGCCAAGCCCCTGCTCGAGTTGCTGGGTGGCGTCCCCACGATCATCTACGGCTATTTCGCCCTGGCCTTCGTCACGCCGCTCCTGCAGGCCGTGATCCCGACGCTGCCCACCTTCAACCTCCTGTCCGCCGGACTGGTGATGGGCGTCATGATCATTCCCTATGTCAGTTCGCTCTCCGAGGACGCGATGCGGGCCGTGCCGATGGGGCTGAGGGAGGCTTCCTATGCGGTCGGCGCGACGCGTCTGCAGACCGCCTTTGGGGTCGTTGTGCCGTCCGCCGTGTCGGGCATCGGCAGTGCCTACGTCCTGGGAATTTCCAGGGCGATCGGCGAGACCATGATCGTGGCCATCGCGGCCGGGGCCCAGGCGCGGCTGACCTTCGACCCCACGGATTCGGCGGCGACGCTGACCTCCTACATCGTGCAGGTGGCGCAGGGCGACGTGGACCAGGGCAGCATCGGCTACCGGACCGTGTTTGTCGCAGGCCTGGCCCTGATGCTGATGACGCTGGTCCTGAACGTGGCGGGCCACTTGCTGAAGCGCCGGTTCGGCGGCGGCGGGCGCAACGAATGAGTGCCGACCGGGCTGCCTACTACCGGGTTGCGATCCGGCGTCGCAGGCACCTGGACGTGGCCTTCGCCGTCGTCGGGCTCGGATGCCTGATGCTCGGCGTGCTGACCCTCACGGTGCTGTTTGTCGAGATGGCGGTGCAGGGCTTGCCCCGCCTCGGCATCGACTTCCTGATGGCCTTCCCCTCACGCCATCCCGGGGAGGCCGGCGTGCTGGCGGCCTGGGTCGGATCGCTCGCGATCATGGCCGTGACCGCGCTGGCGGCGGTGCCCATGGGGGTGGCGGCGGGCATCTATCTGGAGGAGTACGCACCGCGCAACCTGCTGACCACGATCATCGAGATCAACGTCACCAACCTCGCCGGCGTGCCGTCGATCATCTACGGCCTCACGGCGCTGGGGCTCTTCGTGTATCTCTTCGGGCTTGGCCACAGCGTGCTCACCGCCGGGCTGACCCTGGCCCTGCTGATCCTTCCGATCATCATCGTCGCCACCCGCGAGGCCCTCCGTACGGTGCCGGACAGCCAGCGCGAAGCGGCCTACGCGTGCGGTGCCAGTACCTGGCAGGCCATCCGCGATCATGTGGTGCCGGGGGCGGCCCCGGGCATCCTGACCGGCATCATCATCGGTCTGGCGCGTGCCATCGGCGAAACAGCGCCCCTGATTGCCATCGGTGCGGTCACCTTCGTGGCCTTCCTGCCGCCGTCGCCGGTGTCGCCGGACTTTCCATTCATCAGCCTCGACTGGCTGATGGCGCCCTTCACGGCGCTGCCGGTACAGATGTTCAACTGGACCGTGCGCCCCGAAGAGGCCTTTCGCGCCAACGCGGCCGCTGCGGCCTTCGTGCTCGTCCTGATGACGCTGGGCATGAACGGCCTGGCGATCTGGCTGAGGTACCGCCTGAGGAGACAGACACGATGGTAGATCGGCTGCCGGTCGCCAAACCGGCCCGGCCCGCGGCCCCGGCCCTGAAAGCCAGCGTCACGGGTCTGAGCTTCCATTACGGCGCCCACAAGGCGCTCGACGGCGTCGAGTTGCCGGTGTACGACCGATGCGTCACGGCGCTGATCGGCCCCTCGGGCTGCGGCAAGACGACGCTGCTGCGCTGCTTCAACCGGATGCACGACCTCTATCCGGGAAATCATTGCCAGGGCGAGCTGACCCTCTATCCGGACAACGTCAACCTGCTGGGGCGCCAGGTCGATCCGATCGCGGTGCGGATGCGGATCGCGATGGTCTTCCAGAAGCCCAACCCCTTTCCGCGCTCGATCTACGAGAACGTGGCCTACGGCCTGCGTGTACGCGGCGAGCGCTCGCGCGTCGTGCTGGACGAGAAGGTCGAGCAGGCGCTGCGTTCGGCAGCGCTGTGGGACGAGGTCAAGGACCGCCTGGACGACCCGGGGGCCAGTCTCTCCGGCGGTCAGCAGCAGCGGCTCTGCATCGCGCGGGCGCTGGCGACCGAACCCGAGATGATCCTCTTCGACGAACCGACCGCTGCGCTGGATCCGATGGCAACCTCCAACATCGAGCAGCTGATGACGGAGCTCAAGCAGCGGGTCACCGTGCTGATCGTGACCCACAACATGCAGCAGGCGGCGCGCGTCTCCGACTATACGGCCTACATGTACATGGGGCGCATCATCGAGTTCGGAGAGACGGACGAACTCTTCATTCGTCCGCGCCTGAAGCAGACCGAGGACTACATCACCGGGCGCTTCGGGTGAGCATGATGTGGTTTGACCCTGACAGGGCCTGCGCATAAAATCCCGAGGTTTAACCCCTCGCGAGGCAATCCCGTGGCGCGGAGTCTGGTGGCGGCAAACTGGAAGATGAACGGTTCCCTGGCGGGAAACCGTGCGCTGGTGGGCGGCGTGCTGGCGGGTGTGCGGGATCTGTCGTGCGAGGTGGTGCTCTGCGTGCCGCATCCCTACCTCGCCCAGGTGGGCGGGCTGCTCGAAGGCGGGCGGATCGGCCTCGGCGGTCAGGACGTTTCGGCGCACGAGGCCGGGGCCTATACCGGCGAGGTCAGCGCAGGCATGCTGTGCGATGTCGGATGCAGCCACGTGGTGGTGGGGCACTCGGAGCGCCGCAAGTACCATGGCGAGAGCGATGCGCTGGTGCTGGCCAAGGTACGCAGGGCGCTCGACGCGGGTCTGGTGCCGATCCTCTGTGTCGGCGAAAGCCGGGAGCAGCGGGAGTCGGGTGCAACGGATCGCGTCGTGCTGGCGCAGGTGGAGTCGGTGTTCGGCGGGTTGGCGGATGTTGCGGCGCGGAAAGTGGTCGTCGCCTACGAGCCGATCTGGGCCATCGGCACCGGGCTGGCGGCGACGCCCGAAATGGCGCAGGACGTCCATGGGACGATCCGGCGCGCACTGGAAACCCGCCTCGGGCAGGACGCGGCCGATGTGCCGCTCCTGTATGGTGGCAGTGTCAATGCGGACAATGCGGCTTCGTTGTTTGCGATGAAGGATATCGACGGTGCGCTGGTGGGTGGTGCGTCGCTCGATGCGGAAGGATTCGTTTCAATCTGCGCTGCGAACGCGGCGCGCTGATCTCTTGGGATGGTGTCGAAAAATGGGTAGTTTCATGTTCTCCGTCGTGCTGACAATCCACGTGCTCGTGGGGCTTGGCGTGATTGGCCTGGTCCTGGTCCAGCACGGCAAGGGGGCCGATATGGGGGCGGCATTCGGCAGCGGCGCCTCGGGCAGTCTGTTCGGTGCCTCCGGTTCTGCCAACTTCCTCAGCCGCACGACGGCCGCGCTGGCGACGGTGTTCTTCATTACCAGCCTGGGCCTCAGCTACCTCGCCACGGACCGCCAGAAGGCGCCGGTGAGCGTCATGGACTCCGCCCCCGAGGTCCCGGGTGCCGCGGTCCAGACGCCGCCTGCCACGCCCGCCGAGCCGGCCGATTCGAAAGCGCAGTCGATTCCTAAATAAGTTAAAAGACTTTGCTTTGGCAGTGCAGCAAGATATAATTTCGTCCGCTTTTTGAAGCAACGCCGACGTGGTGAAATTGGTAGACACGCTATCTT
>JAGRFX010000223.1 GCA_020445805.1 Rhodocyclaceae bacterium
AGAGGTGCGAGGTAGCACTACCTGACCAAACCCATCCCCAATTGACACTTGCCACTTGCCACTTGCCCCTTGATACTTGACCAACCCTCCCTGTAACCTCCCGCCCCGATCCCCGTCCCACTTCCGACCATCCTCCACCTCCGACCGCCCGTGTGATCGGGCCGGACCGATGGGGGACGATCCGCATCTTCACCCCGCAACAACCCCTCTGCTGCGCATGGAACTCCTGATCGACGGACTGAGCAAGACCTACGGCAATGGCGTGAAGGCCCTGGACGACGTGACCCTGCACATCCCCACGGGCATGTTCGGGCTGCTGGGCCCCAACGGCGCCGGCAAGAGCACCCTGATGCGCACCGTGGCCACCCTGCAGGAGGCCGACTCCGGCACCGTGCGCCTGCGCGGCAACGGCACCGACATCGACGTGCTGGGGCTGCGCTGGCGGCTGCTCAACATCGGCCTCAACCACCAGTCCAACGGCAAGTCGGAGCCCGCCTCGCGGAGCTGGAACCGGATCTACGCCGAGTTCGGCCTCGAGGGCGAGGACTTCGCCCTGATGATCAAGCCGTGGCTGCGGGTCCCGGAGGAGGAGGGCAACGACGACAACCGGGACATCCAGGACTACATCGGCCGCGGCGAGGTGCTCGGTATCTGGAAGCGCGACGGCCACGTGATCTCGCTCGGGCTTCGCCACTCCCTGCGCACCCACCCGAGCCGGGGCGCCGCCACCTTCGACTGGTCCTTCCCGATCCGCGGCTACCTGATGGGCCACCTGCAGCTGTTCACCGGCTACGGCGAGACCCTGATCGACTACAACCACCGCCAGACCGTGCTGGGGGTTGGCGTGTCGCTGGCGCAGTGGTTGTAGGCAGCGCGTAGGCCCTGGGCACGTAGGGCGGAAGTGCCGAAGGCGGCATCCGCCAACCGGGACAAGACACATCGGCAACCCTGGCGGATGACGCTGCGCTCTTCCGCCCTACAAGGGTCAATGATGTTGGATGGCTGAGTTCGGCCATCAGGAGTCGTTCGCCGCTCAAAGCCATCGGGCCGGTTTAGGCTGGCTGGAGTCATTCGAAGACGTAGGTTGAACGTCTGCAAGAAGCTGCGGATTCAACCGGACACCTGCATGTCATTTGGATGCTGGCAACGATGAACAGCATGGCCTGGCTTACGGCGGCTTAACTGTTGAACTACGGGCATGCTTGTCTGGCGTCAGGCCAAACCATTCGGAGTCGATGACACCGAGCATTTCTTCAGGTGTCAGTTGCCGCGTCATACGCCCGCGAAGCACCTGGCGGTGCTCGAACGAGCGCGCGCCGCGCGCCAGCACCTTGGCCTTGAACGCCGCGATCTGGTCTGCGCCCAAGTTGCTGTTGAAGGTGTTGAACAGCACGACGTGTTGGCCGTCGAAGCGATTGTGTTCGACGAACGCCCAGATCGGTGGCGCGGGGCTGTAGAACCAGATCGGCGAGCCCAGCCAGACCGTGTCGAAAGGCGTGAGGTTCAACTGGCGTGGCGTGGTGTCTGGCAGGGCCGCCGGATCGTTTCGGCGCGCGTTGGCAGCGAACGCCGAACGGGTCAGCCCGGCCAGGCCCAGTTCGTACTCGGGAACTTCCAGCTGATGAATCGCCGCGCCCAGCCGCGTGGCGACGTGACGCGCTGCCAGCCCCGTGTTGCGCGAGCGCGAGAAGTAGACGACCGCGACTCGGCTGTGAGCGGGCGAGGCATGGGGCGCCATGCCCGCCACCGCCTGGGCCTGGCGCCTTTCGATGATGGTCACGCCGACGAAGAAGGCGAGCCCTGCGAGCAAGACCACGACCAGCAGCGTCAGCATCCACTGGGCGGCAGACAGTTGCTTTAGGAATTCCATGGGCTGGCAGCTCCGTTCACATGAAGTAGGGCTTGTCAGCGTCGGTGCCGGGCTTGTTCACGCCCAGGTTGCCGCCGATGTGCAGCTCGGGCTTGGCGATGACCTGCAGGATCACGTCCGCCAAGCTCTTTCGCGACACCACTGTGCCTCGGAACGGCTGGCCCTTGGTCGTCACTTCGTAGTCGACTTCGTCTTCGTCCATGAGCCAAGCCGGGCGCAGGATGGTGTAGGCCAGGCTCGAAGTCTCGATGGCATCGGCCGCGCGGTGGAAGGGTTTGAGGTCTTCGCCGATGGTGGCGTTGTTCCACTCTCCGAACTGGCCCGGCACCTCGTCATAGATGCCCAGCGCCAGGACGAAGACCAGCCGCTGCACACCCTCGGCCAGCATGGCCGCGATCACGGCCTGGGCCTTCTTGTCCAGGTCTTCGCCCGCGAGGTTGGCGTAGACGATGTCCTGGCCCGAGATGGCTTGCCGCAGCAGCTTTTTGTCCAACACGTTGCCGATGACGACCTTCGCGTTGGCTGGCTCTTGCCCGGTGAGCTTCTTGGGGTCGCGCAGCAGCAGGGTCTGCTGAACGCCTGGTTCATGGGCAAGTGCATGGACCACCAAGCGGGGGATCTGGCCGCTAGCGCCGAGGATGAGAACGTTCTTCACAGCTTTTCCTTGAAGAAGGGCACCACTTTGGACAAGGCAAAGCCCACCGGCTCGGGCTGGTCGTATAGGTCGTAGTGCGACCAGCCTTCGGCCACGACGAGGTGCTTGTCCTTCGAAGCGGCGCGGCCATGGATCTCCATGCCGTCGCGATAGGCGCCGAAGCCACCTGGCTTGTCGCCGATTACCACCATCATGGGCTGCGTCAACAGCGTCTCGGCATAGGCGAAGGCATCCCAGGCGAGGTTGGTGGCCGCGTGCGAGAACAGCATCCGGGTGCCCGAGTTCGCGTTCGGTTGGCGGTTGCGGTAGTAGTCAGTGGCTTCCAGCACATCGATGTCCTTGATGCCGGCGGCCTGGCCTGCCGCCACGTTTTCGGGCAGGAAGATGTCGACGCGCTGTTCGGCGCCGGCGTTCTCAGCTGTGCGCTGAGCGGCCATCGCTTCCAGCGTGCCCACCGGATTGAATCCGCTGAACCCTTCACGGAACAACCGGCCGAAGTTGACGCCGGTGATGCTGACCAGGGCCTTGATCCGCTTGTCGATGATGGCCGTCTTGATCGAATAGCCGCCGCCCCCGCAGATGCCGAGGATGCCAATCCGCTGCGGGTCGACATAGGGCAAGCGCTGCAGGTAGTCGATTACGTCGCGGTAGTCACGAACGCGCTGTTCTGCGTCCTCCAGCCAGCGGGGCGAGCCGCCGCTGCCGCCCTGGAAGCTGGCGTCGGGCACGATGACGACGAACCCGGCTTCGGCCAGGGCCGCGCCATAGACGTTGCCTGCCGTTTGCTCCTTGCAGCTTCCGATGGGGTGGTTGGACACGATGGCCGGGTAGGGGCGTGCCGCATCGAAGCCCGGCGGGAAGTGGATGTTGGCGGCGATGTCCCAGTTCATGCCCGGGTTGCGAATGCTGACGGTTTCCATGGTGAATGTCCTGATGAGAAAGTCGATGGCAGGGCGGGCTTGGCGGCAGTTCAACCAGCCAGCTTGGCGCGGAAGAACGGTGCGAGCTGCGACACGGCCTCGTTCACGTACTGCGGCACGTCGTATAGCGACATGTGATTGGCGCCCTCGACGATGTGCAGCGCCTTGTCGGTGCTGGCGGCGCGGGCCAGCAGGTCTTCGCTCATCCACTTGCTGCCCGCCACGCTGCCGACCACGGCCAGGATGGGCTGCGTCAGGAAGGCTTCGGCCAGGTGGTAGGCGTCATACGTGATGATCTGGTTCAGGTTGCGAGCCAGTGCATAGCCCGGCGCATGGGGGTGCTCGGCGCGGGGCGTGTGGTAGTACTCCCAGGCCTCGGCCAGTTCGGCATTGGGCGCGTCTTCTTTCTTGAGCGGGGCCAGCGGGATGGTGGCGAAACCGCGCTCGCCGGCATCGGCGGTGCGGGCGCTCGAGCCGAAGTCCAGGTAGCCCACCGCGTCGGCGTCCTTGACGTTGTGGTCCCAGCCATTGCGGAACATCTGGCCGATGTTCACCGCGCTCACCATGCCCAGGGCCTTGATGCGGCGGTCGTTGATGGCGGCGTTGGCGCTGTAGCCTGCGCCGGCGCAGATGCCCATGGCGCCAATCTTGTTCGCGTCGACGTAGGCCAGGGTGGTCAGGTAGTCGATGACGGCGCTGACGTCTTCAGTGCTGACGAAGGGGTTTTCAAGCTGGCGGGGCTCACCCGTGCTGGCGCCTTGGTAGGAGCGGTCGAAAGCGATGGCCACCAGGCCGTTCTCAGCCAGCTTGCTGGCGTACAGGCCGGCGGTCTGCTCCTTGACGCCGCCGCCCGGGTGGGAAACCACGACGGCCGGGTACTTACGGGCTGCGTCGAAGTCAACGGGGAAGTACAGGGTGGCGGCCATCGTGATGCCTTGGCCGTTGAGGTTCTTGAACGTGACGTTGGTGGACATGTGATTCGCTCCGGTGGGTGGTGAATTCGCCGTCAAAGCCTGCGACGTGAGTGAATCGTAGGATTTCGATTGGCATTGATAAATAGCCTCCAGAAGACATGACTGCTTAGTTAAACTAAACAGATGCCCATCCAACCCTCGCTGCTCGCCTCGCTGACCTGGTTCGCGCACATCGCCCGTCACCGCAGCTTCACCAAGGCTGCGGACGAGATGGAAGTCACGCGCGCGGCGCTGTCTCAGCACCTAAAGGGACTGGAGGAGCGCCTGGACGTGCGCTTGCTCAACCGCACGACCCGGGACATGTCCTTGACCGACGAAGGCCAGCGCCTGCTGGACGTGCTGCAGCCCGCGCTGTCCGCCATCGAGCGGGCTGTCACCGAGCTGAGTGAGCGGCACGACGAGCCTTCAGGGCTGATCCGACTGAATTCATCGCGCATCGCCGCGCGGCTGCTCATCGAGCCGCACCTGGGCGAGTTCCTGGCGCGCCACCCGAAGGTGCGGCTGGAGCTCGTGATGAACGATGGCTTCTCTAACATCGTGGCCGACGGCATGGACGCCGGCCTGCGCCTGGGCGAAAGCCTAGACGAACACGTGGTGGCGGTACCGGTGACGCCTCCGATCGAAATGGCCGTTGTGGGCTCGCCCGCATACTTTGCCCAGCACGGGCTGCCCAAAACGCCGGCTGACCTGATGCGGCACAACTGCCTGGCTTATCGCTTCACCTCCAGCGGCACCATTGACCGCTGGTCGTTCACCTCGCCGGACGCGGAGGAGCGCACCGTGGTGGTTGAGCCTAAAGGCAGTGCCGTATTCAACGACGACGAGAACATGCTCAACGCGGCGCTGCAAGGCGTGGGGGTGATCAAGTACCTGGACATCTGTGTGCGCCAGCACTTGGCTGAGGGCCGACTGGTGCGGGTGCTCGCACCCTGGTGTCGGCCGTTCCCAGGCTTCTATCTCTATGTCTCGTCGCGGGCTCAACGGCCCGCCAAGATCCGCGCACTGATGGACTTCTTGATCGAGCGAAGAAAGCTGTTTGAAGACGCATCCAACTGAGGCGGCTTGGCTAACGCCTGAACCCCAGTTAGAGCGCGGGGCCTGCTCGTACAGACTCTGTGAATCTCGCGATTCGATCACTGCGCAATGCCCAAGGCAATAAGAATTGTCTGATCGCTCTTGCTTAACGCAGACGAAGAAAGTTAGCGTTCGATTGGCCGCACCCGCTGAACTCCAGTCATTGGGGCGAGAAGGCCAATCGTCCGTTGAGGGTCGGCCTCAGACCTTCGCACCCGCCCGTTTGGTAGCGATATTCAAATACGAACAATGGGCATGATGCTGCGCTTGAGTCCGATAAGCTCGACTTGTCTCGAACAGGAACAACGATGGGCGACGATTTCACCCTGCGCCAAGCCAGCGATGACGACGCCGCTGCAATCGACGCATTACACTGCGCGGCCTTTGGCCCCGACGAAGGCCCCCGCATCGCACACCTCGCGGTGCAGTTGCTGGACGCAGACACGTCACCCCCGACCCGATCCCTGGTTGCGCTGAGCGGCGGGATGCTGATCGGCCACGTAGCGTTCAGCCCGGTCTGGTGCGCGGATGACACGGGTTGGTTCGGCTACCTGCTGGCCCCGCTCGGCGTGATGCCCGGCCACCAGAAGGCCGGGATCGGCGCCCGACTCGTCGAGTACGGCATCCAGCGCCTGGCCCAGGCCGGAGTGGGGGCCATCCTGGTGTATGGGGATCCCGCCTATTACGGTCGATTCGGCTTTCGCGGGGATCTCGCCGCACACTACGGGGCCCCCTGCGCCCTGACGCATCCCTTCGGCTGGCAGGCCCTGCGGCTCGCCGACGATGGGGGCGGCGTCCGCCAGCTGAGCTGCGTGGCGCCACTGCAGGACCCGGGGCTCTGGTGAGTCTGCGTCGGGTTCGCCTCCGCCATCACGGGCGCTAAAAAGAAAACCCCGCCGAGGCGGGGTTTCGGGTTGGCGAGGCCGAGTAGCGCTTATTCGATCCGCACCGGCACGAAGATCCGCGCCTCGCCGCGCTGGACCAGCAGCGCAAAGCGCTTGCCGGCCTTGTCGAGCAGCTCGCGGAAGTCGCCGATGGTGGCGACGGGCTGGTTGTTGAGGGCCAGCACCACGTCGCCTTCGCGCAGGCCCGCCTTCTCGGCCGGGCCGCTGACGGACTCGACCACGATGCCGCCCTTGACGCCCATTTCCTCGGCCTCGTCCTTGGCAAGCGCCCGACCGCTGAGTCCCAGCTTGCCGGCCTCCTCGCGCTGGCCGGTGGTCTCCGGCGCGCCGTCGTCGCCCATGGACCCCAGCGTCACCTTGAGCTTGCGGGCGCGCGCGTCGCGCCACACCTTGAGTTCCACCTGGGTGCCGGGGCGCATCTCGCCGATCAGGCGGGGCAGCTCGTTGCTCTCGCCGACCTTGTTGCCATTGACCTCCAGGATCACGTCGCCGGGCTGCACGCCGGCCTCCTCGGCGGCGCTGCCGGGCTCGACCCGGGCCACCAGGGCCCCGGTGGCGTCGGGCAGGCCGAAGGACTGGGCCAGGTCCTGGTCCACGCCCTG
>JAGRFX010000224.1 GCA_020445805.1 Rhodocyclaceae bacterium
GGACGTGAAATTGCCGTTCCCGTCGAGGCTGCCCGCGTCGTGCAGTTCGTCGTGCAGGGTGCCGAGCAGTTGCGGCACGCTGAGGCCGTCGCGCTCGCCGATCTCCTCCAGCACCTGCCAGAACTGCAACTCGAGCCGGATGCTGGTGGCCACGCCACGCAGGCGGATCGAGCGGGTGATCGGGAGGTAGAGCCGGGGGTCGGCGCTGACGAAGATGCGACACATGGCGGTCGTCCGGTGCGGAGTCGGGGCCAGTATAGTCCGGCCCCGACGGGTGCGGCTCAGGCTTCGATACGGGTTCCGAGCACCGCCAGGAACTGGGCCAGCCAGGCCGGATGGGCCGGCCAGGCCGGCGCGGTGACGAGCTTGTGGTCGGTCACGGCCTCGGTGATCCCGATGTCCGCATAGCGACCGCCACCCAGGCGCACTTCCGGCGCGCAGGCCGGATAGGCGCTGCACAGGCGGCCCTCGAGGACCCCGGCGGCGGCCAGCAGCTGGGCCCCGTGACAGATCGCGGCAACGGGCTTGTCGGTGACGAAGAAGTGCCGCACGAGCTCGAGGACCTTGGGGTCCAGGCGGAGATATTCGGGCGCCCGGCCGCCGGGCACGACCAGGGCGTCGTAGTCGCCGGCACGGATCTCGTCGAAGCTGGCGTTCAGTGCGAAGGCGTGCCCGGGCTTCTCGCTGTAGGTCTGGTGCCCCTCGAAGTCGTGGATGGCGGTGGCGATCGCTTCACCTTCCTTCTTTCCCGGGCATACCGCGTGGACCGTGTGGCCGACCGCCTGCAGGGCCTGGAACGGCACCATCGTTTCGTAGTCTTCGGCGAAGTCGCCGCAGATCATCAGGATCTTCTTGCCCATCGTGACCTCCTCCGTGCATGGAGGAGGCAGTGTGCCGGCCCGTCGCGCGTCGCGGGTGGTATCGGGTTACCACGTGCCGTGCCGGGCCCGCCTCAATGGCCCGCCGCGTCGCCCCAGATCTGCTGGAGGCGCTGGTCGCGGCCGCAGCTGTAGCGGTAGTACTTGTAGCGGAGCGGATTGTTCAGGTAGTAGTCCTGGTGGTAGGCCTCGGCCGGATAGAAGCGCTCGGCGGCCACGATCTGGGTCTCGACGGGGCGGCGGAAGATGGCCATCTCCAGGGCCTTCCTGGATTCCTCGGCCAGCTGCTTCTGCTGTTCGTCGTGATAGAAGATGGCGCTGCGGTACTGGCTGCCGATATCGCAGAACTGCCGGTCGCGGACCAGCGGGTCGATGTTGTGCCAGAAGGTGGTCAGCAGGGTCTCGTAGCTCACCTTGTCCGGGTCGTACTCGACCTGCACGGCCTCGGCGTGCCCGGTCGCGCCGCTGGACACCTCAGGGTAGGTCGGGTTGTCTGTCTTGCCGCCGGTGTAGCCGGAGGTGGTCGAGATGACCCCGTCGATCCGGTCGAAGGGGCCCTCCATGCACCAGAAGCAGCCGCCGGCAAACGTGGCCAGTGCGGTGCGTGCGGTGGCGGGCTGGGCGGCAAGGGTCAGTGCCAGGGCGGCGAAGAGAACGAGGGGCTTGAGGCGCATGGTGAGGGGTCTCCTTGTAGCAGTGGACGGTGCCCAGCCGTGTCGGTTCCGGGACATGTCTGCACCAAAATGGATGTTGCGGCGCAGCAATTGGGTGCCAATTCCCCGAAACTGGTGGGGCATTTCCAGCCTTCGACCGACCGACAGGCCCGAACCTTTCAGCAATTCCGCGCGCTGGTCGTAGACATGGGACCGTTCGTGCCATTTGGCACGAGCTTCGCTTAGGAAGCACTGACAGGATTGAACCGGACCCTGAGCCGAACGAACACAGCCTATAGAAAGCACATCAACGCAGTTCAGCCGACCCCACGGAGGCCACCATGGAAACCGCAGAGATTCGAATCCCGCTCGCGGACGCCCGCGAGATCTACCGGGTCGGAGACGTCGACCGGGCCCTGGAGGACAGCGCGGCACAACGCAATGAGGCGCTGGCCAGTTTCTACGACCGCATGAAGAAGCTCGGCGGTACGCGCTTCGTGGTGAAGCCCAGCCGGACCGACGCCCTCGATCCCCTCTACGAGCGCTGCCCCAACTTCGGTGAGGTCATCGACGACCTGAAGAAGTCGATGGCCCTGGCGGTTTCCGGCAACGAACCGGTGTCCTTCGCCCCGATGCTGCTCCTCGGCGAGCCCGGCATCGGCAAGACCCACTTCGCCAAGGCCATGGCCGAGCAGCTCGGCACCGGCTACCAGTTCGTGTCGATGAGTTCCCTGACCGCGGGCTGGATCCTGTCGGGCGCCTCGGCCCAGTGGAACCACGCCAAGCCCGGCAAGGTGGCCAACACCCTGGTCGGGGGCGAAGTGGCCAATCCGGTGATCGTGCTCGACGAGGTGGACAAGGCGGGCGGCGATTCCCGCTACGACCCGATGGGCGCCCTCTACGAGCTCTTCGAGCACGACACCGCGCGCCGCTTCCGTGACGAGTTCGTGGACGTGGAGATGGACGCCAGCCACATCCTGTGGGTCACCACCGCCAACGACGAGCGCCACATTCCCGAGCCGATCCTGAACCGGATGAACGTGTACACGATTCCCCGGCCGGACGCCGACGAATCCTTCCAGATCGCGTGCCGCCTGTACCGGGAGATCGTCTCTGCCCATGACTGGGGATTCCCGCGCGATCCGGACGACGACGTGATGGAGCGCCTGTCCCAGTATCCGCCACGCGAGCAGCGTCGGGCGCTGATGGCGGCCTTCGGCAATGCCAAGCTGGCGGGGCGCGACGCGCTGACGGTCGAGGATCTCGACGCCTTCCGCAAGGGCGGCAAGCGCAAGATCGGGTTCTGAGGCGGTGCCTCAGAGGGGGTCGAAGGTGCGGCGACGCCCTTCGGCCTCGCGCGCGAAGGTCTCGCAGCGCTGGATGTAGTCGCGCGTGCTCTTGGGCATGGGCACCCGGGCCCGGGTGATGTAGCTGATCAGGTCGAGGCCCTTGTCGATCAGCTGCTTGCCCTCGCTGGCCTCGCGCAGGTCCACGTCACGGGCGTTGGGCTGCAGCTTGGGCTCGTAGCCCATGACACGCTCTGCGGCCACCACGAAGCGGCTCCACACATCGAAGATCACGGGGTCGGTACGCAGGGTCTCGCACTTGATCTTGGCCGCGTCCGCGTAGTCCTGGATGATCGGGCCGATCTCGGCGCCGAACATCGAGAGCTTGGTGAACACCGCGATCATCGCCTCGGTCAGCCGGTCGATGTCGCGCATGGTCATGGCGATCTTGACGTAGCGGCTCTCGTAGAAGGCGTCGATCGGCATCGTGAAGGCCTTGAAGGGCTCGCCCCACAGTTCGTCGATGCCCTCGTCGCCGCTGCGGTGCAGGACCAGCTTCCCCAGGGTCAGGGCTTCCTGCAGGCACTGGCCGCACTCGCGCATCAGCTCGTTGTCGGTCTGGATCTCGACCCCCAGCGACTGCAGCTCGACGAGCTTGGTGAAGATGTCGGTGGCGCGGTTGAACAGGGCGCCGGCAAGCATGGCCCCCTTGACCCGCTTGATCCGGGGTTCCTGTTCCTGCTCGTAGGCCGCCCGGGCCGTACTGAGACGGAAGCCGGGGATGTTGAGGCCGTGCTCCACGTGGTTGAACAGCCGGCGCGTGAGGCCCTCGATCAGGCGTTTCTTCGCTTCCAGCGTGTTGGCCGGCGGCGAATAGGCCTTGATCCAGTACCCGTAGTAGTAGATGCGGTCCTGGCCGTCGATCTGCCGTCGGGTTCCGAGGGGAATCGGGTCGTTCATGGGGCGGGTTCTCTGTTCGACCACCCCGGGGGCTGCGGGCGGACGGAGCAAGTGTAGGCGAAGCGAAGATGCAGTGCAGCATCCGGCACCCATTTTCCCGACCGGACCGTTGCGAAATCCGCAGTTCCTGCTTTGAATCCGGCCCCGCCGGCAGGGTGGGTGGGGCCCTTCCCGCGGGCGGCGGAATCCGCGCTGATGCCCTAAAGAATGCGGGTCCCGGGCCGATACGACTGCAATGGTGCGAGCCGCGTTGCCGGTCAGCCCCGGCAAGGAACCACCGCCTACCCCGCGAGCGATAACCATCTTGACCAGCCCCGTTCCCAACGACGACCTGATCGATTTCGTCGACGAGCCCGCCGACGACGAAGGCTCCGCCCTCCGTGGCAACGTCCTGCCGGCGTGGGTCGTCCTGGTGGTCGACGACGACGAAGAGGTCCACCAGGCCACCAACTTCGCCCTCCAGAACACGCGCCTGCTCGACCGCCCGCTGGAACTGCTGCATGCGCACAGCGCCGCCGAGGCACGGGCCTGCCTCGAGGCGCGTGGCGGGGAAATTGCGGTTGTCCTGCTGGATGTGGTGATGGAGACGCCGGAGGCCGGGCTCGATCTCGTCGCCGTGATCCGCCGCGACCTGGCGCTGGACGAGCTGCGCATCATCCTGCGCACCGGGCAGCCCGGCTATGCGCCCGAGTTGAGCGTGGTGCGCGACTACGACATCAACGACTACAAGACCAAGTCCGAGCTCACCCACGTCCGCCTGGTCACGACCCTGACCGCGGCGATCCGCAGCTTCGAGCAGATCCGGACCCTGGCTGCGAGCCGGCGCGGTCTGGACATGATCGTCCAGTCGGCCGGCGAGCTGTTTGGCCGGCGTGCGCTGGCGAGCTTCGCCGAAGGGGTCCTGACCCAGATCTCCGCCTTGCTTCGCCTCGAGCCCGAGGGGCTGATCTGCGCCCGCAGCGGCTCGCCCTTCATGCAGAACGCCGACTCCTCGCTCTACGTGGTCGGTGCCGCCGGACGCTTCCGCAACCACGTGAGCCGACCGCTGGCCGAGCTCGGCGACGGCGAGATCGTGCAGACCATCAACCGCTGCATGGCGGCCCGCACGAGCATCTACGAGCCCAACGCCACGGTCCTCTTCTTCAGCGGTGAGGGCGGCCGCTCGGCCGTGGTCTACCTGGCTACCGAGCGTCCGCTCGAGTCGGTCGACCGGCGCATGCTGGAGGTCTTCGCGGTCAATATCGGGGTCGGCTTCGAGAACGTCGGCCTCTTCGAGCGCCTCAACTTCTATGCCTACTTCGATCCCCTGACCCGGCTGCCGAACCGGGTGCGGCTGGTCGACGACGTGGATCAGTTCCTGGTGTCGTCGGCCGATGCCCTGTCGCACGCGGTCGCGCTGCTCGACCTGGCCCATTTTTCCGAGGTCAACAACGCGCTCGGACAGCGTTCCGGCGATGCCCTGCTGATGGCCGTGGCCCGGCGACTGCGTTCGGCCTTTCCCGACAGCGTCATGCTGGCCCGGCTGGTGGGCGACAGCTTCGCCCTGTTCGGACCGGCCCGGGTGCTGTCCCCCGACGCGCTGGTGCAGATCTTCGACGCCCCGTTCTATGCCCGGGGGCATGGTGTCCCGCTCCATGTACGGGTCGGCATCGCGCCGGTCTCGCGCGGAGCGGGCGGTCTGTTGCCCCGGGCCTCCGACCTGCTGCGCGATGCCGCGGTCGCCCTCGGGCACGCCAAGCACGAGCGGGGCTCGCGCTGCTGCCACTACACCCGCGAGATGGCGGCCCAGGCCCAGCAGCGCATGGTCATGCTCAACGAGCTGCGTGCGGCACTCGATTTCCACCGCGGGCTGACCGTTCACTATCAGCCGCAGATCGACGCGCGCGATGGCGCCCTGATCGGCGCCGAGGCGCTTCTGCGCTGGCGCCGCGACGACGGCTCCATGGTGCCCCCAGACGATTTCATCCCGCTCGCCGAATACACCGGCCTGATCGTCGAGATCGGCGCCTGGGTCTTCATGCAGGCCTGCGACCAGCTGATGCGATGGCGCGACGCCGGCGAGGAGCGCGTGGTAATGGCGGTGAACGTGTCGGCGCTTCAGTTCAGGCAGGCCGGCTTCGTCGAAATGATCCGCAACACCCTTGACCAGACCGGCGTTCCGCCGGACCGCATCGAGCTCGAGATCACCGAATCCGTGGCCATGGAAGAGGTGGACAAGGTCGTCGACCAGCTCCAGGTACTCCGTGCGCTGGGCGTTCGCATCGCGCTGGATGACTTCGGCTGTGGTTTCTCTTCGCTCAGCGTGCTGACGCGCCTGCCCATCGACCGCCTCAAGGTGGACCGCAGCTTCGTCTCGCAACTGACCGAGGACAATGCCCGCAGCGGCATCGTCCAGACCATCCTTCGCCTGGCCCAGGGCGCGGGCATGGCAGCCATCGCGGAAGGGGTCGAGACCCACGACCAGGCCGAGCTGCTGCGCACCCTGGGCTGCAGCGAGATGCAGGGTTTCCTGTACGGCCGGCCGATGCCGGCCGAGGAATTCGCGATCTGGATGCGCCAGAACCGCGCCGATCTGGAAGCGCCGATCCCATGAAAAAGGGCCACCGTGCGGTGGCCCTCGTCTCGTTTGCGGTCTCGGCCTCAGACCTGGGCCAGGGCCTGCTCCAGGTCGGCCTGGATGTCGTCGATGTGTTCGATGCCGATCGACAGCCGCACCATGTCCTCGCTCACGCCCGCCCGCGCCAGTTCGGCAGGTGACAGCTGGCGGTGGGTGGTGGACGCCGGGTGGCAGGCCAGGGACTTGGCGTCGCCAATATTGACCAGGCGCGTCACCAGCTGCAGTGCATCCTGGAAACGGGCGCCGCCGTCGCGGCCGCCCTTGACGCCGAAGGTCAGGATGCCCGAGGCGCGGCCCCCCATGTACTTCTGCACCAGGCCATGATCGGCGTGATCCTCGAGGCCCGCATAGTTGACCCAGCTCACCTTGTCGTGATTGCGCAGGTAGCGCGCGACGGCGGTCGCGTTCTCGCAGATGCGATCCATGCGCAGCGCGACGGTCTCGATGCCCTGCAGGATCAGGAAGCTGTTGAACGGGCTGATGGCGGCACCCATGTTGCGCAGCGGCACGACGCGTGCGCGGCCGATGAAGGCGGCC
>JAGRFX010000225.1 GCA_020445805.1 Rhodocyclaceae bacterium
GCACGGCTGGCGCTGGCGGCGGCGGGCATCGCGGTGGCGCACCGGGAGGTGGCGCTGGCCCGCAAGCCGGCGGCCCTGCTGGCGATCTCGCCCAAGGGCACGGTGCCGGTCCTGCAGCTGGACGACGGTACGGTGCTCGACGAGAGCCTCGACATCATGCGCTGGGCGCTGGCTCGGCGTGACCCACAGGGGTGGCTCAACGCCGCGCCGGAGGCCGAGCAGGCGGCGCTGATCCACCGCAATGATGCGGACTTCAAGCCCCTGCTCGACCGCTACAAGTACGCCTCTCGCCACCCGGAGCAGACCCAGGCCGAGTGGCACGATCGGGCCGTGGCCAGTCACCTGGCGGATCTGGAAGCGCGGCTCGGCCAGGCGACCTCCCTGTGCGGCGATCGTCCGTCGATGGCCGATGCGGCGCTGGTTCCCTTCGTGCGCCAGTTTGCTGGCGTGGAGCCGGCGCGTTTCGCCCGCGGCCCGCTGCCGAACTTGCGCCGCTGGCTGGACGGCTGGCTGGCCTCGCCCCTGTTTGAAGCGGTCATGGTCAGGCACGCGCCCTGGCAGGCGGTGGCCGCGTGATCGAGTTTCTGCTCGGGCCGCTGTCGCCGGGGGTATGGATCGCGCTGGTGCTGAGCGCCGCCTTCACCTCGATGATGACCGCCGCGCTGGGCGCGGGCGGGGGCGTGATGCTGCTGGCCGTGATGGCCCAGGTGCTGCCGGCGCAGGTCATCATCCCGGTGCATGGCATTGTCCAGATGGGCTCGAACCTGGGGCGGGCGGTGATGGCCTGGCGTCACATCGACTGGAAGGTGATCGCCGCCTTCCTGCCCGGGGCCGTGGTCGGGGCCGGTCTCGGTGCGTGGCTGCTGGTGAGCCTGCCGCCGACGGTGCTCTACCTCTCCATCGCCGCGACCATCCTCTACCTGTGCTGGGGCCCCAAGCTGCCCAGGCTGGTGCTGGGGCCAGCCGGGACCGCCGCCGCCGGCGCGGTCACCACCTTCCTGACCCTGTTTGCCGGGGCCACCGGGCCGCTGGTGGCCGCCTTCATCAAGCAGATCCACGCCGACCGCTTCCGCAGCATCGCCACCTTCGCGGCGGCCATGTCGGTGCAGCACATCTTCAAGGCCGGGGTCTTCATGGGCGCCGGGGTCAATCTGGCGGCGTGGTTCGGGCCGATGGCCGCCATGATCGCGGCCGGTGCGGGGGGTACCTGGGCCGGCCTGCACCTCCTGAAGCGGATGAAGGACGCGGACTTCACGCGGCTCTTCAACATCGTGCTGACCCTGCTGGCCCTGCGCCTGGTCTGGCAGGCGCTGATGGCCCGTTGAGCCGGCGCCCGCCCCCTATACTGGCGATCTTCCCCCCTCAGCCACGCGAGACCACCATGGCCCTGTTCTTCGATGCGATCTCCGACCGCCACCGTGCCTTCATCGAGGCCCAGAAGATGTTCTTCGTGGCGACCGCCACCGCCGAGGGCCGCATCAACCTCTCGCCCAAGGGCATGGACGCGCTGCGCGTGCTGGGGCCCAATCGGGTGGCCTGGCTCAACCTCACCGGCAGCGGCAACGAGTCGGCCGCCCACGTTCAGGTCGACCCGCGCATGACCGTCATGCTCTGCGCCTTCGAGGGCAGCCCGATGATCGTGCGGCTCTATGGGCGGGCCCGGGCGGTGCATCGCACGGATGCCGACTGGCCGGCCCTGTCGGCGCTCTTCGGCGAGCGCCAGGGTGCGCGCCAGGTGTTCGACCTGGAGGTCGACTCGGTCCAGACCTCCTGCGGCTTCGCGGTGCCCTTCTTCGACTACCAGGGTGAGCGCGACCTGCTGGTGCAGTGGGCCGACAAGAAGGGCGACGAGGGCATCCGGGCCTACTGGGCCGAAAAGAACCAGACCAGCATCGACGGACTCCCCACCGGCATCGTCGAGAAGAATGGCTGAACCCTGGCGGGCCCGATTCGACCTGTTCGGGCGCCTGATCGAGGTGGTGCAGAGCGGCTCGGGAGCCTGGGCCGCGTACCTGCTCGGCAACGAGGGCAAGCGCCGCCTGGCCGACGACATCCGGATCCCGGCGGAGGTGCCAGCCGAGGGGCTCGCGGCCTGGCTCGACGATACCTTCCACGAATGGGCGACCCCGCGCCGGCCCGCGGTCCGGCGCGTGGACGAGGGCGGATCGTGAGGCGCGGCGTGACGATCACGGTGAGCGGAGGGCGGGAGGCCCCCTGGCCATGGACCTGCTGAGCCGTTTCCGGCACCTCCAGGCGGCGCTGATCGAAGGGCGCTCCGTGTGGGGCCCGGCGCCGTTCCATGAGCTGCGACCGGCCTGGTGCGAGGCCCGGCCGGCGCTGGCGGCCGATGCCCTGGCCCTCGACGAGGCGCGGCTGCAGGCCTGCATGGACGATCCGGTCGAGGCCCACGCCTGGCTCGCCGGCCGCATGCCGGAACTGGCCGAGCTGGCGGCGCTGGCCGATCTGCCCGAGCTCCCGAGCTGGGCGCTGCCCCCGGCGCCGAAGGACTTCGACTGGTCGATTCCCGGACCCAAACGCCAGCAGATCGAGGATTTCGCGCGTCACTTCGTGCCCGGCGGGCATCCCATCCTCGAGTGGTGCTCGGGCAAGGGACACCTGGGGCGACGCCTGGCGCTGGCGGCCCGGGTGCGGGTCGAGTCGCTGGAGCTGGACCCGCGCCTGTGCGAGGCGGGTGCCGAGCTGGCCCGCCGCCAGGGCGTGACCCAGCAGATGCACTGCGGTGATGCGCTGGCACCGGCCACCCGGGAGCTGGTGCGGGGGCGCGAGGTGGTGGCCCTGCACGCCTGCGGCGAACTGCACCGCCGGCTGGTCCGCCATGCGCGGGAGGATGGCGCCGAGGCCTATGCCATCGCCCCCTGCTGCTACTACCGGGGGGCCGACGAGGGCTACTGGGCGCTCAGCAGCGAGGCCGACCTGCCGCTCTCGGCGGCCCAGCTGCGCCTGGCGGTGACCGAGACCGTCACCGCGCCACCTGCGATCCGCCGGCGCCTGGCCCGCGACCAGGCCTGGAAGCTGGGCTTCAAGGCCCTCTGCGCAGGGCTCGGGGTGTCGGCACGAATGACCTTCAGGCCCGTGCCGCCGGGGTGGCTGGGCGGTTCCTTCGAGGATTTCTGCCGGGCGCTGGCGATCCGCGAGGCGCTGGTCCTGCCGCGGGAGGTGGATTGGGCCCACTGGGAGCGAGCCGGGTGGGCGCGCCGCGACGAGGTCCGCCGCCTGGAACTGGTGCGCCACGCCTTCCGCCGGCCCCTCGAGGTCTGGCTGGTGCTGGATCTGGCCCTGTCGCTGGCGGAGCAGGGCTTCGAGGCCACGGTGGGTCGTTTCTGTCCGCGGGCCCTGACCCCCCGCAACCTGATGGTGATCGGCCGGCAGTGAGGCGCGGCGGGTGCGCGGGGGTTCAGCCGTCCCGGGAGTCGGTCGGGGCCTGACCGCGCATCAGGGGCAGGCCCGGTGATGCGCTCGCCCCGGCGCGGTTCACCATGTGATTCGCCATCTGCTGGAAGTTGGCCGTCAGGTGTTCGCGCAGGCGCGCATCCTCGACGACCTCGGCGAGGGCCAGGCCCATGCAGTGCATCCACGCGTCGCGGGCCGCGCCATCGATCGGGAAACGCAGGTGGCGTCGCCGCAGGAAGGGTTCGCCGTGGGTCGGGCGGAACAGGTCGGGGCCGCCCAGCCACATGCTCAGGAAGGCGCGCAGGGTGGCCTTGGTCTCGCCCAGGTCGGTCGGGTGCATGGCGAAGATCGTCGCCGCCTCGGGCAGCACCCGCATGTGGTGATAGAAGCGATCGACCAGGCGTTCGATGCCGTCGGCGCCGATGTCGTCGTAGGGCTTGGGAACTGTCATGTCGGTGAGACCTCGGGTCAGCGGGCCTTGCGGGCGATCAGGAAGACCGCCTTGGCGGGGCCGGGGCGCCAGTCGTGCTCGATCTCGAACCCCGCCGCGCGCAGCGCCGCCAGCAGCTCGTCGGCGGTGAACACGCGCAGGCTGGGCAGCAGCCCGAGGGTCTCGCCGATCGGCACGATCCATCGCAAGTATCGCAGGGCGGAGTCGCCCACGCACATGGTACTGCTGACGAAGGCGCCGCCCGGCCGGAGCAGGGCGTGGATGCGGCGCAGGGCCTCCGACCAGTCCGGCAGCAGGTGCAGCAGGTTGAGGGCGAGGACCACGTCGAAGCGCGCGTCCGGGTCCGGCAGCGTCTCCAGCGAGGCGACCTCGCAGCGGACGTTGGTCGCCCCCTGCGCTGCGACCTTGCGGCGGGCGATGGCGATCATCTGCGGCGAGATGTCGGTGGCGAGGACGCTGGCCACGTGGGGCGCGTGGTGGAGCGCGGTGGTGCCGGAACCGCAGCCCAGCTCCAGCAGCGCCATGTCGGGCCGCAGGATCTCGCGGGTCAGGGCCAGCTTGCGCTGGTAGGTGGCCTCGTCCGGCACCGGGCGGAGGGCGTAGCGCTCGGCCAACCGGTCCCAGAAGCGGGCGGCCCTGTCGGTGTCGCGGCTCACGGGTGTGCTCCTTGGTCCCTGGGCTGCTGCAGCTCAGTCATCATCGGCACCCTGCACCTCGCCCCACAGGGCGTTGAGAATCGCCAGCAGGACCGCGAAGCCCAGCCCCAGCATCCAGGTGAAATACCACATGGTCGGTCAGATCTCCTCAGTAGGCGGAGTGGTGCCGGGCCTCGATGTCCTCGGCAGTGACGGGGCCGGCCATCACCCGGTAGGCCCAGCCCGTGTAGGCCACCACGATGGGCAGCAGGATGGCGGTGGCGCCCAGCATCAGGCCCAGGGTCAGCCGGCTCGAGGTGCTGTCCCAGAGGGTCAGGCTGGCCCCGGGCATATGCGAGGACGGCAGGACGAAGGGGAACATGGCGATGGCCGCCGTCCCGACGATGCCGGCCACCGCCAGCGCCGAGGCCCAGAAGGCCGGCAGGGTGCGGCCCCGTGCTGCCCAGGCCAGGGACAGCGGGATGGCGAGGTAGGGCAGCAGCGGGACGAGCCAGGCAGCCGGGTGGGCGCGGAAGTTCCCGAGCCAGGCACCGGCGGCCTGGACGACTGTCTTGGCGAGGGGGTCGGCCGGTCCGGCCGGGTCGGCGCCGGCCGTCACGACGAAGCCCGGCAGGGTGGTGATCCACAGCCCGGCCAGGGAAAAGCCCGCCAGGGCGAGGAGGCCCGCGGCCAGCGCGGCCCGTCGGCTGCGGGCGCGGATGGCGCCCTCGGTGCGGTGCTGCAGGTAGATCGCCCCATGGAACGTGAGCATGGCCAGCGACACCCCGCCGCAGAGCAGCGCAAAGGGATGCAGCAGATCCGTGAAGTGGCCTTCGAAGCGGGGCCGGAGCATGGTGTCGAGGCTGAAGGGCACGCCCAGCAGCAGGTTGCCGAAGGCCACCCCGAAGAGCAGCGCGGGCACGGCACCGCCCACGAACAGGGCGCCGTCCCAGGTCCGCCGCCAGCGCGGGTCGGCGAGCTTGCTGCGGTAATGAAAGCCGACCGGCCGCAGGAACAGGGCGCCGAGCACGGCCAGCATCGCCCAGTAGAGGCTCGAGAAGGCCGTCGCATAGACCAGCGGCCAGGCCGCGAAGAGGGCGCCGCCACCGCTCACCAGCCACACCTGGTTGCCGTCCCAGTGGGGGCCGATGGTGTTGATGACAACCCGCCGCTCGATGTCGCTGCGGCCCACCAAGGGCAGCAGCGTGCCGACCCCCAGGTCATGGCCGTCCATGATCGCGAAGCCGATCAGCAGGGCGCCGACCACCAGCCACCAGGCGAGCTTGAGGGTCTCGTAGTCGGTCATCACGGGCAGGCGCTCCGGGCCTCAGGCATGGGCGGTCTCCCCGTGGTAGCGGCCGGTGCCGAGGCTGGCCGGGCCCATGCGTGCGAAGCGCAGCATCAGCGCCATCTCGATGATCACCAGCACCGCGTAGAAGCCCGCGAAGCCGGCCAGCGAGCCGTAGAGGGTGCCCACGGACAGGGAGGAGACAGAGAGGTGGGTCGGCAGGATCCCGTAGATGGTCCAGGGCTGGCGGCCGAGCTCGGCGACGATCCAGCCCACCTCGCAGGCGATCCAGGGCAGGGGCAGGGACCACAGGGCCCAGTGCAGCAGCCAGCGGCGCTCGCCGATGCGGCCCCGCACCGAGCTCCAGGCCGCCGTCGCGAACAGGGCAAGCATCAGGAAGCCCAGCCCGACCATCAGCCGGAAGCTCCAGAACAGGGGCGTGACGCGGGGCAGGCTGTCGCGGGCGGCCCGGTCGATCTGGGCCGGCGTGGCCTGCGATACGTCGGCCACCTGTTTCCGGAGCAGCAGGCCGAAGCCCAGGTCCGCGCGGTGGGCCTCGAAGCGGGCCCGGGCGGCGGTGTCGTCGGGTGCCTGGCGCAGGGCGGCCAGCGCCTCCACGGCCACGATGCCGGAGACGATGCGCGCCCGGTTGGTGGCCAGGATGTCCTTGAGGCCCGGCAGCGGGCGGTCGAGGGAGCGGGTGCCGATCAGGCCCAGCAGCCAGGGAATCTCCAGCTCCCAGGAGTTGCGCATTTTCGCCTCGTCGATGCCGGCCACGAGCTTGAGGCCGGCCGGCGCCGGCTCGGTCTCCCACATGGCCTCCATGGCCGCCAGCTTGGTCTGCTGGGCCTCGCCGACCGTGTAGCCGGATTCGTCGCCGAGGACGATCACCGACAGGGCCGAGGCGAGGCCGAAGGCGGCCGCGATGCGGAAGCTGCGCCGCGCGAAGGCCACGTCGCGGCCACGCAGCAGGTACCAGGACGAGATCGACAGCACGAACATGGCGCCGGTGAGGTAGCCGGCCGAGACGGTATGGACGAACTTGGCCTGGGCGTCGGGGTTGAACAGCACGGTCGCCAGGTCCACCAGCTCCATGCGCA
>JAGRFX010000226.1 GCA_020445805.1 Rhodocyclaceae bacterium
ATGGACCACCAGGGCGTGGCTCGCGTCGCTGCCACTGGCCCCCGTCGACGTCCCCACGCGGATCGGCTCGACCGGCTGCATCACCAGTGCCGGCGGCTTGCCGGATGGGGGCTGGGGCGTCCGGGGCGGCTTCGCGCCGCCATCCGGATGGCCCGGCCCACCCTGCACGCTCTGCGGCGCCGGTGCTTGCGGGCGGACCGGCTGCGAAGGCACGGGGATCAGTCGGGGCGGCACCTGGCCGGGCGCTTGCGATCCCGACGGCGGGGGCGTACCGCCGCCCGGCGGCGTGCCGGCCAGGGGCGGCACCAGCATGGGCGCCTGGGGCTTGGGCTGCGGTACCGGGTACGGGGTGGGCGTGGGCACCGGATAGGGCGTGGGCGTGCCGCCAGCGGGTGGATTCGTTCCCGCGGGTGGGGGCGTGCTTCCTCCCGGTGGCGTGCCCGCCAGCGGCGGCGTCATGCCGGGAACCGCGATGGGCACCGGATGGGGTCGGGGCTGCGGGACCAGGGGAGGCACCAGCAGGGGGGCCAGCACCGGAACCGCATCGCCTCCGTGGGGCTTGGCACCGTCGCCGGGCTTGCCCTTGGGACCGAGGGGCACCAGGGCCACGTTATGGTGGTCGGGTGCGGTGCCTCCGATGACCTGATTGACGGCGCCCGGATCCGGATGCTGCGTGTCGATCGGGTTCAAGGGGGTCACCGGGGCCAGGCTGCCGCTGGTCACCGCCTGTTGCTGACACTGCCAGCTCTGGGAGTGGGCGCAGTTGGCGGCAGCCAGCACCTGCAGCGGGAGCAGCAGGCCGGCAGCGATCAGGCTGGTTCGTAACATGGTCTGCCCCTCAGAAATAGTGAATGACCTGGATCCAGCCCCGATGGTCGGCATCGCTGCCGTCGCTGGCCTGGTCGTTGTCCGGCGAACGCATGGGGTTGTCGCCGAGCTGCCAGCCCACCAGGCCGCGGACAACCCACTGTCCGGGCCAGGTCTGGGTCAGGCCGACGCCCACGGATTCCTGCGAGAACTCGTTCTCGATCAGACCGTTGCCCCCTTCCCAGCCAGGCCAGCCGGCGTGGTGCAGGCGGATCCAGCCCTGCTGCAGGAACAGGCTGCTCTGCAGTCGGCCACCCCACGGGGGCGATTCGAGCTGGTGGCGCAGTTCGAGATGGGCGGCAAGGCCCTCGTCGCCGGAGGCCTCGCCCACCGGATAGCCCACGTTGTTCTCCGGCCCACCCAGGTAGAACTTCTGGGCGCTGTCGAGGTTCTTGCCGGCCCATTGGCCGGTGAGGCGCGCATACAGGGACAGCGGTCCGGCGAGGTGTTGCAGCCGCGACAGCATCAGGTTGGCGCGCATGAAGCCGCCCTCGGTGTGCGCACTGCTGCGGTCGAAGGCCTTGTAGTCGCTGTCGCCGTCGATGGCGACCCGGCCGGCGCTCAGGCTGGCTTCGAACAGGGTCAGCCCATTGGCCCAGCGGTCGTGGTCCACGTCGCCGCCCACGCCGAGGGTGAGGACGTCGACGGTCCGCGCGGCGTCGAGGTCACCGGCGCTGCGGTCGTCAATATCCAGGCGGCCGGCGGTGATCCGGAGGTTCACGTTCAGGTGGCGCGCACGCACCACCGGATGGACGAGATAGGCCTGCCATTCGGTCGCTTCGCCTTCGCCCTGGTCGAGGCCAGCGATGGTGTCCAGCTGGTAGCGGAAGTGGGCGACGTTGGCGCCGATCCGGGTTCCGTGTGGATTGATGGGGCGCAGGTAGTCCAGGTAGCCATAGACCGTGTCGGTTCCCGATACCACGGCGCGGCCGGCAAGCAGGTCGCCCGCGCCCGTCGGGCTGTTGGCATAGAGGGTGGTGCCGAGGCGGATCCGGCCGGTGTGCACGTTGCCGAAGTTGTCGAGATCCACGTTGCCGGCCCAGGCGGGTTCGTCGTCGAGCCGCACGCGCAGACGCGCCGTGCCGACCTCCGCGCCGGGATAGAGGATGGAATGGATGGTGGCGCCGGGCAGGTCCTCGGCCAGCAGCAGGGCCCGCTCGAAGTCCGCCCGGTGCATGGGTCGGTCGGAGGGCAGGTTGGCCGACAGCACCCCCGCAACGACCTCGCTGCGGACCCGATCGCCGCGCACTTCGAGCTCGATGCCATCCTCGGTCAGGAATCCCTCGTAGACGTCCAGTCGCACGATGCCCTCGCCGATGGCGTGGGGCGGCACGAAGACCTTGGCGGCGAAGTAGCCCAGGGCGCGGTAGTGCGCCATCAGCGCATCAGCCGCTGCGTGGATCTCGGCGGTGCCGAGCTCGCGGCCGGTATACGGCGCAAGGACGCGCGTCAGGTCGTCGGCAGTGAGGCGGGTCACCCCATGGACGTCGAAGCCGCTCACCAGCAGGCGGGCATCGCTGGCCGCGCGGGCCTCGGCCGACGGGGTGGGCGGCAGTGGCAGACGGCCCGCGCCGGGCGGCGTCGGGCGGCGTTCGGCAGCGCGCGTCTCGTCCTGGTAGCGCTGCATCTGCGCGCCGGCGCCGTCGGACTGCGCGAAGAGGGGCGCCGCCGTGGTGGCCAGGAGACAGGCGAGGGCATGGCAGCGGAAGCGGGTCGGGAGGGCTACGCCGGATTCAGTGGGCATGGAGGTGTCTTGGGGCATTGCGGGTTCATCGAGTCCTACGGGGTCAGCAGTCGTCGCCGACAGACGCGGCGAACAGGGACCGGCATGCTGGATCCATGGGCACGGGGTCATCCGGTCCCCGCCCGAGCCAGTCCAAGGAGAACATCATGCTGAAGTGGGCCTTCATCTTTCTGCTCGTCTCCATCGTCGCGGGCATCTTCGGATTCACCGGGATCGCGGCCGGTGCGGCGGTCATCGCCAAGTTCCTGTTCTTCGCCGCCCTGGTGCTGTTCCTGATCTTCCTGGTGCTCGGACTGACGATTTACCGTTCGGTGACATAGGGCCATCCGCACGGGGCAGGAAGCTGCCCCGTGGGATCCATCTTTGCTGATTACGGCGAATTTGCGCGTTACTTCAGATTTTTCAGGCCCGAGGTGTCAACGCCTTTCAGCACCTCGCGCTCGAGATGCCGCTGTTCGGCCCGGGCCGTCTGCTTGCGCTCTTCCGCCAGCTTCTGCTGCTCGATGCTCATCCGCATCTGGCGTTGCAGGGACTCCTGCTCGGTCTCGCACTGGCGGAATCCGTCGGACCACCCCTGGGCATACTGGTGGTCGGCATCGAAGCGCGGCACATCCTTCCGGAACTGGTCGAAGAGATTGCCCCCGGCCTTCTTGCCGCTATGGCAGCCATCGTCGAACCCGTCGGCATAGGGCTGCGGATAGCCCTGCCTGACCATCGAGGTCTTCTCTCTGACACAGCCGGACAGCAGCAGGGCCGCGGCCAGGGCCGCCATCGGGTAGCGGATTCGCATCGTTGTCTCCTACATTTCGGCAATGGAAAACCCGAACGGCATGGTGCCATGGCAGGTTGGCCCGGTCGACTGCACGGCGCGACGGCATCGGGCCGGAACAGCGGATACAGCTGCTGACGATCCGGGCGCGCAGCTTCATGCAAATGCGCGCAAGTGGATGGAGAATAGCGTCGCATGGCGCGGCATCGACCCGGCGGGCGGGGCGGTGGCGCCGGCTTTCGGAGGGGGCGATGGGCGACGAGCGGGATAAGGCGCGGGAGGAATTCGAGGCACAGATGCACGCGGAGATGAGCGATCGCCTCGACGAAGAACTCGAGATGGAGTTCGACGACGAGCGGATGGAGGCCATCCTCCAGGCCAACGGCGTCACGCTCCCTGCACCGCCGGACATGGACGCCCGGCTCTACTTCCGCGAGCTGCTGCGCCTGCAGGGCGAGCTGGTCAAGCTGCAGGACTGGGTGGTCCATCACAAGCTCAAGCTGGTGGTGCTCTTCGAGGGGCGCGACGCGGCGGGCAAGGGCGGGGTGATCAACCGCATCACCCAGCGCCTCAACCCGCGGGTGTGCCACGTGGCGGCCCTGCCGGCGCCCAGCGAGCGGGAGCGCTCCCAGTGGTACTTCCAGCGCTACGTGGGGCACCTGCCGGCGGGGGGCGAGATCGTGCTCTTCGACCGCAGCTGGTACAACCGGGCCGGTGTCGAGCGGGTGATGGGATTCTGCTCCGACGACGAGTACGAGGAGTTCTTCCGCAGCGTCAGCGAGTTCGAGAAGATGCTGGTGCGTTCGGGGATCATCCTCGTGAAGTACTGGTTCTCCATGACCGACGAGGAGCAGCACCGCCGCTTCCTGATGCGCATCCACGACCCGCTGAAGCAGTGGAAGCTGTCGCCGATGGACCTCGAATCCCGCCGTCGATGGGAGTCCTACACCAAGGCCAAGGAGGTCATGATCGAGCGCTCGCACATTCCCGAGGCGCCCTGGTGGGTGGTGGAGGGGGTGTCCAAGAAGCGGGCCCGCCTGAACTGCATCAGCCACCTGCTGTCGCAGGTGCCCTACGGCGAGATCGGCCATTCCCCCGTGTCGCTGCCCCAGCGCGAGTTTCATCCCAATTACATCCGCCTGCCGATTCCGGACTCGATGACGGTGCCGCGCAGATATTGATCCGCAGCGGCCGGCGAAGTCGATGCAAATGGACTAGGCTGATCGCGGGAGGAGGCATGCCATGGCCAGAACGACGCGCGTCAGCTTCGCCACATTCAACCTGTACAACCTCAACCTGCCGGGCGCCGGGGTCTATTCCGACCGCGACGGCTGGACGGCCGACGAATACGCCCGCAAGGTGGCCTGGTCGGCCGAGATGGTGCGGCGGCTGGACGCCAGCGTGTGGGGCTTCCAGGAGCTGTGGAGCGGCGAGGCCCTGGCGGCGGTCTTCGCTCAGGCCGGCGCGGCCGACCGCTACCGCCTGCTGGTGCCGCCCGGGCACGCGGGAGGGCACATCGTCTGTGCCGCGGCGGTCGAGCACGCGCTGCTGGTGGGCGAGCCGGAGTGGATCACGGACTTCCCGCCCCAGTTCCGTCTGGAGGGGGGCGGCGACGATCCCCAGACGCCGGACATCGCGGTCCATGTGCATGCCTTCTCGCGCCCGGTGCTGCGTTTTCGCATCCGCCCCAGGTCGCGGGGCCAGGTCATCACGGTGTACGTGGCCCACCTCAAGTCCAAGGCCCCCGCGCAGCTCTACCGCGAGGGCTGGTACCGGGCCGATCCGGCCTTCTACGCCGACCACGCCGTGGCACTCGGCTCGGCCGTCGCGACCATCCGGCGCACCGCCGAGGCCGCTGCCCTGCGCATGCTGCTGACCGCCGAGATGAAGGGCACCGACACGCCGGTGGTGGTGCTGGGCGACCTCAACGACAGCACCCACAGCAACACCCTGAACATCCTCACCGGCCAGCCCAACTACCTCATGAGCGGCCTCGACAAGGGTGGCAGCGACACCTCGCTGTACACCGTGGGCATGCTCCAGCAGTACCGCAGCTTTCGCGATGTGTATTACACCCACATCCACCAGAACGTGCGCGAGTCGCTCGATCACATCCTGGTGTCGCAGGAGTTCTACGACAACTCCCGCAAGCGCCTGTGGGCGTTCAAGGGCATGGACCTCTTCAACGACCACCTGAACGAGGACAACCACAAGGCCGACGGCACCTCGGACCACGGCATCGCCAAGGCCAGCTTCGAGTACCGCCCCGCCCAGGACTGAAGGCGCCGGGCGCGGCGCCTCAGATGTCGGCCAGCTCCGGATCGGTCCCGATCATGCCGTTCAGCTGAATCATCCGGACCACTTCGTCATCCATCTCGGAGCGGTCGATGTAGCGGTCGTCGTTCCAGGACATTTCGAGGATCGCGCGGGCCAGGCGGGCACCGGATTCGATGGGGGCGTCGGTGCGGCGGATGAAGGACATGTTCATGATCGTCTCCCTGTGAGCTTGTCGGTCAGGCGGCGGCCCTTGCGGAATATCCGTCGCTCTTGCTGCATGAGTGGGAGACTGGGGGCAGGGCGGTTCTGGCTGCCGAGCGGGAACTGCCAAGTATTTCGCGCTGGCGTGACGGCGCGGGCGGGAAGAAGGCGTCGGAGCCACTGCCGGGGCGGTCGCGCGCGGCAAAGACGAACGGCCGCGCATCGCATGCGCGGCCCGGGACGAAACGTCGGGGAATCTGGTGGGCGGTACTGGGATCGAACCAGTGACCCCTGCCGTGTGAAGGCAGTGCTCTACCGCTGAGCTAACCGCCCGCAAAAAGATGAGCGGCGATTTTATGGGCCGGCCGGTGCCGAGTCAAGGCGCCGATGATCTGAGGTGGGGAGCGTTCAAGTAGAATGGCGGGCTTTCGCCCGCTTCTGCACCGAGCCCACAAGATGACCTCCGTCGTTCGTACCCGTTTTGCCCCCAGCCCGACCGGCTACCTTCACATCGGCGGTGCCCGCACCGCGCTGTTCTGCTGGGCCTATGCCCGGCACCATGGCGGACGGTTTCTCCTGCGCATCGAGGACACCGACCAGGCTCGGTCGAGTGAAGACGCCGCGCGGGGCATCCTCGAAGATCTGGCGTGGCTTGGGATTGGCTGGGACGACGGGCCGGAGTTCGCCCACCGGCTGGAAGCCGGTGCCACTGGCCCGTTTGGAGGCGACACACGCGGCGTCGGTCCCTACTACCAGAGCCAGCGGCGAGAGACGTACGACAGGTTTTTCCGGCGGCTCATTGAGGCCCGACTCGCCTAT
>JAGRFX010000227.1 GCA_020445805.1 Rhodocyclaceae bacterium
AGGACCGACTTGATGTCGATCGTGCCGTTGAGCTTCTGGATGTTGGTCCGGACGACGTCCATGCCGACGCCGCGGCCCGACACGTCGGACACGTTCTCGGCCGTCGAGAAGCCCGGCATGAACACCAGATTGAAGCTCTGGCGCTCATCCATGGTGTTGGCTTCCTCGTCCGTGATAAGGCCCTTCGACAGGGCCTTGGCACGCAGCTTCTCGGCATTCATGCCGCGACCGTCGTCCGCCACCAGGATCACGATGTGATCCCCTTCCTGGCGCGCCTCGAGGCGCACGATGGACTTGGGAGACTTGCCGTTGGCCTGGCGCTCGTTCTTGTCCTCGACGCCATGGTCGACGGCATTGCGGATCAGGTGAATGATCGGATCGGAGAGGTCCTCGATCATCGTCTTGTCGATTTCGGTCTCTTCGCCCGCCAGCACCAGTTCAACGTCCTTGCCCAGGTTTCGGGCCAGGTCGCGGGCAATGCGCGGATACTTCTGGAACAGGCGGCCGATGGGCTGCATGCGGGTCTTCATGACCGCGTTCTGCAGGTCCGACACCAGCAGATCGAGCTGGCTCACGGCCACGTCCAGGGCGTGATAGGTCTCGGTGTCCGCGTTGCCGGCGAGAATCTCGCTGCGCAGCGCATTCAGGCGGTTCTTGGTCAGGCCGATCTCGCCCGACAGGTTGAGCACCTGGTCGAGGCGAGCGGTGTCGACCCGAATCGAGTTGTCGCGTGTCTTCTCGCTCTCGCGGCGCCCCATCGGCCCCGAAAAGCCCGGCTTGTCGGTGGCGCGACGACCGATCGCGGCCTTGATGATCTCGTCCGGCGATTTGTCGCTCACATCGTGGCTCACCGGCAGCGGGGGCGCGTCGGGCGCGGGCTTCTCGACCTTGGCCGGCACCTTGGCGACCGCCTGGTGCAATGCATTCCAGTCGGGTTCGCCCGCCGCTGCCGGAGCCGGCCCGTCGTCGACGAGTTCGCCCGCCGACTTGACGGGTTCATCGGCAGCAGCACCGGCCAGCTGTCCGGACAGCGCTGCCCTCAGGCCTTCGATCAGGCCGGGATCTGCGGCGGACGGCTGCTGCCCCCCTTCCAGGAAGCCAAACATGTCCCGGACCGCCCCCGTCGCCGCGAGGATGACGTCCATGGTCTCCGGCGTGATTTCGAGCTCGCCGTTGCGGAGCTTGTCGAACAGGTTCTCAGTCAGGTGGCACAGGGTCACCAGCTCGGTCGCATTCAGAAAGCCCGCGCCGCCCTTGATGGTGTGGAAGCCCCTGAAGATGTCGTTGAGCAGTCCGCGGTCATCGGGGGCCCGTTCGAGATCGACCAGCTTGTTGTCCACCCCGGACAACAGGTCACCCGCCTCCACCAGAAAATCCTGCAGGAGGTCTTCCATTCCGGCGAAATCACTCATCGCTCGCTCCGGTTCGTTTTGCCTGCGGACGGATCAGAAGCCGAGGCTCTCGAGCAGGTCGTCGACCTGCTCCTGGCTGGTGACGACGTCGTCACGCCCCTCGGACTTGATCACCGGTCCGTTCATCAATCCTTCGTTGCGCTCTTTCTTGCGCTCGGCTGGCATGGACTCGATCAGTACGGCCAGCATCTGCTGCTCGAGCGTCTGCGCCATCTCGACGACCTTCTTGATCACCTGACCGGTCAGGTCCTGGAAATCCTGGGCCATCATGATTTCCATCAGCTGATCGTTGGTCGCCTTGCTGCCCGCGCGGACCTGACCGATGAACTGCTTGGTCTCGGTCGCCAGGGACTTGAAATCGTCGGTGGACAACTGGCTGGCAAATAGCTTGTCCCAGCGCGCCTCGAGCGCGGCCGCGTCGCCCTGGAGCTTGTCCTGGATCGGGCGGGCAACGTCCGTCGCGTTGAGCACCCGGCTTGCCGCCTGCTCGGTCATCTGTGCGATATAGACCAGTCGCTGACGGGCGTCGGGAATGGCCTCCGCCGCCTCCTGGAGCGCCTGGTCGTAGCCCAGCTCGCGCAGCGAGTTGTGCAGATGCCGCGTCATTTGCCCGATGCGATTGAAGACCGCATCGCAGCTATGCTCCTCGCCCTGGGTCGCCGCCGCGTCGTCTGCCCCGGCGGTGGAAGCCGCCGGCCCCTCGACGCTCTCGACGGTGTCGCCGAATTCTGCGGCCACGGTGTCGAAGAGCGCCTGCAAGGCGTCGTTATCGCCGTCGTCGTCGGGCGCTTCCGCCACCTCGAGCTTGGGCTTTTCCGGTTCGCTTGCAATGCTGTCGAACAGCGCCTGCAGTTCGTCGCTGTCACCCGCTTCGTCGAATTTCAGTCGTTTCGCCATGTCTCCGGCTCCTTCCTTTGTCTCGGAACGACCGGCCGTCAGGCGGCGGCCTTGCCCATCTTTTCAAAGATCTTTTCGAGCTTCTCGGCCAGGGTGCCTGCCGTGAAGGGCTTGACGACATAGCCGCTCGCGCCGGCCTGGGCCGCAGCGATGATGTTCTCCTTCTTGGCTTCGGCCGTCACCATCAGCACCGGCAGGTGCTTGAGGCCCGCGGTCGCACGAATGGTCTGGAGCAGGGTCAGCCCGTCCATGTTCGGCATATTCCAGTCGGTCACGACGAAATCGAAGGGGGCACTGTTGAGCTTCTGAAGGGCGACAACGCCGTCTTCCGCCTCGTCGACGTTGGTATAACCGAGTTCCTTCAGCAGGTTGCGGACGATGCGGCGCATCGTCGAAAAGTCATCAACCACCAGGAATCTCATTTTCGGATCGGCCATCTCTTTCTCCGGATTCAGCCCCGAGCGCCTTTGAGCAGCAGGGGTCGCAAGGTATCTGCCAGCACATCTGCATCGAACTTCGCCACGTATGAATCCACGCCCACACGCTTGCCCATCGCCCGATTGGCCTCGGAGGACAGGGACGAATGCATGACGACGGGAATGCCGGCAAAGCGGCTGTCGTTCTTGATATTGCGCGTCAGCACGTAGCCGTCCATCTCGGGCATTTCGGCGTCGACCAGGATCAGGTCGAGCTCGTCGGTAAGCGGCTGGCCGGTGGCCTGGGCATGCTTCGCCATGCCCTCGAGCCGCGTCCAGGCCTCGAGGCCGTTCATGGCGTGCTTGTGACGCACGCCGAGCTTGTCCAGCACTTCGGCGATTTTCTTCCGCGCCACCGAGGAATCGTCGACGAAGAACACGCTCACCTCGTGCGGCGCACCGAGCGGCTGGATATTGCCCACCAGGGCCTCGCCGAAGGTGTTCGAGAGGATCGTTTCGACGTCGAGGATCGATACCAGCTTCCCATCGGGCAGTTCGATGATTGCGGTAATGAAATTGTGGACCGAACTGGAGACGTTTTCGGGGGTGCGGACCTTGTCCCAGTCGACGCGGATGATTCGATCCACCTCATGCACCAGGAAGCCGAGCGTCCGCTTGCTGTACTCGGTGACCATCATCGAGCTGCCCAGCGGATCTCCCGGCTCGGACAGTCCGAGCACGTTGGCCAGGGCCAGCACCGGGATGACATTGCCGCGCAGCGAGATCAGGCCTTCGACCCCGTTCGGCATGTTCGGCGCCTTGGTGATGAAAGGCGTCTTCGATACCTCGCGTACCTTGAAGACGTTGATCCCGAAGGTCTCCTGGGTACCCAGGGAGAACAACAGGATCTCCATGCGGTTGGATCCGGCCAGCTTGGTGCGGCCGTCGACCGCGTCGAGCAGCGACCGGTCGGCTGCTTCCTTTTCGATGGCTTTTTCGGCTTTCATGTTCATGCTGCCTCATCCACGTCTTTGGTGCCCAACATGCGGCGGAGGGTGTCCGACAGGCGCTGCGGCTCGAATTTCGGCACGTATTCGTCCACGCCGACCGAAATGCCCAGCTGCTGGTTCGACATGCCCGACAGGGACGAATGCATGATGACCGGCACGCCTTCGAATCGCGGATCGGACTTGATCATCTTGGTGAGGATGTAGCCATCCATTTCGGGCATTTCCACATCGGTGAGGACGAGCCGCACCATGTCCTTGACCTTCCGACCCGTGGCTTCGGCCGTCTTGGCGACCTTCTGCAACTCGTCCCAGGCCACGCGCCCATTGACCGAGCCCACATACTGGGCCCCCATGGCATCGAGCGTCCGCTCGATCTGGCGACGGGCCACCGAGGAGTCGTCGGCAAAGAAGACGGTGACATCCCGCTCCTTCAGCGGCTCGATGCCCTTGAAGAGGAACTCATCATCGATCTTGGTGGTTTCCGACAGGACCTTCTCGACGTCGAGCATCATGATCAGCTTCTCGCCCGGCAGTTCGGTCACCGCGGTCACGAGGCCGCCCATGTTCGAGGTCATCATCTCCGGAGGCACGCGCATCTGCGACCAGTCGAGGCGCAGGATGGTATCGACGGCCTCGACCAGGAAGCCCTGGGTGTGGCCGTTGTACTCGGTGACGATCATGATCTCGCGCTTGTCGTTCTGGCCGATGCCCACGTACTTGGCCAGATCGACGACAGGCACCAGCACGCCCCGCAGGCTGACCATGCCCTCCACGGACGACGGCATCTCGGGCGCTGCGGTGACCGGCGGCGTACGCATGACCTCGCGCACCTTGAACACGTTGATGCCGAAGGTTTCCCTGCGGCCCGTGCGCTGGTCGACCCCAAGCGTGAAGAGGAGGATCTCCAGCTTGTTGGTGCCGGCCAGCTTGGTCCGCGCATCGATGTTCTTCATCAAGTTCGACATCAGGCATCTCCGTGAGACACTGCCAGGACCACTCTGCCTGGGCTTGGTTTGATGTTCCTCTTTACGGCAGGCGACGATCTGACTTGAGGAAAAATAGGGCGTAAAAAAGGCCGCCAATCCCCGTATTGGCGGCCGATTCGACCGACCACCGAAGGGTCGGGATGCGGATTTCTGCGGTGTTCCCGATCAGGCACGATAGCCAATTCGGAACCCACCCCAATGACGTCCCTTGACCGTCACCGGCGCCGAAATGTCGTGCAAGATCTCGCCGGTATCACGCCGATAGGTCTGGATCAGGAACGGCAAGGTGTGCCTTCCGCACTGGCGACCGACCGGATCATCGAAGACCCGCTTGGTCCGGTTGCCGACGAAGTCCTTGTCGTAGTCACCCGTCAGGGCCAACGAGAACCGGTTGTTGTGGGTCGGCACATAGCCTCTCAGGTCGCAGCCGATCGCATACACCAGGTCGGGATGTGACTCGAGCAGCGCCTCCTGGACCTTCGGAAAGAGCTTGTCGGTCAGTTTGTCGAACCGGGTATGGAACTTCTGCGGCTTGGTGTTCGGTATCGGCTCGTAGTGCTCCTCGAAGAGGGCCTTCTCGTCGATCTGTCGCCCGTCGATCGCGCTCTCGAGGGCTTGCCCGATGGCCAGCGCCGCCTGCTTGACGAGTTCGGGCATCTTGCCGTGCATGGACATGGCCTTCTCGCCGGTGGCTCCGAGCTTGAAGACCTTGCTGACTTCCTGCAGGTTGATCGCCAGGCTCTCCAGCTGGTGCGCCTCGTTGAGCGTTTCCTGGGCGCCGTGCGAGTTGCTGCCGACCATCTGCATGATGTGTTCGACATGGCCCGAAACCACCTTGGATTCGCGCCCCTGCTGATCGACGGCGGCGGCGATGGCGGCCACGCTCTCCATCGTTCGGCTGGCCCCCTGGCTGATCAGTTCCAGTGAGTCGGCCGCCCTGCGCGCCAGCTGGGCACCCGCATGGGCCTGCTCGCTGCCGGCGCGGATCGATGCGATCGCGCCCTGGGTCTCGGACTGGATGGCCGTGATCAGGGTGGTAATTTCGGACGTGGCCGTCGCCGTGCGCTCCGCCAGCTTGCGGACCTCGTCGGCCACCACCGCAAAGCCCCGGCCCTGCTCGCCTGCCCGCGCCGCCTCGATCGCCGCATTGAGCGCCAGCAGGTTGGTCTGGTCGGCAATTTCCCGGATCACATTGACGATGCCGCTGATCTCGTCGGAGCGGGCGCCGAGGGCGCCGATCAGCTGCGCCGATTCTTCCACCGAGCGGGCGATCCGCTCGATCTCGGACGACGCGTCATTGACGATCTTGACGCCCTCGCCCGACAGGGCCTGGGCTTCTTCAGCATTGTCCGAGGTCTGCCGCGCATGTTCCGCGACGGACGCGACCCCGCTGTTCATTTCGTCCATGGCCCGCACCATTTCCTCGGCTGCGAGCTTCTGGCGCGAGGAGCCGTCGGCCACCGATTCCGCGTGGCGGGACAACTGGTCGGCCGCTTCGCCGACCCGCCGGGCGTCGTAGATCACCTTGCCGACGATGCCCTGAACGCTTTCGACCAGCAGGTTCAATTGCTTCCCCACCAGGCCGGTTCCCTTGCCGAGTTCGGAGACGCGCACGGTCAGGTCGCCGTCGCGCTGCATGCGCAGGATCTCATTGGCCATGGCACGCAGCGGTGCCCCGAACAGACTGCGCGCGAGAAGTTGGGCCGCCAGACCGGCAAACACCGCAGAAGCCGCCGCCGGTGCCCACAGCCCGGCGCCCGACGCGCCGAGGATCGCGCCGGCGCCGAGACCGACGAGCAGGGCGACGGCTCCGACCGCCAACCCGATGAACTTGACCATTCGTGTCTCCTGCATGCTTTTATGTTTTCGCTGCGTGGCCCCATCGATGGGCAGGCTCACGCTGAAGCCGTGTGCAGTCAGATATCGGAGACTCGAAACCCGATC
>JAGRFX010000228.1 GCA_020445805.1 Rhodocyclaceae bacterium
CATCCGCGGCATCGAATCCGGCGGCGCGGTCGAAGGCCTGCCGGTGCACACCTTCCCGACCGATGACGGCGGCGTGGACATGAAGTGCCCCACCGAAATCGCCATCAGCGACCGGCGTGAAGCGGAACTGGCGAAAAACGGCTTCATGCCGCTGATCCACCGCAAGAACTCGGACTTCGCGGCCTTCATCGGTGCCCAGTCCCTGCAGAAGCCGTTCGAGTACGACGATCCGGACGCCACGGCCAACGCCAACCTCGCCGCACGCCTGCCGTACCTGTTTGCGTGCTGCCGCTTCGCGCACTACCTGAAGTGCATCGTGCGCGACAAGATCGGCTCGTTCAAGGAGCGCGACGAGATGGAGCGCTGGCTGCAGAACTGGATCATGAACTACGTGGATGGGGATCCCGCGCACTCCTCGGAGGAGACCAAGGCCCGTCGTCCGCTTGCGGACGCCCAGGTCGAAGTCGCCGAAGTCGAAGGCAACCCGGGCTATTACACGTCGAAATTCTTCCTCCGGCCGCACTATCAGCTGGAGGGCCTCACGGTTTCGCTGAGGCTGGTGTCCAAGCTGCCCTCTGCCAAGGGCGCTTGATCGCATGTCCGGGCCGGGGCCAGCCCCGGATCCGGACAGCTGTAACGGATATGACTCGTCTGCCCACTGCGGGTCCGCGGGTTCCTATCCTCACATTTGGTGGTAGCTTTTTCTCAGGAAAGGAGAGCAGACATGGCTGTTGATCAATTTTTGAAGTTGAACGGCATTGATGGTGAATCCGCTGACGACAAGCACAAGAAGGAAATCGACGTGCTGGCGTGGAGCTGGGGCATGAGTCAATCGGGCAACACCCACCTGGGTGAAGGCTCGGGCGCCGGCAAGGTGAGCGTTCAGGATCTCAACATCACCCACTACATCGATTCGGCGAGCACGGCACTGGCGCTGGCCTGCTGCAAGGGCACGCACATCCCCGATGGCCTGCTGACCGTCCGCAAGGCCGGTGACACGCCGCTCGAGTACCTCAAGATCACGATCAAGGACATCATCGTGACCTCGGTGTCCACCGGCGGCAGCGGCGGCGAGGACCGTCTGACGGAGAATTTCTCCCTCAATTTCGCCGAGTACAAGGTCGAGTACACCCCGCAGACCAAGGGTGGCGGCGGTGGCGGCACCAAGACGGCCGCCTACAACATGCAGCAGAACAAGCCGGTCTAAGGCCGCTTGCGCGGGTGCCGTGCCGAATAGGCGCGGCACCGTCTGCGCCAGACCTGGTGCCGCCCTTCGGCCAGGTCTGGCGATTTCCATTCACCTTGGCGGATCTCGCGGGCGTGTCGGCAATCAGCTGGGACGGAGACTATGGAAAAGGACGACATCTTCTTCAAGATCGATGGTGGACGGCAGGGCCCGATCAAGGGCAGTTCGACCGACGCGGCCCACAAGGGCGAGATCGACGTCTTCGGCTGGGGCTGGGGCATGCAGGGCAACGCCGATGCCCATGTCAGTCGCGGCAGCCGGACGACCATCCACGAGCTTGAAGTCACCAAGCGAGCCGACAACGCAACCACCGGCCTGATGTCGGCACTCAGGAACAATGAGCCCATCACCATGGCGGTGCTGACGGTCCGGAAGGCCGGCGGCTCACCCCTCGAATACCTGACGATCACGCTCGAAAAGGCCAGAGTCACCTCCTTCCGCATCGAAGGCGGGGAAATTGGCGGCCAACCGACGACGGTCGAAAAGGTGCGACTGGCCTTTCAGAAGGTTCGCATCGAATACAAGGATCAGTCCTCCAAGGGCGGCGGCAAGGGCACGTCGACCTTCGAAACCGAAGTGACCCCAGGGACCTGATTCTCGATTTGCCGGCATTGCCGGCGGTTTCCAGTGCCGCGGCCGTGCAACAGGGGCGCCGCGCACCAACCGGACGACGGAACGATCCATGAGCACCTTGAAGGCAGCCGAAGAAGCACTCCGGGCAGGCAACCCCGATCAGGCACTGAGCGAGTTGCAGAACGCCATACGCAGCAACCCGGCGGACGCGAAATTGCGCACCTTCCTGTTCCAGCTGCTGTCGGTGCAGGGACGCTGGGAGCGGGCGGCCAACCAGCTCGAGGTGGTTGGTGAGCTCGATGCCGCGGCCCTTCCGATGGTCCAGATGTACCGCGAGGCCCTGCGCTGCGAAGTGGTCCGCTCCAAGGTCATGTCCGGCCAGTCGGCCCCCTTGCTGTTCGGCCATCCGGAAGACTGGATCGCGCTTCTGATCGAAGCCCTGCTCAGCGAGGGCCAGGGCAAGGCCGAGGAAGGTCGCAAGCTGCGCGAGAAGGCATTCGAGCTGGCGCCTGCCTCCCATGGCACGATCAACGGCCAGCCCTTCGAATGGATCGCCGACGGCGACATGCGCCTCGGCCCGGTCTGCGAGGCGGTCATCAACGGCAAGTACTACTGGCTGCCCTATGCCCGCCTGAACCGGATCACGATCGAGGCGCCGGAAGACCTGCGCGACTTCGTCTGGATGCCGGCGCAGTTCGAGTTCGCCAACGGCGGCGAGATGGTCGGCGTGATCCCCACCCGCTATCCGGGCTCCGAGCAGTCGGATGATCACCTGATCCGGATGGCACGCAAGACCGACTGGCAGGACGTGGGCGGCGAGACCTACCATGGCCTCGGCCAGCGCATCCTGACCACCAATGAAGGCGATTTCCCGCTCCTCGACATCCGGGAGATCGTGATCGAGGGCGACGATGCGGTGGAGCCCGATGACGCCGGAGCGCCGCAGGCCTGACGATGGCGGACAGCGCCCCCCAGGATCGCCTGCAGCCGGCCCTGCTGGACCGGCTGACCGATCATGAGCCGGACAAGAAGCAGGAGCCGCGCGAAAAGCGGGTGCTGACCAAGAACCAGCTGCGCGCTGCCGTCCTGCGGGATCTGACCTGGCTGCTGAATTCGGTCCAATTGTCGTCCAGCGAGGATCTCGAGGCCTACCCCGAGGTCCAGCGCTCGGTCATCAATTTCGGACTGCCGTCCCTCTCGGGCGAGACCGCCGCCTCGATCGAGATCGGCGAGGTGGAACAGGCCATCCGGGCGGCCATCCTGCGTTACGAGCCGCGCCTCCTGCCCGAGAGTCTGAAGATCGAGATCGTCGAGGATGGCAGTGTGCTCGACTGGCACAACATCATCAGCATCCGGATTTCCGCGCGCCTGTGGGCGCAGCCGGTCCCGCTGGAGATGCTCCTGCGAACCGAGTTCGATCTCGAATCGGGACACGTCAATCTGCGGGACGCCAACTGATGCCGAGCGCGATGGGCATCCGCGCGCCAGAGCCCGCCTGATACCGACACCAGGAAGACCGTGGATCCAAGGCTACTGAGGTACTACAACCAGGAACTCCAGCACCTTCGCGAGATGGGGGCGGAGTTTGCCCGGGAATTCCCGAAGATCGCGGGCCGTCTGGGCATGGACGGCATCGAGGTGTCGGATCCCTACGTCGAGCGACTGCTCGAGGGCGTGGCCTTCATGTCGGCCCGCGTCCAGCTGCGCCTCGATTCCGAGTTTCCCCGCTTCTCCCAGCGCCTGCTGGAGATGGTCTATCCCCAGTACCTGGCACCGACGCCGGCGATGCTGGTGGCGCAGCTGAAACCCCAGATGGACGAGGCCAACCTCGCCGACGGCGTGACCCTGGAGCGCGGTACGGTACTTCAGGCCAATGCGGGCAAGGTCGATGCGACGCCCTGCCAGTTCACCACCGCGCAGGATCTGGTGCTGTGGCCCCTGGACCTGGTCGAGGCCAAGTACTTTTCGTTCGCACCCGACCTGCCGCTGAATGCCCTGCCGGTCGGCTCGCGGATCAAAGGGGGGGTCCGCCTCCGCCTGCGCACGGCCCCCGGGATCAAGCTCTCGGAACTGGCCACGGATTCGCTGCAGATCCATATCGGCGGCGCCGATGAAGTCGCCTACAAACTCTACGAGCTGATCGGGGCGAACGTGGTCGGCGCCATGACCTGCCCCTGCCGGCGCCCGGTCGACTGGCACGAATTCATCCCGCCGGAGTCCATCCAGCCCGTCGGCTTCGATGACGACGAGGCCCTGCTGCCGGTCACGGCCCGCAATTTCGGCGGCTACCGCCTGCTGCAGGAATACTTTGCCTTCCCCCAGCGCTACCTGTTCTTCCAGGTGGACGGTCTGGCGCGCAGCTTCCGCCGCTGCGACGACAACGAGATGGATCTGGTGCTGCTGTTCGGCAAGTCGGACACCGTGCTCGAGAGCGTGGTCGACGCCTCGAACTTCCTGCTCCATTGCGTACCGGCCATCAACCTGTTCCGCAAACGCACCGACCGCATCCGGATCACCGACTCGACCCACGAACATCACGTGATTGCCGATCGCACCCGGCCGATGGACTACGAGATCTTCGACCTGGTCGACGTCACCGGCTTCGGCGTCGGGGCGGACAGCGAGCAGCGCTTCGAGGCCTTCTACGCGAGCTACCACGCGTCGCGCGGCAACCCCAGCGCCTACTACACCTTCCGCCGCGAGCCGCGAATCTACTCCGAGCGCCAGAAGCGCTTCGGACCCCGGACCAGCTACATCGGGAGCGAAGTCTTCCTCTCGCTGGTGGACCCGAAGGAGGCCCCCTACAAGGCCGACCTGCGGCAACTGTCGCTGCAGGCCCTGTGTACCAATCGGGACCTGCCCCTGATCATGCCCCACGGCTCCGGCGCAACCGACTTCTCGCTGGAGGTCGCAGCCCCGGTGGTGTCGATCCACTGCGTCAAGGGCCCTTCGCGTCCTTACTCCTCGGTCGCCAACGGGGCAGCGGCGTGGCGCTTCATCAGCCACCTGTCGCTCAACTACCTGTCGCTGCTCGACTCGAATCCGGCCGAGGGTGCGGCGGCCTTGCGCGAACTGCTCGAACTGCATTCGCCCACCGAGGACGTGGCCAGCGCCCGCCAGATCGAGGGCGTTCGGAAGATCCATGCCGAGCCCGTGCTCAAGCGGCTGCCGATGCCCGGCCCGCTGTGCTTCGGTCGGGGTATCGGGATCACCCTGGAACTCGACGAGATGAATTTCGAAGGCGGTAGCGCCTTCTTGCTGGGCAGCGTGCTGGAGCGCTTCTTTGCCCGGCACGTCAGCGTGAACAGCTTCACCGAAACGACGCTCCGATCACTCGGACGGGGCGAACTGATGCGCTGGAAGCCGCGATGCGGACTACGCCCGATTTTCTGAGCTTCGTCCGGGCGCTGACCGAGGCGCCCTGGTCCTACGACTTCTACCAGACCATGCGGCGTCTGGAGTGCCTGCATCCGGACAAGCCGCGCTTCGGCCGCGCCCTGCGCCCCGCCGACGAGCCGGTGCGCCTGGGCCAGGAGCCCTCGGTGTCGTTCGCCCAGTCCACCCTGGCGCGCGTGACGCCGGGCAGCGATGGGCGGCCGCCCCGGATCGAGGTCCGCTTCTTCGGCCTGCTCGGGCCCAACGGCCCGATGCCGCTGCACATCACCGAGTATGCGCGCTCGCGGATCCTGCATGGCGGCGACCCGACCCTGGCCCGCTTCCTGGACGCCATTCACCACCGCTACCTGGAGATGTTCTACCGGGTATGGGCCGATGCGCAGCCCACGGTCAGCCTGGATCGTCCCAAACAGGACCGCTTCGGCATCTGGCTCGGTTCGCTCGGTGGCCTCGGTTCCCCGGCCATGCGGCAGCGGGACGCCCTGCCCGACTATGCCAAGCTGCACATCATCGGCCTCCTGAACCGCCAGATCCGTGGGGCGGAAGGCCTTGCGAAGATCCTGACCGGATTCTTCCAGGTGCCGGTGCGGGTCGAACAGTTCGTCGGCCACTGGATGCCGGTCCCCGCCTCGGAGCGTACCCGCCTGGGGAGCAGTTTCAGCCGGCTCGGCCGGGACATGGTCGTCGGCGCCCGGGTCTGGGACCGCCAGCACAAGTTCCGCCTGCACGTCGGGCCGCTCAGCCTGGCCAAGTACGAGTCGCTGTTGCCCGGCAATCCCGGCGTGGAGCAGCTGGCGGCCGCGGTGCGGACCTACCTGGGCTTTGAATTCTCCTGGGACGCGCAACTGGTGCTGAGGGCCGATGAAGTTCCGAAGACGACGCTGGGCGGTGCAGTCCGCCTGGGGTATACGACCTGGATCGGAAACCGCCGCACGGTCGCGGACGCCGACGATCTGGTCCTGGATGTGGATCGAGTGGCCAAGCTGCCTGCTGAGCAGGTCCTGGCCGCATGAGCTGTCCGGCAACGGACGACCCGACGAACTGACTGACAGATACAACAAGGGGCGAGCATGAGCGAGATCAGCCGGGTAGCACTTTTCGGCAAGCTGAACAGTCTGGGGTACAAGGCCATCGAGGGGGCGACGGTCTTCTGCAAGCTGCGGGGCAACCCGTATGTGGAGCTGGTCCACTGGATCCAGCAGATCGTGAACAACCAGGACTCCGACCTCCACCGCATCCTCCAGCACTACGAGGTGAATCCCTCGCGCCTGGCCTCGGACATCACGGCTGCCCTCGATCAGCTGCCGCGGGGCTCCACCTCGATCTCGGACCTGTCCGAACAGATCTCCGACCTGGTCGAGCGCGGCTGGGTCTACGGCTCGCTGATGTTCGGCGAGGTCCAGGTCCGGACCGGGCACCTGCTCGTCGGCGGCC
>JAGRFX010000021.1 GCA_020445805.1 Rhodocyclaceae bacterium
GACCGCTATCCCCACGCCTTTTCGGGCGGCCAGCGCCAGCGGGTGGCCATTGCCCGTGCGCTGGCCGTGTCGCCGCGGCTGGTGGTCTGTGACGAGCCCACCAGCGCGCTGGACGTGTCGGTGCAGGCGCAGATCCTCAACCTGCTGCGGGAACTCCAGCGCGAGCTGGGGCTGGCCTACCTGTTCATCACCCACAACCTGGCCGTGGTGGACTATCTGGCCCATGACGTGGCGGTGATGTACCTGGGGCGGATCGTCGAGTCCGGGAGCGCAGCGCAGGTCCTGAAGCGCTGCGCCCACCCCTACACCCGGGCCCTGCTCGACGCGGTGCCCCGCATCGAAGCCGCTCCCGGCGAGTCCGGCTACCAGGCCATCGGCGGCGAGCTGCCCTCGCCGATCCGGCCGCCGGCGGGCTGCCATTTCCACCCCCGCTGTCCGCGGGCCGAGGCGATCTGCGCGGAACGCTACCCGGTCGTGTCCGATCGGGGTGACGGGCATCGGGTGCGCTGCCACTTTCCGTTGGCGCCCCTGGGCTGAAGGACCTTCATCATTAGGGCGGGCAGGGCGCGACGGGCAGGGTGCTCCGTTTCGCTCGGGGCGGGCCTCAGCCCAGGGTGTCGAACCAGACGGGCAGGGGCAGCGCCTCGCCGTCGGCCTTCAGCTGCCCCTCGACGGCCGCCTGGTTGCCCCAGATCACGTCGTCCAGGTCGCCCCCGTCGACGCGGGCCTGGATGGTTTCGCAGTAAAGGCCCTTGTCCCGCTCCACGTAGTAGCCATAGGTGCGGCAGGCCACCGGGCGCTGGGCATAGACCGGGCAGATGCCCAGGTCGGTGTCGAGCAGGGGGCAGACGTAGCCCGCCGTTCCGCGGGTCATCGTGCGGACCCGTTCGCGCAGGGTGCTCTGGGTGGCCGGTGGCAAGGCCTCGAGGCCCGACTTCAGCAGTGTCCACTCCGACGGTGTGAGGCGGGGCAGGTCGGCCAGGCTGCGGCAGCAGCGGTCGCACCCCTTCGCGCAGGGCCATTCCGTCTGCGACTGGCGGATCCGGGCGACGCGATCGTCGATGGCGCGATGGAGCGGGGCGAGGGTGGTCATGGCAGGGGCGACAGGGAAGAGCGCGGATTATGGCGGCGTGGTCGGCGGGCAACAAGGCCCCGATCGGGCTGGCGCGAGGCCGCACATGCCTTGCATTGGCTGACCCTGAAAAATAGGATTGGAGGGTGATGCTCCGGGCGGTTTCGCAGCGACGCAGCCAGAGTGTTCAGGACCGAACTGCCGCACGCAATGACATGAATCAGGACATTTTCGACCGCCATCGGGTGCGCCTCGCCGGGTGCAGCGAGGCGCCGGACGTGCTGGTCTTCACCCATGGCCTGGGTACGGATCAGAGCGTCTGGGACGGGGTGGCCCATGCACTTGGCCGCGATTTCCGTACCCTGACCTACGACAATGCCGGCGCAGCGCCCTGCAATCAGACCTATTTTCGCGCCAATCAGGCGCGCTATCTCAACGTGTCGGGCTATGCCTCGGACCTGCTGGCGATTGTCGACGCCGCTGTCCCTGAGGGGCGGGTCAGCCTGGTGGGGCACTCGGTGGGTGGCATGGCGTCGCTGCTGGCGGCCCTGAAGCGACCGCGGTTCTTTCACCGGCTGGTCATGATCGGCAGCTCGCCCCGCTACATGGATGACGGGGACTATCGCGGCGGATTCACCCGGGCCGATATCGACGCCGTGTATGGTGCCCTGTCGTCCGACTATGCATCGGCGGTACAGCACATCGCCGCCTTGATGACCGGCGACGAGAACAGCCGCTTTGCCGGCCGATTCGCCGAAGTGATGCTGAAGACGCCCCCCGACATGATGCTGACGACGCTCTGTGCCGTTCTGCAGGGCGATCGGCGAAAGGACCTTCATCAGGTGGCGGTGCCCACCTTGCTGCTGCAGTCGGCAGCAGACGCCTTCGTACCGCTCCCGGTTGCCGAGTACATGCAGGGCCAGATCCCGGGCAGCGTGTTGCGGGTCATCGAGGCCAGCGGCCATCTCCCCCACGTGACGGCGCCCGAGGCAGTCGTGGAAGCGATTCGCGATTTTCTGTCCTGAGGGGCCGGGTGTCAGCCCGGACGAACATTTGGCCGTCCCTAGGCGATGTCCAGCAGGTTCCACAGCTGAACGATCGACGCCTGGTCGAAGCCCCTGGCGGGATCGGTGAGCACCAGGCGCGTGCCCGGTGGGTACAGCTCGGCGGAATCATCGATGGCAATCCACTCGTCCGTGGCAATGCCCTTCTTGGTGCAGTAGGCGTGGATCTCGGCAAAGCGCTGGTAAACCCGCGCGTCGCCGACTTCGGGTGTGATCCCGCAGACCATCCCGGACAGGGGCTCGGGGAGGCGTGCCGTGATCTCGGCCAGCGGCATGCCGAGCCGCCAGGTGGAGGACACGACGATCCGCGGTTCGTCGACCGGCCCGAGCCCGAGGATCAGGCAATGAAGGCAGCTCTCGTCGAGCACCTGCGGCTTTGACGTGTTGCGCCGGAGCACGCCGTCGAAATCCAGGAAGATGTAGGTGGGTGTTGCCTGGTCCGTCATGTGTCAGACCCCGTAGCCGGATTGCCTTGCACACCCATTATCGCTCGCCCGCTGCCGCCGGGTTTCACCGCCGCTCGCCCACCGGGACTTTTGACCGCTATCGCGACCAAATCGGGCGGATCGGGAGGCCGGGCAGCAGGCGGTAAAGCCCCCACAGGAGGATCAGGGGAACGACGATCGTCTGCATCAGGAACACCACGATCAGGTTGATCATCCGCTGGGCGGCCCGATCGGCCGCCGCGGCGAGCGCGTCGTACTGCCGCCGGAAGTCGGTTTCCAGTCCGGCGAATACGCTGGCGGCGGCATCCTTCAGGTGCTGTATGCCGGACTGGCCGGCCGCGATTGTCTGGCGGGTCCACGTGCCGATGGTCGAACCGGTGCCCTCGGCGTCTGCCTCGGGCCTGGCGCCATGGTCGGGCGCCTGCGAGGTGGCACCTTGCCCAGGAATGCGGGCCGCGGCAGAGGGCGCTGCCGACCCGGATCCGCCTGGATCGGCTTGCGGGTCTTTGGCCGGGATCCCCTCGCCGCCCGGCCGCCACAGCGACTCGGCCCAGGCCAGAAAGCCTTGTGAATGCCCGGCGGCGCCATCCCCACCGGCGGGTGTCGTCGAGGCGGGCTCAGTCGGCGCTCTGCTTTGCGTTTCGTCTGATTGCGACGTGGCCTGCCCGGGGTCTTCGGCCTGGCCACGCACCTCCGCATCGAAGGCCCGGACCTGCGCCGTGGTCGAATCCAGGGTGGCCGCGCCTTCCTCATAGGTTTCCCGAAGCGAATGCTGGAAGACATAGTCGCTGCCGATCAGCGTGACGGGCATGACGAAGCGGAGGAAGACAGCCGCCAGCAGGAGCCGCGTCAGCAGCGGTGGGGCGGCGTCATGGACGAAACGGAGCACCCAGGCCAGGGCCAGGGCCGTGACGAGCGCCGAGATGAGGGGGCCCGAGCCCAGCGCCAGGAGCAGCTTCTCGATACCGAAGGCCACGCTGCTCATCAGCATCACCGATGAAAACGACTCGACCAGGTCATTCACCGGATCCAGCACCTCGCCGACCGACAGGGTCATGCCGACGCCGAGTGGCTGGACACTGACCTCGGTACCCTGGACGGCGGAGATGGCGCCATTGAGGGCGCGGGCCGAGGCAAAGCTGAGCAGCGATCGCTGCAACCCGGCGTTGACGCTCGATTCGGCCCTGTCCGTGATCGGGCTATACCAGCTGCACAGGGTGACCAGCAGAACGAGGGCGACGATGCCCAGGCGCCTGAACGATTCCGTACGATGCGTGTTCATGGTCTCTGTAGGCCGACGGTGTGGCTCGGGACTTCCCGTGCAGCCACCGGGGAAGTGCTTCTCCAGTGTCGTGAGTGTGATACCGGATCGACGCCTTCCTCGTCCGGGCCGGATGCTCGCGAGCCATCAGCGTACCCGCAGTCGCGGCCCCGTGCCGCGCGGCGGTGATGGGCAGCCTGGGTGTTGGCGGGGCGGGCAGGTGTCACAGTCTCGATTGGCATGTGTCGAATATGCTGAATGGCTTCATCTGCCAGACTGCATCTGCCCATGTCCTCACCAATGGTTCGAGCGCTGCTCATCGGGTCCTGCCTGTCCGCGCTCCTGGGTGGCTATCTTTGGCACGAGTTTCAGCAGCGACAGCCCATGCCGGACGATTCGCCGATCGAACGCAGCACCTCGCCCTCGCCCTCGCGCAACGCGATCGCGTATCCGGTGGCACCTCGGCCCGCGCCGCCGGTCGCGAAGACTGCAGCGGCGCCTCGGGCCCCCGCGCGAGCCACCTACCGCTGCGAGGGGGCCAGCAAGGTGAGCTATCAGGATGTCCCCTGCGGACAGGGGGAGCGAGCCGCCGTGATCTCCAGCGGAACGCTCAGTTCGGTGGCACCCCAGGCGCCAGTCAAACGGAGGGTCACCCAGCAGCCGAGGCGCTCCCCGTCTGTCGCCGTCATCGCAAAGGCGCCGCCCAAGCCGCGGCGACCACCGCCCCAGCCCGACACGGAGCGCCAGTGCCGGGACCTGAAGCAGGAACTGCGCGCCATCGAGGCACAGGAGCGTGCTGGCGGTCCGGCATACACCATGGATCGGCTGCGGGCGCGAAAGCGTGCCGCCCACGACGCGATGTGGCGGCTGAAGTGCTGAGTGACGGTGCCAACTGACGTTTGCGGCATGTCCCGAGTCGCCGTCCGGCGGAGGGCCGATGGCGCACATCCTTGGAGAGAAGCGGGGCGCCCATCTGTAGATGTCGGCGGCGTCTGCTGCGGGGCAAGGGGATCTGCCGCGGGCAGCCCACGTGTCCTCCTGCAGCCCCAGGAGTGAAGGGTTGCGCCGCCCCGAAGGACCGCAATCCATCCTCGCCCCGCCTGCCGACCGTCCATGAATACAGGCCGGGCGGGCGAACGCGCGTGCCCGCCCGTCCGTCAGGCCTGAACGTTGATGATCTGGCCGATCACCTGACCATTCAGGGTCGTCGTCGGTTGTGGCGCCCGCGCCTGGCTGGTGCGCGACACATCGTCGCGGTCGCCGTCATTCTCGCGGACCTCGGTGCGCTCCGAGGCCTGCGCCGAGCTCGTCTGCGCCATGGCCGACAATTGACTGTTCAGCGCGCCGCTGACCGATGAAATGCCCATCTCTTTCTCCATGAGCAGCGCAAATGACGCGCCGCTCCACAAGGTCCCGAATGATCGGTGTCGGGAAGACCCGCAGCGCAGTGCTTAGTTCCCAGGGACCCGGATTTTGGCGCACCTGAACGGGCATGCGGGGCTCCGCTGGTCAATCGGCGGCTCTGCGGGGACGATCGCCCATGATCCTGACCTCGAGCGCCGAGCCAGGATGCCGTGAGTGAGGCTAAGGCTGACCATGTTCCCGCTCCTGTGCATGAATTGAAGTGATGGAAAGCGCACCAGGACACGGCGGAGGGGTCGCGGAGTGCCGGGGGGGCTTGTTTGGCGAACATGGGACGGTCGGCCAATACACTGATCGTCGGTTACCCGTGAACCAGGGGCGAGAGGCAGCCAGCACCGATGGAATGGGCATTCTCGCGGGCGGTTCATGGATCAAAGAGTGCGACGCATCTGCCAGATTGGGGTTGGCAGTTCGGCATTGGCGACCCTTTGAAGAGATTTGCCGAGACCTACCGTTCCGGCCTTTGAGAGGACACACCCCAATGGCGCAGTCGTCGGGTGACGAAGGCAGTCGCTGAAGAACGGAATGCTCCCGGAGGCCCGGGAGTCGCCCCAGAGCCGTGGCCGCAGGAAAGCCCAACCACCTGGCTGGGCCTTTCGGGCCCACGGTCGCCATTCCCCCTGGACCGGCAGGAATTCTCCCGGGAAAAGACTAGCCGGCTAATCCCGGTTGGGAAAAATGCCCCGAAGCGCAATGCAGTATCGCAGTCCGGGCAACGGTTCCTTGCCCTTGAGGTTATTAACCCGGCAACTAATTAGTTGACGCTATAATTCTGGCATGCGAAAGAACGACGCCAGACAGCTTCCGAAGGATGTGCTTGAGCACATCCGCCGACAGGCCCTCTCCCTGCGCCAGCAGGGTTACACGTGGGAGCACATTGCTGAGGTGTGTGGCGTGCATGTGGGCACGTGCCTGAAGTGGGCGAAACGCGCCAACGAGGCTGGCTTGGACTCGGCCATCAAGGGCGGTCAGCGCGGGCGCAAGCACGGCTCGGGTCGCTCGCTCACATTGGTCCAGGAACAGCAACTTCGCTTGGCGATCATCGGCTCCAACCCGGCACAGTTGAAGCTGGAGTTCGCTCTGTGGAACCGACGAGCTGTGATGATGGCCGTCAAGCACCTGTTCGGCATTGACATGCCCATTCGTACCGTTGGCGAGTACCTGCTGCGCTGGGGTTTCACGCCTCAGCGCCCGGTCAAGAAGGCGATCGAGCAATGCCCGGCGCGGCTGCGCGAGTGGATGGAGGTGGAGTACCCGGCGATCGCGGCACGCGCCAAGGCCGAAGGCGCCGAGATCTACTGGGGCGACGAGACCGCGATTCGGCAGGATGCGCATTGGGTTCGCGGCTATTCGCCTGCCGGACTGACGCCTGAGCTTCGACTGCCGGCGGGCCGCCACGCAGCGACGACGATGATTTCGGCGATCACCAACCAGGGGCTGGTGCGCTTCACCTTCTTCGACGGCGCGCTGGATACCGACCGGTTCATCGCCTTCATGACCGATCTGGTGAAAGACGCGGATCGAAAGGTCTTCCTGATCGTCGACAACCTGCGCGTCCATCACGCAAACCTAGTCAAGGAGTGGCTCGCCGAGAACCGCGAACGGATCGAAGTCTTTTACCTGCCTTCTTACTCACCCGAACTCAATCCCGACGAGTACCTGAACCGCGATCTCAAGACCACCATCCGCTCTGGGCCGATCGCTCGCACGGCAAACGCACTGATCTCCAAGGCTCGAACCGCCATGGAAAGAATCGCCGCCATGCCAGAACGCGTTCGGTCCTATTTCACTCATGAAGCGGTCCGCTATGCCCTGTAAAGCACGTATTTGATTGCCGGGTTAATAGTAGGCATCTCTCCGTCGTGGATCGTTGAGCAGGTCGAGTCCGATGGCACCCTCGCTGCCCTGCAGTGGATAGATGTTGCGCATGACCCCCCGGGGCGCCCACTGCAGGGTCACATCGTTGGCCATGAACGGCGTGAAGCGATGGGCCACCGTATCGAACGAAGCCGGATCCGACAATGTCACGTCTTCCTGCTGCGCCAGCGCTCGCGCGATCAGCTCCGCGCGCTCGAGGACCCTCTCCAGCGCCTGGGCCTTGAACGCGGTCGACTGGGCCGCATCCGCTGCCAGCACGCGCGCTTCGTGCTGGTGCTTCCACGCCAGTCCTGCGCCACCGAGGAGCAGAACGGCCAGGCTGGTGGCGAATCCGACAATCCATGGCTTCCACCCGGGAGGCTCAGGGGGAAGCGCCGGGGGGGCAGGCGCCTCGTCCACGACCGTCGATGACGGCGTGCCACAGCTGGCCGCGTCGGCGGGCATGGGATCGGGCTGGACTTTCGCGTTCATCAGATGTGGTCCACCTGGCATCAACGTGCTCGGCTGCTCGACCGCGGGTCGGAGGACAGCCGCGGCGCATCGTGCCGCAGGGCCGTCTTCGCGGTAGCCCCCTTGAGACCGGGGCTGCCCTGCACAAGCGCCTCTGCATTGAAGGGATGGGCCGTATTTGAATGCCGCGCCCGGGTCGACTTGTGGCGCAACTGTGAATTCTTGGGTGCGCTGTTCGCCACGCTTCCTCAGCGCGCATCCGTCGCAGGGTTCGCCGGGGCCTGCGCGCCGGGGTCGAAAGGCTGGACATCCGCAAGGGCATCGAACCTGCGGTCTTCGCGCCAGGCGGCTCAGCGAGCCTTTCCGCGCACAAGCTCCCCGCTCAGCGGCAGAACCAGGCCCCGGAGGCAAAGCTCAGGACCTGGTCCGGGGCGGTCCAGCCCTTGAAGCCAAGCGCGGCCGCCGCCAGGAGGGCAGCGGCCAGGAGGGCGCGGGCGCGCTTCATGCCGTGGCAGTCGCGGGGCGGACCAGTTCGCGGTCGTCCACCGGGGCGTGCAGCAGGGCAGAGACTAGGCCCAGGGCAATTCCCAGGGTCCAGATCAGGTCATAGGAGCCGGTGACGTCGAACAGCGCGCCGCCCAGCCACACGCCCAGGAAGGAGCCGACCTGGTGCCCCAGGAAGACGAAGCCGAACAGGGTGGTGAGGTAGCGGACCCCGAAGATCTGGGCGAGCAGGCCGTTGGTGAGCGGCACGGTGCCGAGCCACAGGAAGCCCATCACGGCGCAGAACAGGTAGAGGCTGGCTGGGCTCAGGGGCAGGAGCACGAACAGGGCCATGGCCGCGGCGCGGATCAGGTACAGGCCCGAGAGCAGGTACTTGCGGCGGTACAGTCCGCCCAGATGGCCGCAGCAGTAGATGCCGACCACGTTGGACAGGGCGATGATGGCCAGCCCCGCCACCGCGTGGTTGGCGGACAGGCCCTGGTCCGTCAGGTACGCGGGCAGGTGGGTGGCGATGAAGGCCAGCTGGAAGCCGCAGGCCAGGAAGCCCAGGTTCAGCAGCCAGAATCCGCGATGACGGAAAGCCTCGCGCAGGGCCGCCCCCAGGCTCTGCTGGGGGGGCTGGCCCGGGGTGGCCGAGCGGTGTTCGCGCACCGGCAGGGCGCAGGGCAGCAGCAGGGCGCAGGCAAAGGCCAGGGCCACTAGGGCGCCGGCCCAGCCGAGGCCGGAGATCAGGGACTGGGTAGCGGGCACCAGCAGGAACTGGCCGAGCCCGCCGATGGCGCCCGAGACACCCAGCGCCCAGGCCCGCCGCTCGGGCGGGAAGATGCGGCTCAGGGCGCCATACACCACGCCGAAGGAGGTGCCCGAGAGGGCCACGCCGATGCACACGCCGGCGGTCAGCGTGAAGGTGACAGGGGTCGTGGCCTGGGCCATCAGGGCGAGCCCGGCGGCATACAGCAGCAAGCCGCAGACGATGACCCGGCCCGAGCCGTAGCGGTCGGCGACCATGCCGGTGAAGGGCTGGGCCAGGCCCCACACCAGGTTCTGCACGGCGATGGCGAGGGCAAAGCTCTCCCGCGACCACGCGTGGGCCATTGTGATGGGCACCAGGAAGATCCCCTGGCTGTGGCGTACCCCCAGGGCCAGGCCCATGACGAGGCCGCCGGCCAGCACGATGAGCCAGGGCGGGAAGGGGCGGGGAAGGGCGGAATCGGCGCGCTCGTTCATGGAGTCGTCTCCCTTTGTGTATGCGGTTCACGCATTGAACGCGCGGAGGACGGCCTGCACAAACGACTTATCGGTATGCCATGCATGCGGGCTGCGCATGCATGGCGGGGCACTGCCCTCAGCCATCGCGGAGCAGCAGATTGACAATGTGCCGGGTGAGCGGGGCCGCCAGCATGACCGCTGGAAAGGCAATCGTCCAGGCGGTCAGCCACGCCGAGAACCACAGCGCCGCAAACGCCCCGTCTGGGCCGGTCACTCGCAGCGTGGCAACGCCGGACACCAGCAGCGACATCTGACCGGAGAGGATCAGGCTGAACAGCAGTGGGGCGTAGCGCCGCGGGATCATGGCAGCGCCTCCTGGGGCCGTGCGGCCAGCCGGTTCAGGGTTTGCGCGACGTGGCGACCGAACAGGCGGGCGGTCTTCACATCGCCTGGCGCGAAGGCATCGGCCGGGGAAGCGTGGCCCGCCTGGGCCATCAGGCCGGTCCACGATCCCAGGCGGTTGGCCGCCTCCTCGTAGGGCACGCCCTGATGCTGCTCCGGCAGGATCGGATTCCCGACCCAGATCATCCCGTGCTGCATGCAGAAGGTGAATAGCGAGATCAGTGTCGATTGCTTGTCGCCCGCTGGCAGCGACGACACTGTGAAGCCCGCGGCGAGCTTGCCCGCCAGTTGCTGGCGGCGCCACAGGCCGCCTGTGGTGTCCATGAATGATTTGAAGGTTCCGGAGACGCCGCCCAGGTAGGTGGGCGAGCCGAAGACCAGCGCATTGAAGGCGAGCAGGCGCTCCGGCTGCGCCGCGACGTTTTCGGCGCGGAGCCCCTGGACGTCGATGGCGGGCACGGAGCGGGCGCCCTCCACGACATGGGCAGCGATGTGCGCGGTGTGCCCGTGGGCACTGTGGTAGATGACGGCGATGGATTTCATGGCGGCACGGTTCCTGGTGTTGGTGTTGGCGTGGGGTGTCGGGGCGTTGGGCGGCTGCCTGACGACCGAAGGGCGTCATCTGCGAGCGGATCAGGCCAGTAAGCTGGCCGAGAGATAGAGGCCGAGGCCGAAGACGGCGTGGTTGGCGACGGCGCGCAGGCGGTTCTTCATGGGGGCCGCGGTCCTGGAGGCGGCGATGCCCGAACCCATGGCCGGCTGGGTTACGAGGAAGGGGACGGCGACCGTCCCCACGCCCAGAACGAGTGCTTCTGACAGCGTCGGTGCCGAAAGCCACCGGGCGCCCGAGAGCGCGACGAGCAGCAGCGCGAATGCGACGCCAAGGGCGTAGTGAGCAGCCCAGCCGAGCAGGACCTCGTGGGCAATGGGCGTGGCGCTCGCAATGGCCGGATGGATCGCCCGGCCGCGCAGCAGGTGGCCGACCCAGCGGCCGATCAGGCCGATGGGCTGGGTCGGTATCCCGTGGTGGCGCAGGACCATCAGCCACAGGTCCATCACCAGTGTGGCACCCATGCCGACCAGGATGATGCGCGGCGTTGCTTGAATGATTTCCATGACAGGCTCCTCTGTGATTGACGTGAATACGGCATGAGCGCACTGTAGAAGTTGAAGTCAACTTCAAGTCAAGAGGGCTGTCGTGGATATTTCGGAGGTCAGCAGACGCACGGGCATCCCGTCGTCGACCCTGCGCTTCTATGCGCAGAAAGGCCTGCTCCACTCGGTGGGCGCCAAGGGTGAACGGCGCCGTTTCGGGCCCGATGTCCTGAACCAGCTGGCACTGATTGCCCTGGGCCAGGCCGCGGGCCTCTCCCTCGAGGACATCCGCGCGATGCTCTCGCCCCATGGGCCCCCGAACGTGGATCGCCAGCTGCTGCTGGACAAGGCGGACGAGATCGATGCCACCATCAGGCGCCTGAAGGCCATGAGCCGCGGCCTCCGACATGCCGCGGCATGCCCGGCGCCCCACCACGTGGAATGTCCGAGCTTCCGGAAGCTGCTTCAGGCAGCGGCGGATGGCGCCCTGGAGAAGCGTTGGGGCACGGATCAGCGACGCGTGCGCCCGTCAGCGCGTGGGCGAGCCGATTGAGACTCGCCGTCGGGGGGGCGACCGCCGGGACTCAGCGCCGGGCGATCAGCCGCCGCGCAACAGGCTGGCGAGTCCCAGGACCACGAAAACCAGGAACAGGGCGCGCTGGAAGACCGCACCTGCCAGCCGTCTGCGCAGCCGGGCGCCGAGCCCCAGCCCGGCGAACGCTCCGCCCAGCGCCGCCACCAGGGCCAGCCCGTCGCTTGCGGTCCAGGCCACGGTGCTGGCTGACAGCCGGAGGCGCAAGGCCAGGGCCAGGGTGGCCACGGTGAAGGACAGGCCGAGCGCCTGTACCAGGGCATCCCGGTCCAGTCGCTGGGTCTGCAGGTAGGCCACCCAGGGCAGGACGAAGACGGCGGTGAGCGCGGTCACGAGCCCGGTGGCGGCACCGGCTGCCACGGCCAGCCAGGGGCCTTGCCTCGAGAGGTCCGGCAGGGTCGGCCGTGCCAGGCCCCAAAGCCCGTAGGCCACCAGCACGGCGCCCAGCCCGCGGGCAGAGGCGTGGCTATCGCCGTCACCCAGCCCCGGCGCCAGCACCGTCGCCACCGCCAGGGCCACCCAGCCCGGCCACAGTCGCGCGGCAACCGTCCGCAGGTGGGGGCCGCGGCACTGGGCCAGGTTGGTGGCCAGGGCCGGCAGCACCAGCAGGGCCGCCGCCTGGGCCGGCGGCATCCACAGGCCGAGCAGGCTGACCGCGACCGTCGGCAGGCCCATGCCGGTGATGCCCTTGACGCCGCCGGCGGCGGCGAAGACCAGGGTGACGAAGGCGATGTGGGTGACATCCATGGCGGCATGGTGTGGGGCGTCGCGGGGCCTGTCCATCCGGATGATCCGGATCTATCCTTCAGCAATTCCGAAGGATGCGCGATGCCCGATTCGCCCCGCCGCACGGCCGACTACCGTATCGATCCGTTCGACCTGCACCTGTTCTCGGCGGTGGTCGAGCACGGCACCATCACCGCCGCGGCGGCCCAGGTGAACCTCTCGCTGGCCGCGGCCAGCGGTCGCCTGAAGGCCCTCGAGGCGGTCACCGGATCGCGCCTGCTGGAGCGGTCGAAGGCCGGCGCCCGGCCGACCGATGCGGGGCTGGCGCTGGCCCGCCATGCCCGCCGGGTGCTGGCCGAGCTCGAGGCCCTGCACGTGGAACTGGCGCGCTTCGGGCAGGGCCTGCATGGCACGGTGCGCCTGATCTGCAACACCGCGGCCCTGTCCGAGTCCCTGCCGGACACCCTGGCGGCGTTTCTGCAGCGCAACCCGCAGATCGACGTGGACGTGCAGGAGCTGCCCAGCGACGCCGCCCTCGATGCCCTGCGACGTGGCGTGGCCGACCTCGCCATCGTCGCCGACTACGTGGACACCACGGGCCTCGATGCGCGACCGTGGCGCGAGGACCGGCTGGTGGCGCTGGTGCCGCGCGGCGGTCTGCCCGGCACACAGCGGTCCATCGCCTACCGCGAGGTGTTGGCGCATGCGCTGGTGGGCCTGCCGCGGGAGGCGGGCCTCAGCCGCTTCCTGGCCGCCCAGGCCCGGCGCAGCGGCCTGGCGCCGCGACACCGGGTGCGCCTGGCAGGCTTCGGTGCGCTGGCGCGGCTCGTGGCGGCCGGCGTGGGGGTGGCGGTGGTGCCCGAGGGCGCGGCCCTGCGCCATCGCAGCCGGGCCCTGCGCATCGTTCCCCTGGCGGATCCGTGGGCGCGACGCAGGCTGCTGCTGTGCCTGGCACCGGGGGCTGGGGCACTTGCCGGGGTGCGTGCGCTGGCGGATGCCCTGTCGGCCCCGCGGGCTCCGCATGGCGAACGCTGACGGGCACGGCGGTCGAACAGATATCCGCGACCGGAAAGGGAGACGGCCATGGACGGCTGGTTTGTACTGGACCTGGGTGATGCGCTCTTTGCCGACAAGGCCGTCGACCAGGTGCGCGCGCTCTTCGAACAGATCGGGCCGGAGGCACAGGCCTCAGCGGTGCTGATGCGACACGAGGCCGAGGGGCGCCTGCACTGCGCCCTGAAGCTCTACTTTCCGCCCGAGCTGGAGACCCTGGCGCTGATGGTGGGCGCCAGCCCCTGTGTCACGCCCGCACCGGCCGGGCTCGGCGTGCTGGTGGGGGATGCGGGTCGCCTGCCGCGCTGAGCGTCGACGCGGGGGTGGCGCCGGGCCACCGCTCAGGCCATGAGGGTCTCGATTTCGGTCCGTGTCTGCGTCATCAGCCGATGGACCGGGCAACGCGCGGCCACGGCGAGCAGGCGCTGGCGGTCTGCGTCGCCGAGCCGCCCCGCCATCCGGATCGTGGCACGCAGACGGTAGCAGCCGTTGCGCTCGTCCGAGGCGTCGCGATCGATGCGCACCTCCACCTCCGTCAGCGCGAGGCCCTCGCGCCCGGCGTACCACACCAGGGTCAGGGCCATGCAGGCGCCGAGCGCCGCATCGTAGAGATCGTGGGGGCTCGGGCCGGCGTCCTCGCCGCCCGCCGCCTCGGGTTCGTCGACGATCAGGGTGTGCCGGCCGATGCGGGCCCGGTGTCGCAGCCGCCCTGACGGATCCCGTCGCAGGGTCACGCTCATCGCTCCGCTCCGTTCAGAATGGCCGGGCGGCCGTGTCCGCCGCCCGGCCGACGCCGTCGGGCGCCATGGGTTTCAAAGTGACTTCAGGTACTGCACCAGATCGGCCACTTCGCCCTGGTCGAGCGCCAGCCCGTTCCTCGCGTCGTAGCGCCGGACCACGTCCTCGAGGGTGGCGGCGGCGCCGTTGTGGAAGTAGGGCGGGTGCTGCCACGCGCCGCGCAGGGGCGTGGTGCGGTAGGCGCCGGTGGCCGAGCGTCGCGCGTAGCTGGGTGTCTCGGGCTCGGCGACCGAGTCCGAGGGCGGGTGCAGGCGCACGTTGGCGTCGGTGAACCGCTCACCGGTGTGGCAGCCGGCGCAGCCGGCCTTGCCCTCGAAGAAGCGCTGACCCCGGGCGGCCGCGACCGGATCGAAGCTGCCGGCGGGTGGCGATGGGGGGGCCAGCGACAGCTGGTAGGCCTGGAGCGCATCCAGTTTGTCCGACACCCGGTCCTCGCTGCCGTTCTGTCGATCGAGATTGAGCCGGGGTTCGCTGAAGCGGCCCTGGCCACCCATCTCCACCACGGCCACATAGCGGTTCCAGTAGGCGACCTCGTCGCCGTCCCCGGTGTAGGTCACGCGATGGACACCGGACAGCCCGTAGGCCGGCGGGATCAGGACGGGTCCGTTCAGGCCATCCACATTGAAGCGCGGATCGAAGCGACCCTTGCCCCAGCTGGCGTAGATGGCCCGGCTGGCGCCGTCGAGCGCGGGAGACAGGGCGATGATGGCGCCCGGGTCGAGGTCCCGGTTGGGCCAGCCGTCGAGGCGGTGGCCGATGCCGGGCGCGAAGGCATCGTCCACGGTCGAGTGACACAGCGCGCAGGTGATGCCGACGCGGGTGAGGCGCTCGGCCCCGTCGATCGATTCGACGCTGCCTTCGACGCCGACCACCGCACCGAGCCGAATCAGCGCGACGGTGGTGGCCGGGCTGGTCAGGTCCACCTGGCCGGCGGCCAGCGCGGTCTGGAGCTCGGCCGGCAGGGCGTCGAGGTCGACCTTCAGGCCCACCGCCAGGGCCGTGGCCGGATCGACCGCGGCAGCGATGACCTCGTGCATGCGCAGGGTGTCGCTCCACAAGGCTTCGTCGCCGAAGGTGTCGTGGCGGAAGATCTGGCGTCCGGCCTCGAGCCGGGCGGTGCGTTCCGCCGCGCCGTCGTCGGAGGATCCCCCGCAGGCGGCCAGGGTCAGGCCCAGCAGGGTGGCGAGGATTCGGCGGGCGTGCAGGGTGGCAGGCTGGATGCTCATGACGGTTCTCCTGGGCATTGCATGGTCGGGAAGGGCGCTCCGGGGGGAAGCCTCAGCCCACGAAGGCGGCGGGCACGGGGGGCTCGCCGAGGGCCTGGCGCAGGACGGCCCAGTGCATGGCTTCGTCGCCGAGGATGCTGGCGGCGGCGCCCGCCAGATCGCGGTTGCCGAAGCGCGGCACCGCCGCCAGGTACGCACTGACCGCGTCGCGTTCCAGGCCGGCAGCGAAGCGCAGCACGTCAGCCTCGGCGCGCAGGGTGTCGAGCGGGAAGGCATAGCGGGCCAACGGGGCTGCCGGTGTGCCGCCGAACTGGCCGACGGTCTTGTCGAGGAGGGCGGCGTGGGCCTTGTGGTGGCCCTGGAAGCTCAGCGCCAGGTCGCGGGTGGCCGCACGCAGCAGGCCGCTCTCGGCGCCGGCCTGGTAGGCCGCGATGGCCTGGTGTTCGGCGGCCAGCGCGCTGTTCAGGATGGCCACGTCGGCGGCCACGTCGGACGGCTGGCGGGCGGCGAGCGCATGGCGCCCGCCGAGCAGGGCCACGGCGGCGGCGGAGAGCTGGAGGCCCTGGGCCAGGAAATGGCGGCGCGGCGCCGGCGAGGGGGTGTTCGGGGCTTGGATCGGGTGGGTCATGACGGTCTCCTTTGTGCAGGTCGAGGGGCGCCCTGGCGCATCGCGGACGAGGCGCCGGGGGGTACAACGGGCAGGGAAAGTCGGGCGGGCGCGTCGGCCCGCGGGCTCAGCCGGGCGGCGCCAGGGCGAGGCCAAGGCGGCGATGGACCGCCGCCACGAGCCGGTCGCAGCGGGCGCCATCGAAGGCGAAGAACTCGTCCACGCTGGCGCCGATCTCGCGACCGATGGACGCCCGCAGGTGCGAACGGGCCCGCGACAGGGCGGTCTTGACGGCGGATTCGGTCATGTCGAGGCAGCGGGCGGTTTCGGCCACGTCGAGCCCTTCGACGACGCGCAGCATGAAGACCGCGCGGCCGCCGTCGGGCAGGTGATCGACCGCCGATTCGATCAGCCGCCGCAGCTGGGCGCGCATGGCGATGGCTTCGGGGGTCTCGGCTGCGGGCGCAGGGGGGTCTTCGGCGACCCCGTCGGGCGCCGTTCGGCTCGCCGCCGCGGCGTGGCGACGCAGGCGGGCCAGGGCCTGGTTGGCCACGATGCGGGTCAGCCAGGTGGACAGGCTGGATTCGCCGCGGAACCCGGGCAGCGCGCGATAGGCCTGGATGTAGCCATCCTGCACCGCATCCTCGGCCTCGGCATCGTCCCGCAGGATGCTGCGCGCGGTGCGGAACAGGCGGCGGTTGTGGGCGCGCATCAGGTGCTCGAGGGCGGCCGGCTCGCCGGCGATCACGCGCGCCACCAGGGCCTGGTCGGCGGGTTGCGGGGTCGTTCCTGGCATCGTCGTGTTCATGGCGGCACTCCTGTCGGTCCTCTTTGCCCATTGGATGCCGGCAGCGGGGCAAAGGTTACGCCCCCGGACGCGCCATGCGCATGCAGGCTATCCGGGCAGGCCGTCGGCGCGGCTGCAGATGAGCCAGCGGCCGCAGCGCAGGACGAAGAGCAGCAGGGCCGTGGCGAAGGCGCCGCCCGCTGCCGGCAGCAGCATCGGATGTGCATCGCCCGGCCAGGCAGCAGCCACGCGCAGCACGGCGGCCAGCAGCATGGCCAGGAACGCGGGCACCATCGGTGGCGGCAGGCGCAGGGGGCGCCCGGTGTGGCCCAGGGCCGTGCGGCTCATCATGCCCAGGGTCAGCACGCCGATGCCGCCTACGGCCACCAGATGGATGGCTGCCGACAGCAGGGCGGGCCGGCCGGCAAGCGCCAGGCCGGCAAGGCCCAGGCCCAGGGCGGTCAGGGCGTAGCCGGCGAAGAGGACCCACAGCAGGGGCTGGCGGAGCACCCCGCGGCGCAGGTTTCGGCCGAGCAACACCAGGTTGAACAGCATGCCGACCAGCCCGGCGACTGCGCCGATCGATTCCGTCGTACGCGTGGCCACGCAGGCCGCCAGCACCAGCGGGGCGGCGAGGGCTGCCCACCCGGCCCAGCGGGGGTGCGTGATCTGGGGTGTCTGGAGCGCCCGATGGGCGAAGAACGGGATGACCCGCAGGCCGATGACGGTGATGAAGGCCGCCACCAGCACCAGACCGGTCATCAGCAGGCGCTGGGAATCGATCGCGAGCGCGCCATGGGCGGCGAGCAGAAAGCCCCCGTCGGCAAGCCCGAAGGCGATCAGCAGCAGCGGAACCAGGCTGTTGCGGCGATTGCGGCTGCGCCAGATCGGCACGGCCAGCGCTGCGGCGGCGGCGAGAAAGAAGCCCACCGAGCAGAGGCCGGTGAGCCAGGGTGCGCCCACCTCGCCCACGGCGGCCAGGCGCGCCGCCATCCACAGGCTGAAAAGACCGGCGAGAGGCCGACCGGACAGGGGTGGCTGCCCGGTCCAGGTGGCCACCGCGGTCAGCAGGAAGCCCACGATGACGGCCCCGGCGTAGCCCCAGATCATCTCGTGGCCATGCCACAGCGCACCCGGCAGGGCCGCGCTGCCGCCGAAGCCTGCCACCCAGGCGATGACGGCCGAGGCTCCGAACAGGGCCGCGGCCAGGTAGAAGGGGCGGAAGGCCATGGCCAGGAAGGCCTGCCAGCCGGGGCGGTCCGCGGCTTGCCGGACCTGGGGTTCTGCCAGGGCGATGGTGGCCATGGGGTTCTCCTGTGTGTTGGTCAGCCGGCGGCGAAATTGCCGAGGGCGTGGTGGGAGGCCAGGCGGACCACGTAGCCGAGCTTCAGCAGTCCGGCTGCGACCGGGATCAGCAGGTGGGCGGCGATCTGCGCGGGCAGGCTGAAGTGCTCGGCGAAGCCGTAGGCGACGAGGCCCGAGGCGGCGAGGGCGGCAAGCGCCAGGGCCATGGTCCAGCGGCCGATGGCGAGGGTGCGGCGGGCATCGTGGGGTCGGGTTTGCATGATCACTCCTGGGGGTAGGGGGCGAGAGCGAGTGGGGGCCACGGGCCCAGAGCGCGGGCCGGGCGATCCGTGTCCCGGGTGCCGCAGCAGCCGGGGAAGATGCGCGGCCAGGCCTGGGCGAGGCCCGTGTTGAGGGCCAGGTATTCGCGTTGCCGGGGGCTCAGGTCTTCCTCGGGCGCGAGGGCGCCGGTCGGGCCGGCGGGCGTGCGATGGCCGATGGCGAGGTCGTTCATGGCTCGGCTGCCTCGAGTTGCGCTTCGAGGAACGGAAACAGCACCCTTTCCTCGAAGCGCACGTGATCGATCAGGGCCTGGCCGGCCTCGGCCAGGTGCGCACCCCGTAGGGCGGACTCGAAGAGCGCCCTGAGCGCTTCGTGCTCGCGCAGCAGGCGGCCCGCCAGCTCCGGTGCCCCCTGGCTGGCCAGGCGGGGCAGCAGGCTGCGCTCCTCTTCGCGGAAGTGGGCCAGCATGGCCGGCATCAGGCGCGCGAGTTCCTCGCGGCCACCGCCGGCCAGGAGATGGCGGCCCAGGCGCAGGGGATCGTGATGTTCGCGGGAGAAGGAGACGAAGTCCGGGTGGCGGCGCATGGCGGGTTCCTCGGGGGTGAGCGATCTATAAGATGCATTCTATGTGCACATTCAAAAGAGTCAACAAGAATGAATCTTTTGGTGCTAGGGTGGCGACCATCACCACCGGCCACTGGCGGAGGGGCTTCATGCACATCACCCAACACACCGACTTCGCGCTGCGCGTGCTGATCTACCTGGGTGCCTGCACCGAGCGACGGGTGACCGTGCGCGAGGTCTCCGACCGGTTCGGTATCTCGCGCAGCCACCTGATGAAGATCGTCAATCAGCTCGTCACCGACGGCTTCGTGGAGGGCACGCGCGGCAAGGGCGGCGGCCTGCGCCTGGCGCGCGCACCCGAGGCGATCGGCGTGGGCGAGGTGGTCCGGCGGATGGAGCCGGGATTCGAACTGGTGGAGTGCTTCGGAAGCGATTCCCGCTGCCTGCTGTCGTCGGGGTGTCGGCTGAAGGGGGCCTTTTCCAGGGCCCTCGATGCCTTCCTGACGTCGCTCGATGGGGTGACCCTGGCCGACCTGATCGTGCAGCGCAGCCGGCTGCGCGGTGTGCTCGAGATCGTGCCCGTCGATGCGGTGGTCCCGGGCCTGTGAGCAACCGACCGGCAGGCGCTGCGGTATGCTGCACGCGTCCGTCGCGGCGAAGGCGTCGCGACAAGCCCTGGGGGAACGCGTCATGGAACCGGTACAGGATCGCTCGGATATCCGCAGTACCCACCTGGCGGCCAGCCCGCCCGAGGTGTTCGCCGCCATGAGCGACCCCGAACGGGTGGCCCGCTGGTGGGGGCCCGCCGGATTCACGAACACCATCCATGTCTTCGACTTCCGGCCCGGTGGGCGCTGGCAGCTGACGATGCACGGGCCGGACGGCCAGGACTTTCCCAACGAAAGCCGCTTCGCGCGCCTGATCCCCGACCGGCTCTTCGAGATCGAACACCTCAACGGCCACCACTTCATCCTGACCATCACCCTGGAGCCGCGGGGCGACGGCACCGAGGTCGGCTGGCAGCAGACCTTCGACACCGCCGAGCACTACCAGCGCCTGGCCGGCTTCGTGGCCACGGCCAACCAGCAGAACCTGGAGCGGCTGGCCGCCGAGGTGCTGCGCAGCCGCTGATCGCGCGGCTTGCCGTCCGGCGTGGCCTGGATGGGCGTTTCATGCGGTGACGACCCTGCGCCCGACCAGGAAGCCCGATCGCGCGACAACGGGTCAAGCGGGGCCCCCGGATTACCGTTAATGGCGCAGGTGCGTCGCGCTGCCTGCAGAACCGGCGGGGCGCTTGCAGCGACTGTGGGCCGGGCAGGCCCGGGCTGCGGCTGATGTACCGCAGCACACCGGCGGGGGCCCGCAGAGCCCGAGCCGGTTTTGAAATCCTGCAGGCGGGGCCCTGGATGGTGCCACCGACCGCCGAATGGCCGGAGAGGCGGTCCGCCCGGAGCCCATGACGTGTTGAAGCTTCCGCCCAGTCACTGGGCAAACCTCTTGATCGAACGCGGCGTGCGGGTGGGCGACGATGCCCGATTGCGCATCCGCAAGATGGCGCTGACCCTGGCGAGCCTGATCCTGATCCCGGCGGCCTGCATCTGGGCCCTGGCGCTCGTGCTGCTCGAACGGCCGATCGCGGCCGCGGTGCCCTTCTGCTTTGCCCTGGCCATCGGGTGGAGCCTGCGTCGCTTCCTGGGCGACGGTCAGGTGCGCGGTCACGAAAGCGCTCTGCTCTCGCTGGTACTGGTGGCCCCCTTCCTGACTCAGTGGCTGCTGGGCGGCTTCGACAATGGCGGCATGGTCATGCTGTGGGCGATCTTTGCACCCGTGACCGCGCTGATCCTGCGCAGCGGCGAAAAGGCCTGGGGCTGGCTCGCCGCCTATGGGGTGCTGATCAGCGTCTCGGTGTTGCTCGACCCGTGGCTGGCCTCGAGGGCCGAGCCCCTGTCTGCGCTGGTCCAGCGCTTCTTCCTGCTGCTCAACCTGGTCTGCGCCTCGACGGGGATCTTCCTGCTGGTCTCGTACATGGTGCGCGTCGAGCGGCGCGCCAACGAGCAGCTGCAGGAAGAGCAGCGCTCACTCGAGGCAGCCCGGAACGGTCTGGCAGACGAAAAGTTGCGGGTCGACGCCCTCAACCGGATGTTGAACACCGTGATCGACACCATTCCCGTGCGCGTCTATTGGAAGGACGCGGCGCTTCGCTTCCTGGGCGGCAATCAGCAGATGGCCGCGGATGCGGGCCGGGCGTCGGCCGCGGAGCTGATCGGCGAGACCGATGGGGCGCTGATCTGGCCGGCGGCAAGCCGCGTGGTGCTGGACCGGGATCACGGCGTACTCGAGACCGGTGAGCCGCAGCTCCGGGTGGAGGCCTCGGTCGCGCTGCCCGGCGGCGGTGAGGAATGGGTCCGCTCCAGCCAGGTTCCCCTGCGCGACGCCGCGGGCCAGGTCTTCGGCCTGTTCGGGATGTACGAGGACATCACGCGCGAGAAGCAGGTCGAGGAGGCCTTGCGGGCGTCCACCGAAGCCGCCGAGCGGGCTTCCCAGGCCAAGTCGATCTTCCTCGCCAACATGTCCCACGAGATCCGGACGCCCATGAACGCGATCCTGGGTTTCGCCCACTTGCTGCGACACCACGGCAAGGATCCCGCCCAGCTCGAGCGGCTCGACCACATCATCGCGGCGGCCAAGCTGCTGATGCGCATCATCGACGACATTCTCGACCTTTCGAAGATCGAGGCCGGCCAGATGGTGGTCGAGCAGACGCCGCTGAAACTGGACGGCGTGCTCGACCACGTCCGCTCGATCACGCTCCAGCGCATGCGGGACAAGGGCCTGGAATATCGCGAATGGATCGATCCGGAACTCTCCGGGCTGACCCTGGTGGGCGACCCGCTGCGCCTGGGGCAGATCCTGATCAACTTCATCGGCAACGCCATCAAGTTCACCGACCAGGGCCATGTGGAACTGCGGGCCACGCTGTCGCGCCTTGGTGAGGATTGCGTCCGGCTGCGCTTCGAGGTCGAGGACAGCGGGATCGGCATTCCGCACTCGGCCCAGCAGCGGATCTTCGATGCCTTCGAGCAGGCCGAGGCCGCGACCACGCGCAACTACGGCGGCAGCGGCCTCGGCCTCGCCATCAGCAAGCGGCTGGCGGGCCTGATGGGCGGGTCCATCGGCGTCACCAGCGCCCCGGGGCGGGGCAGCACCTTCTGGTTCGAGGCCGAGCTCGGACGGACCGATGCGCCGACGGAGGACGAGTCGCCGGACGAGGGCGCCGGCGTGCGCGAAGGGGCGCGACTGCTGCTGGTGGAGGACAACCTGGTGAACCAGGTGGTGGCCGCCGAGCACCTGCGCATCGCCGGGCTGCACGTGGATATCGCCGGCCATGGCCGGGAGGCCCTCGACCTGCTCGACAGGGCCGACTACGACGCGGTGCTGATGGACCTCCAGATGCCGGTCATGGATGGGCTCGCGGCCTGTCGCGAGATCCGCCGCCGCGGCCTGCGGATTCCGGTGCTGGCCATGACGGCCAACGCCTTCGAGGACGACCGCCAGGCCTGCATTGCGGCCGGCATGGACGACTTCATCGCCAAGCCGGTCGAGCCCGAGCAGATGTTCGCGACCCTGGCCCGCTGGATTCCGGCCGACCGCGCGACGACGGCCGGCTGAGCCCGCTCCGGGCGTGCCCGCGCACGGCGCAGGCACGCTCGCGGCAGGTTTCAGGGATAGAGGCCCCGTTCCGCCCGCGCCTCGAGCACGCGGTGGCAGGCGATGATGAAGGCCGCGGTACGCAGCGACACCTGGTGCTCTTCGGCGACCCGCCAGATGGCGTTGAAGGCATTGACCATGATGCGCTCGAGGCGGTCGTTGATCTCGTCCTCGGTCCAGAAGAAGCTCGAGAAGTCCTGCACCCACTCGAAGTAGGAAACCGTCACGCCGCCGGCGTTGGCGAGCACATCGGGCACCACCATCACGCCCCGGTCGCGCAGGATGTCGTCGGCCGCCGGGGTGGTGGGGCCGTTGGCGCCCTCGACCACCAGCCGGGCGCGCACGCCGGCTGCCCGCTCGGCGGTGAGCTGGCCCTCGAGGGCGGCCGGCACCAGGAAGTCGCAGGGGAGCTGCCAGAAGTCCTCGATGTCGATGGGCGCCGCGCCGGGGAAGCCGGCCAGGCTGCCCTCGGCCGCCACATGGGCGAGGGCGGCGGGGATGTCGATGCCGACTTCGTTCAGCAGGGTGGCCGCGTGGTCGGCGATGGCGATCACCCGGGCGCCGGCCTCGTGGAACAGCCGAGCTGCGATGCCGCCCACATTGCCGAAGCCCTGTACCACCACCCGCGCGCCCTCCACCGGCACATGCAGGTGCCGGGCGGCCTCGCGGGCGGTGATGAAGACCCCGCGGCCGGTGGCTTCGTGGCGCCCGAGGCTGCCCCCCAGCGCGATCGGCTTGCCGGTCACCACGCCGGTGGCGGTGCCGCCGCGGTTCATGGAGAAGGTGTCCATCATCACCGCCATGGTGAGGGCGTTGGTGCCCACATCGGGTGCCGGGATGTCCCGGTCGGGGCCGATGATGACCCCGATCTCCGAGGTGAAGCGGCGGGTGATGCGCTGCAGCTCGCCCTTGCTGACCGTGGCCGGGTCGATCCGGATGCCGCCCTTGGCGCCACCGAAGGGCAGCCCCACCGCCGCGTTCTTGATGGTCATCCAGCCGGCCAGCGCCATCACCTCGTTCAGCGTGACCGCCGGATGGAAGCGGATACCCCCCTTGCCAGGCCCGCGGGAGAGGCTGTGCTGCACCCGGTAGCCTTCGTAGTGGGCTACGGTGCCGTCGTCACGCACGATCGGCACGTCCACGATCAGCGTGCGCTTGGGGTGCTTGAGGGTCTCGATCCAGCGCTCGAGAGGACCCAGGTAGGGGCGTACGCGCTCGATCTGCTCGATGAAGCTGGCCCAGGGTTCGGCGGTCTGCGGGGCGAGGTAGGACAGACCGCCCACGCGGGCGTCGGCGGAATCGCGCATCGGGGTGGATGCCATGAAGATCACTCCTGTCAGGGTTCGCCGTGGGCGCGCGGATGGCGTGCTCGGTCGGCCAAAAGGGGGGGTAGAAAGAAAGCGGCCCGGCTTGGGTTCGGCGCCGGGCCATGGCCGCTACGGACGGCGCCGTTCCCGCGTACCGGGGGTGCTCGCACCCGTCGCGGCGCAGCCGGAATCCAGCCAGGCCCCGCGCCGCCTGGGGGAGGGACGAACAGCGGCGGGGTGGGATGACCTGAGTGGGGTTGCACGCGCGGAGCGCGCTGGGTGGCGGGGTTCGGGCACGTCGTCCTCCTCGTGGGTGGAGACGGCATTGTGGCGAGCGGGCCCGGGGGGCGGCATGCCGTTGGCTCATGCCCTCATGCCGGAGCGGCATGGGCACCGATCACGGCCCGCCCGACCTCGCCGGCGCGGCGAGGTCCACGGATCCTAGTGGGGATGCAGCTTCTTGCTGCGCTGGGCCGTGACTTCGTCGTGCAGGCCGTAATCCCTGAGCTTCTGGTAGAGCGTGCTCTTGGCGATCGACAGGTGCTGGGCGGCCAGCGTCAGGTTGCCTTCGGTGGTGGCGATGGTGCTGCGGATGAGCTCGGCCTCGAGCTCGCCCAGCGACTGCCCGGGTTTCGGGGGCCGGGCTGTGGCGCCCGTGGTAGCCATGCCGACATCGAACTCCGGCGGCAGCGCGTCGGGCAGGACGATCTCGCCGTCCGAGACCAGCAGCATGCTCTCGACCACGTTGCGCAGCTCACGCACGTTGCCGGGCCAGGCATAGGCCGCCAGGCGTTTGAGCACTGCGGGATGGACGTCGGGCCTGGCCCTGCCGTGGCGCATGGCAAACACCTCGAGGAAGTGATCGACGAGCAGTGGGATGTCGTTCTGGCGATCCCGCAGCGCGGGTATCCGGACCGAGGTGACCGCGATGCGATAGTAGAGATCCATGCGGAAGCGGCCCTCGGCCACCTCGTCGCGCAGGTCGCGGTTGGTGGCCGCCACCAGGCGGAAGTCCACCTTGCGCGGGGTGTTCTCGCCCAGGCGGTAGATCTCGCCCTTCTCCAGTACGCGCAGCAGGTGTGGCTGCAGGTCCAGGGGCATCTCGCCGATCTCGTCGAGGAACAGCGTGCCGCCATTGGCGGCCTCGAGCTTGCCGATGCCGCCGCCGCGCCGCGCGCCGGTGAAGGCGCCCTCGACATAGCCGAAGAGTTCGCTGGTGAGCAGTTCCCGTGACAGTCCCCCGCAGTTGAGCGGCACGAAGGGGCCGCCGCTCGACGGACTGGCCTGGTGGATTCCGAGGGCGAACTCCTCCTTGCCGACGCCGGTTTCACCCAGCAGCAGGACGGGCACCTTCGAGCGCGCGAACTGGGCGGCCTTGCGGATCACCGCGCCGAGACCGGGGTCGCGGGTGATGATGTGGGCGAAGTCGCTGGCGCCCTGGCTGTGATCCTCGATGCGGGGTTTGGCGATCCGGGCGAGGGAGGGCAGGGGCATGATCATCAGCGTGCCGATGCGTTCGCCCCGTTCCTCCACCGGCACCAGCCACTCGGGTCGCAGCCACGCGGGCAGGCTGGCCCCGTCCCCGTCCAGCGCGAGCGCCGGGATGCGCCGGGGGCGGGCCAGGCACAGGTCGGCGCCCAGCGACTGGAGCGCCGCCGCGGCGTGGCTGTTGGCCTTGATGGGGAAGCCCCGGCGGTCGAACAGCACGACGCTGTCGGTGGTGGAGTTCCAGCGCGGCAGGGTGGCCTCCAGCAGTTGCAGGCGCAGGTCGGTCTCGCGCATCTTCAGGCGGCTCTCGATGCGGTTGGCCGTGGTCACGACCAGCGCGAGGCTCTGGCGGTTGTAGGTCTCGGACAGGCCCGACACGTCCACCACGCCGAGGATCTCGCCATCGGTGGGATGGCGGATCACGGTGGCCGTGCACGTCCAGCGCTTGATCCCGGCGCAGTAGTGCTCGGCGGAGTGGATCTGCACCGGCTCGCCCACTGCCAGGGCCGTGCCGATCGCGTTGGTGCCGCACAGGCGCTCGCTCCAGGCCACGCCGGGCATCAGGTGGATACGCGCGGCGCTGTCCTGGGTGCGGGTGTCGCCCTCGACGCTGAGGATCGTGCAGTGGGTATCGGCCAGCGCCATCATCGTGCCGGTCTCGGCCAGGAAATCGCGGGCGCAGGCCATGACCGGGGCGCTGGCCAGCAGCAGCTCGGTATGGCCGCTGCGCAGGGATTCGAGCCGCGATTCGGCCACCGGCGCCGGGGCAATCAGCTTGTCCGGATCCACGTTGTGGTCGCGGCAGCGCTTCCAGGAGCCTTCCACGAGGCTGCGCAGGGCGTCGCGGGAGGGCCGCTGCCATCCACGAAGCGCTCCCAGGCCGACATCACGGCCGTGTCGTTGCCCGGCTCGCAGAAACGCTGGTCGTCCGATCGTCCGGCCATGGTCTGGTCTCCTCCTGTGCGAATGCTCGGGCAGGCGACCATGCGATGGTGCGCACCCCGCTTCGCAGCGTTGTCATGGTTCCGCCAGCGGTGCGCGACCGTGTGCCCCCGGGGGACAGTGCACGGCGGGCCACGGCGGTGTGTCCCTGGCGTCAGATTAGCAAGTCCGGTGCCCGGGCGCCGCAACAACCTGCATCGGGCCGGGGCGGCCCGGGGGACGGGCGTCTGCGTCACGCCGCGCGCGGCGGACGGTGGCCCGGATGGCGTCGAACGCGTCAGCCCTGGACGAGCAGGCGCTCGCGGCTGTCGCGCAGGGCGTCGAGGGCGCCCGGATTGTCGAGGGAACCCAGGTCGCCCGGCGCCTGATCCAGCCACACCGCGCGGACCAGGCGGCGCAGGATCTTGCCATTGCGGGTGCGCGGCAGCGCCGCCACCGGCACAACGCGGGCGGGGGCCAGGGGTTTGCCGAGGCGGGCGGCCACGTGGGCGATGAGCGTGCGCTCGCGCGTCTGCCAGTCTTCGTCGTCGCGGGCGGCGGGCCTGAGGGTGACGAAGCAGTGGGCGACCTCGCCCTTGACCGCATCGGGCACGCCGATGGCGACCGCCTCGGCCACCCAGGAATGATCCACCAGGGCCGACTCGTATTCGGCCGGGCCGACCCGCTTGCCGGCGATCTTGAGGGTGTCGTCGCTGCGGCCGTCGATGAACCAGTGGCCATCGCTGTCCACTCGCGCCCAGTCCCCATGCACCCAGGTGCCGGCCCAGCGCGACCAGTAGGTGTCCAGGTAGCGTTCGGGATCGCGCCAGAACCCGTGGGCCATGCCCGGCCAGGGCGCGCGCAGGACCAGCTCGCCCACCTCGTTGGGGCTGCCGGGACCGATCAGGGATGCCCCCTCGGTGTCGAGCACGTCCACCTGCATGCCGGGTATCGGGCCGGCAAAGCCGCAGGGCTTCTGGGGCAGGCCCGCGAAGCAGGTCAGGATGCCGCCACCGATCTCGGTGCCGCCCGAGTAGTTGATGATCGGGCGCTCGCCATCGCCCACGCGGTCGAACAGCCAGCGCCAGGGCGCGTCGTTCCAGGGCTCGCCTGTCGAGCCGAAGACCCTCAGGCTGTCGAGCTGGGCGGCCCTGGGCAGGCCGGCCTCGCCGGCGGCCATCAGCAGCCGGGCCAGGGTGGGCGAGAGCCCCAGGTGGGTCAGCCGGTGCCGCGCCACGAGCTGCCAGATGCGATCCGGCGCCGGGTGGTCGGGGTTGCCTTCCGAAAAGACCAGCGTCGCCCCCCGCAGCAGGCCGCCATAGACCAGCCACGGTCCCATCATCCAGCCCATGTCGGTGACCCACAGGATGCGGTCGCGGGGCTTGAGGTCGAAGGCCATCAGCATGTCGAGGGCGGCCTTCAGCGGAAAGCCGGTGTGGGTATGCACGACCCCCTTGGGGCGGCCGGTGGTGCCCGAGGTATAGACGATCATCAGCGGCGTCTCCGCTGGATGAGGGGCGCCTTCCGTGCCGGGCTCCTGGGCGGCCACCAGGCTTCGGTAGTCCCACTCGCGCCAGTGCCCGTGGGGGTTGGACGACCAGGGGGTGCCCAGCCGCGGCACCACGACGAGATCGGTCAGGGCCGGGGCCAGGGCGGCCGCCGCACGCGCTTCCGACAGCATCGCGATCGACCGCCCGCGCCGCAGGTAGCCGTCGGCACAGACCATCACGGCCGCCTCGCTGTCCCTCAGGCGGGCGGCGACCGCGTCGGCGCCGTAGCCGGAAAAGAGCGGCAGCACCATCGCGCCCAGGCGCGCCGCGGCCAGGAACACCACCGCCGCCTCCACCACCATGGGCAGGTAGAGGGCGATCCGGTCGCCGCTGCGGATGCCCAGCGCCGACAGCGCCGCTGCCAGTCGCCGGGCCTCGGCGTCGAGCTGCCGGTAGTCGAGCTGGCGTACTGTGCCGTCCTCGCCTTCCCAGGTCACCGCCGGACGCTGGGGATCCTCGCGGGCGATGTGCCCGACCAGGTTGTCGAAGAGGTCGATCTCGCCGCCCACGAACCAGCGCGGCCACATGGGACCGGCGGAGAGGTCGCACACGGTCCGGTAGCGGCGTGTCCAGCGCAGGCCGACGGCGTCTTCCGCCTCGGCCCAGAAGCGCTGCGGATCCTCCACCGCGCGAAGATGCAGCTGCGCCAGATCGGCGCAGCCATAGGTCTGCAAGTACTCATGGAGCGCGGTGTCCTCGAAGCGGGTGCCGCGCGCGAGACGGATCTCGTTCATCGATGTGTCCCCAGGCGGCGGTGCCCGACACCGGTCCGCCAGAAAAAAAAGCCCCGGCCGAACCGCCGCGCGGCGGCCGGGGGAGGAGGAGAGAGGGTGTGTTGCCTGGGGTCACGGGACCGGCCGACGGTCGGACCCGTGACCCCAGTGCCGGGGGGCGGCTCAGGCGGCCTTTTCGGGCACCGGCAGCCCGACCCAGTCCTTGTAGAAGGTCTCGATGTCCGGCTCGAAGTCGTGGATCACCGGATACCAGGGGGTCGGGGCCTCGACGTCGTGCAGGGTCCCGCAGCTCGGGCACAGGTACTCGCGATAGACCTGCCACTGGGTGTCAGGCGCCATCAGCTTGGGATACACCTCGGTCATCGACTCTTCGGTGTCGCGGACGTGAATGGCGGCGTGCAGCTTCCAGTTCTCGCGGTAGTCGCAGAACGCGTGGCCGCAGTCGCAGATGGTCTTCCATTGCTTGCTCTTCGCCGACTGGACGATGTAGAGGTGCGGGCCGAGGGGCAGCACGATACGGTCCTTGAAGCTCACCCGCGACTGCAGGGCGGTCAGGTACTGCTCGAAGCGGCTGCCGTCCTTGGGCATCGAGAGCATGCGGAAGGTGGTTTCCCAGTCGAGCTTGCCCTCGACCAGGTTGGCGACCTGTTCATTGGTGTAAGACATGTCTTGCTCCTTGATTCAGATGAGGGTTTGCGCGGCGGTCACTCTTCGACCTGGACGACGGTGGTCACGTCCGGCAGCAGCGAGAGGTCCATGCGGTGCTTCGAGCCGTAGGTCGGCACGTTGAGCTCCGACTCCTCGAGCGTCCAGTCGGCCGGCAGGTCCCAGAAGGCCTTGAACTGCTGCGTGAATTTCTCGGACAGCGCGAAGCTGGTGGCGAACATGTGCTGGACCTGCACCGAGGCGTGCTTGTTGAGGATGCGGTCGCGCTCTTCCTTCATCCACACCTGCACGGGAACCGAGCGGGCGAGCCGCTCCTTGCGCATCTCGGCGCGGCGCGCCTGGGTCCCGGCGGCGTCGACCGAATAGACCCCCTTGGCGTCCTGCGTGAATACCGCGCCATAGACCTTCTGCGCGTACTCGGGCAGCAGGAACTTCTGGTTCAGGTCGTTCTCGATCGCCTTCGGCTCGCGGTCGATCGGGTCGCCGAAGCCGGGGCCGCCGCGCAGGTAGTTGAGGTACAGGTCGTGGTTGTCGTAGCAGTCTTCGGTGGTGATGCACTGCTTGTCGCGCTTGACCACGGCGGTGGCGTCCAGGTGGCGCTCGTAGTCGGGCCGCGTCGGGTCCAGGTCGCCGCCCAGGGGCAGGGAATCACCGATCGCGATGCGGTTCTCGAGGCCGGTCTTGTGGGCTTCAAAGCGGTAGCCGGTGGCCGAGGGGTAGCCCCCCATCATGCCCCAGTCGCTGTTCATGAAGCCGTTGCCCATGAAGAACATGGTCCAGTCCTGGGCGTTCCACACCATGCGCAAGGTCTCGAAGCCGCAGCCGCCGCGATACTTGCCGTAGCCGCCCGAGTTGGCCTTGACGTTGCGCCCCAGGTAGAGGAGGGGCTCCGCCATCTCCCAGATCTCGATGTCGCCCATGTCGCCTTCCGGGTTCCAGATCGCGGCGGCGTGGTTCAGGCCGTCCTTGATCGCGCAGGCGCCGGTGCCGCAGGAGCTGGCCTCGAAGCTGTTGACCGCGTGGATCTCGCCGTCCTGGTTGATGCCGCCGCCCTGCAGCCAGTTGGAGGTGTTGGCGTTGCCGGCGTTCACCTCCTCCAGGTAGCCGCGGCTGAAGTAGGCCTGGCCCAGGCCACGCCACAGGGCCGCCCAGCCCGAGACCAGGAAGTGCCAGGCGTAGGCGTGGCCGGTGCGGCGGTCGTCCGGGTTGCACCAGGTGCCCTTGGGCAGGCGGAACTCGGTGGCGAAGTAGGCGCCGTCATTGATCCGCTGGGTCGGCACCAGGGTCTGGCACATCATGACCCAGATGCCCGAGGTGAAGGCCACCTGGTGGGCGTTGAAGGTATGCCAGCCCCAGCGGCTGGCGCCTTCGAAGTCCAGCCGCCACTTGCCGTCGGCCTTGATCGTCATCTCGCAGGGCGAGTGCATGATCGAGTCGAGCTTGGCGAAGGCGTTGGAGACCTGCACGTCCTCGTGCTTGTAGGGCACGTCCACGAAGGCCACCTTGCGGTACTTGCCCGGCATGGTCATGGCCTTGATGCGGCTCTGCAGGCCGCGGCGGCCTTCCTCGATGACCTCGTAGGCGAACTTCTCGTAGGCCTCGATGCCGTCGGCGCGGATCACCTCCTCCACCAGCTCGCGGATCATGTGGCAGCCGGCGATGCGGGTCTTCTCGTCGAGGATCCAGTACTTGGGCGTGCGCACCGAGCGCTGGCTCTCGTGCAGCCAGTCGCGCAGGGGCTCGTCGTTGATGCCGGTCTTGCGGCAGGTGATCATGTAGCCGTCGCCGAAGCGCTGGGTCTGGCCGGTGGACATGGAGCCGGGGGTCACCGAGCCGGTGTCGATCACGTGGGTCACGCCGCCGACCCAGCCGATCAGCCGGTTTTCCCAGAAGATCGGCACGATGGTGGCGATGTCGCAGGGGTGCACATTGCCGATCGAGCAGTCGTTGTTGGTGAACATGTCGCCGGGATGGATGCCGGGGTTGGCCTCCCAGTTGTTCTCGATCATGTACTTGATGGCGGCGCCCATCGTGCCCACGTGGATGATGATCCCGGTGGAGGTCAGCACGCAGTCGCCCACGGCGTTGTAGAGCGTGAAGCACAGCTCGCCCTCCTGCTCCACGATGGGGCTGGCGGCGATCTTCTTGGCGGTTTCGCGGGCATGCACCAGACCGCCGCGCAGCTTGGAGAACAGCTTCTCGTAGCGGATCGGGTCGGCGTCGCGGAAGGCCAGGGTCTCCAGGCCGTTGTAGCAGCCGGTGGCCTGGGTGCGCTCGATGATGCCGTCGCGGAACTGCTTCAGCGTCTGGCCGTTCTTCAGCAGGTCGGCAAAGCCGACTTCCTTGTTGCTCAACATATTCATGGCAGGGTTTCCTCAGAGTGGGTTGTCCCCCGGGACGCCGTCGGCGCCTCCCCGGGGTGCCGCTCGCCTGGGGGCGAGGCGGCGGCTAGCGGACTTCCTTGAGATGGAACAGGCGGTGCTTGTCGACCGTCGTCTCGAAGCCCTCGG
>JAGRFX010000229.1 GCA_020445805.1 Rhodocyclaceae bacterium
GACACTGTTCAAACCGCAACGGCGGATTCTCGACGCCGACCTTCCTGTGCCGGAGGCGCGCCTGGAAATCCTTTCGCTGGCCATCGACAAGCTGACCGACGCCGGCTACGTGTTCATCGGCATGGACCACTTCGCCAAGCCGGACGACGAGCTGACCATCGCCCAGCGGCAGGGGCGGCTGCACCGGAATTTCCAGGGCTACTCCACCCATGCGGAGTGCGACCTGCTGGCCTTCGGTGTGTCGGCTATCGGCAAGGTCGGGCCGTCCTATGCCCAGAACGTCAAGACCCTGGACGAGTACTACGACATCCTCGATCGGGATGAACTGCCGATCCTGCGGGGGGTCGAGCTCACTTCCGACGACCTGTTGCGCCGGTCCATCATCCAGGCCCTCATGTGCCACTTCGAGATCTCGATCGAGTCGATCCAGATTTCGCACCTGGTCGACTTCGCCGAATACTTCGCCGAAGAGATCGCGGATCTCAAGGAAATGGAAGCCGCCGGCCTCGTCAAGGTGACCGACCAGTGGATCAGCGTGCTCCCGCCGGGAAGGCTGCTGGTGCGGGGCATTGCCATGGTGTTCGACAAGTACATTCGCGCCGATCGCGAACGAACGCGCTACTCCAAGGTCATCTGAGCGTCGCTCACTCCCATTCGGACCCGTGGCCCTGCTGCGGGTCCGATCGCATGCATGCCTGAGACCGGATACATCGCTGCCTTCCTGATCGGACTGCTGGGCGGGGCCCACTGCGTCGGCATGTGCGGGGGCATCGTCAGCGCACTGACAGTCCAGATGCCGGGGCAGCGTTCGGGCCAATGGCCCCTGCATCTCGCCTACAACGTCGGCCGCATCTCGAGCTATACCCTCGCCGGAACGCTGCTCGGCGCGCTCGGATCGGTGGGCATGCTGATGAACAACGTGATGCCGGTACAGATCGGTCTCTACGTCGTCGCCAACCTGATGCTGATCGCCCTGGGCCTGTATCTCACCGGCTTCACGCGACTGATGTTGCCCGTGGAGCGCGTGGGAGCCCGACTCTGGCAGCGTATCCAGCCCCTCACCAGGCGCTTCCTGCCGGCCCGCTCGCCGGCCCAGGCTTTTCCGCTGGGGCTGCTGTGGGGCTTCCTGCCCTGCGGCATGGTCTACGGCGTGCTGGCTACGGCCCTCGTCACGGGCTCGGCCTGGCGGGGGGGGGGCCTGATGCTCGCCTTCGGGCTCGGCACCCTGCCCAACCTGCTCCTGGCCGGCATGCTGCTGAAGCGGCTCAAGGACATCACGCGTCACAGAGGCGTGCGGCTGCTGGCCGGCCTGACCGTGCTCGGTTTCGGCCTGTTCGGTCTTTTCAATGCCTCGAACCTTGGCGAGAAACTCTGGGGCGGAGTCGTCTGCGTGGTCTGACCCGCGGATTGAACAATCCGCGACAAGCCGTGCCAAAATCGGTATCAGAGTCTTGTTGCGCTGCGCCAATGACGATTTCGGAATTACCACGTTCGCTGGATTTCCCGGTTGCCGGCATGACATGCGCGGCCTGCGCCACCCGGATCGAGCGGGTCCTGAACCGCCTGCCCGGGGTGCGGGCCCAGGTGAATCTGGCGTCCGAGCGCGCGCACGTGGAACTCGACCGTGATGCCGTGACCGGCGCTGGCGACGTGGTCGCCACGATCCGCAAGGCCGGTTTTGACGTCCCCGCCCGGGAGGTGGAGCTGGCGATCGGGGGCATGACCTGCGCCGCCTGTTCGACGCGGCTCGAGAAGGTGCTGGGCAAACGACCCGGCGTCGAATCCGCCACGGTCAATCTGGCGACCGAGCGGGCCCGGGTACGTTTCGTCCCGGGCGAGTCGAGTGTTTCCGCGCTGATCGACGCGGTGGCGCAGGCGGGATTCTCCGCCACCGAGTCGGGTCAGGCGGAGCACGAGGCCGAGAAGGCGCGACGGGAAGTGCGCTACCAGGGCGAGCTGCGGCAATTCTGGTATGCCGCGGCCTTGTCCCTACCCCTGCTGGCCCAGATGCCGGCCATGTTCGGCGGGTTCGGCGAAGCCGGGTCCCACGATCTGCTACCCCGCTGGCTGCAGCTGACACTGGCCACGCCGGTGCAATTCTGGATCGGCGCCCGCTTCTATCGCGGCGCCTGGGCCTCCCTGCGGGGCGGGTCCGCCAATATGGACGTGCTGGTGGCGCTCGGCACCAGCATCGCCTGGCTCTTCAGCGCCTTCGTCACGCTGGCGGGCTTGCACGGGCTGCACGTCTATTTCGAGGCGTCTGCCTCGATCATCACGCTGGTGCTGCTGGGCAAGCTGCTAGAAGCGCGGGCCAAGGCCCGCACCGGCGCGGCGATCGAGGCCCTGCTGAAGCTGCAGCCAAGCACCGCGCGGGTCGAGCGCGACGGACAGGTGTTCGAACTGCCGGTGGCCGAGATGGTGGCCGGGGACATTTTCCTGGTCAGACCCGGCGATGCGGTGCCCGTCGACGGGACCGTGCTGTCAGGCGAGTCCGGGATCGACGAGTCCATGCTGACCGGGGAGAGTCTCCCCGTCACCAAACACGTGGGCGACCCGGTCTTCGCCGCAACCATCAACGGCGCCGGACTGTTGCGCTGCTGCGCCACGGGCGTTGGGAGTCAGACGATGCTGGCCTCCATCGTTCGGCTGGTCGAGCAGGCCCAGGGCTCCAAGGCGCCGGTCCAGCGACTGGCGGACCGGGTGTCGGCCGTGTTCGTGCCGACGGTCGTGGCCCTGGCCGCGCTGACCTTCGTCGGCTGGTGGATGGTCGGTGCCGACGGGCAGCAGGCCCTGGTCAATGCCGTGGCGGTGCTGGTCATTGCCTGCCCGTGCGCACTCGGGCTGGCCACGCCGACGGCCATCATGGTCGGAACCGGGCAGGGGGCGCGCCATGGGGTGCTGGTCCGCAATGCGGAGGCGCTCGAGCTTGCAGAGCGCCTGGCGGTCCTGGCCGTGGACAAGACCGGAACGCTGACCGAAGGGCGGCCCGCGGTGGTCGCGACCGAGGTCCTGGCCGGCTTCGACGAGGCGCGGGTACTGGCTCTGGCGGCTGCCGTGGAGCGGGGCAGCTCGCATCCGCTCGCAGCGGCGATCGTGCACGCTGCTCCGGGCCACCTCGCGGCCGACGAGATCCGGGCAACCGCCGGGGCAGGCATCGAAGGGCGCGTCGGTGAGGAGCGTGTTCGTGTGGGCTCGCCAGCCTTCGTCGGCTGGGACGACGAGGGCCGTGCCGCCGCCATGGCAGGGCGGGGCCTCAGCCTGGTGGCCGTATCGATCAACGGTCAGCCCGCCGGACTCGTCGGTGTCGCGGATCGACTGCGGCAGACCACGCCCGCCGCGCTGGGGCGCCTCGCAGCGCTGGGCATCCGGGTCGTGATGCTGACCGGCGACAACGAGCGCACTGCCCGCGCGGTGGCCGAGGCCAGTGGCATACGCGAGTTTCGCGCCGGCGTCCTGCCGGACGGCAAGGCCGACATCGTCCGGGCGCTGGCCGGTGAGGGCCGGGTGGGCATGGCGGGCGATGGCATCAATGATGCGCCGGCCCTGGCGGCCGCCGATGTTTCCTTTGCGATCGGCACGGGCACCGATGTGGCGGTGGCCGCCGCCGACGTCACCCTGGTTCGCAGCGACCTGGGCGGGGTGGCCGATGCGGTCGAGTTGTCACGGGCGACCCTGGGCAAGATTCGCCAGAACCTGTTCTTTGCCTTCGTCTATAACGTCCTGGGCATTCCCCTGGCGGCGCTGGGCATGTTGAATCCGGTGGTGGCCGCGGCCGCCATGGCCATGAGTTCGGTGTCGGTCGTTTCCAATTCGCTGCTGCTGCGGCGCTGGCGGCCCACCGGTGGATCGATTCGCGGATGAGGAGCCAAAACCGATGGAAAATGCAGTGATCAAGGTCGGCGGCATGAGCTGCCAGGGGTGCGTGCGGAACGTGACGGGCGTATTGCAGGCACAGCCCGGTGTCGAGCAGGTGGAGGTATCGCTCGAGGCGGGCGAGGCCACCGTGCGCTTCGATGCCGGCAAGGTGGCCGTCGACCAGCTCAAGTCGGCCATCGAGGCCGCCGGGTTCGACGCGGCCTAGGCTGCGTTCTGGCTCGTCCGCCTCAGCGGGCGGCTGGCAGGGTCACGAATCCGACCTTGTCGAGCCCGGCCGCCCGGGCAGCCGCGAGCACCTGGGCCACGTGTTCGTAATCCGTCTTGCGGTCGGCCAGCAGGTGCAGCTCGGGCTGGGGCCGGGTGGCGGCGGCCTGGGTCAGCCGCCGCGCGAGCTCGTCGCCATCGATGGCCTGCTTGTCCCAGCTGAGCTGACCGTCCGCGGATATCTCGAGCGACACCTTGACCGGCTCGTCGCGCGAGGCGACGGCGTCGGCCTTGGGCAGGTCGACGGCAATGTTCTGGGTCATCAGGGGTGCCGTCACCATGAAGATGATGAGCAGCACCAGCATCACGTCCACCAGCGGCGTGGTGTTGATCTCGCTCATCGGGGCGCCGCCGTTGCCCTGGTTGAAGTCGCCGAAGGCCACGTCAGTTCCCTCCCGAGGCCTTTTTCAGCGGGGCCAGGCTCTCGACCCGCGCGCCGGTGGTCAGGTAGGCGTGCAGGTCGTGGGCGAACGCGTCCAGCGCCGCGAGTTCCAGGCGGTTGGCCCTGACCGACGCGTTGTAGGCGAGCACGGCAGGGATGGCCACGAAGAGGCCCGCGGCCGTCATGATCAGCGCCTCGCCAACCGGTCCGGCCACCTTGTCGAGGGTTGCCGATCCGGTGGCGGAGATGCGGATCAGGGCGTGGTAGATGCCCCAGACCGTGCCGAACAGACCGATGAATGGCGCAGTCGAGCCGATCGAGGCCAGCACCGTGAGGCCGGACTCGATGCGTGCCGTAGAGAGGGCGATCGATTGCCGCATGGCGCGGGTCAGGAATTCCCCGCGTTCCATGTGGCTGGCGAGGGTGTCGGCCCGGTGCTGGTCATAGTGGGCGGCAGCGCGCGCCGCGCCCAGGGCCAGCTGGTTGAAGCTGCTGTCGGCCGCGCCGGCGCCCAGCCGGGCCAGGGCCGCGTCGAGGCTGTTCTCGTGCCAGAAGCGCTCCACGGCCTGCCGGTCGCGGCGGCGGGAGATCCCCCGGATCAGGCGGCCGGCAATCAGATACCAGCTGGTGATCGACATGACCAGCAACAACACGGCCACACCGCGCGAGATCGCATCAGCCTCGGCCCAGAGTTGGGCGAAGCCGGTGTGTTCAAAGGGCATTCAATTCTCCAGCCGGAAAATGATCGGAACCTCGACCGCCGATGCAACAGCCATGCGCCCGCGGCGGGCGGGTTCAAACCGCCAGTTTGCCACGGTTGCCAATGCGGCGCGGTCGAGCCGTTCGGAGCCGCTCGAGGTGCCCACGTCGAGGCGCTCGACGTTGCCGTTCTCGCTGACCTCGACCCGAAGGATGACGGTTCCTTGCTCGCCCAGCCTCCGCGACGCCAGGGGATAGCGCGGTGCGGGGTTGCTGCGGTAGGCCGCATCGACGCCCACCGGCGTTTCGGTTTCGAGAGGCGGGCTTGGCGTGGTGGCCTCGCTCGTCGCTGCCGTCGGCGCTGCGGGCGGGCTCGGCAGCGGTTCCGGGGACGGGCTCGGCGAGGCGAGGGCGAGCGCCGCTTCACGGGGCCTCTCGGTCGGGGCGGCTGCCGGGACCGGCTCGGACGGTGCAGGCGTCGGTCGGATCTGTGGCGCCCTCGGCGCGCGCTCGGGCGATCGCACCCGGCGTTGCGGCGTCACCTGCCGGAGGGGTTGAGGGGGCGCCGTGTGCGTGGCCATGGCTTCGGGGACCTGCTGCGCGGGCTGGGGCGGCGATGGCTCGTGCGGCATTTCGGCTGCCGGCATGGGCGCCAGCAGGCGAGCCTGGATGAGCGGCGGCGCCGGGAGCGGTCGCGCCGGGGTGATGCCATGGCCCGATATGGCCGCGATGGCTGCCAGGTGGCAGCCGGCGACGAACACGAACAGACCCAGGCGCCCGAGTGGGGCGACCGGTGTCAGTGCGAGGCGTGTCGATTCGGCCAAGGCGGTGCGCGTCCTGATGGGGTGGGCGCGCAGGGCTGGCACAAGGCGAAGCCGCTGCCGTCCGCCACCCGCGGTGCAGTCTTCGGCCGGTCAGGCCGGTCTCCGGGCTTGCGCTGGGGGCGCTTACCGTTGCGGGGGCAGCACAGGCATCGCACCTGTTTCCCGTTGCACCCGCCTTCCTGCGGCGGGCACCTGACCGGAACGTCATCCCGCATTATAGCGCGGCTGCCTGCCGGCACGATGGCCGGGGCATGCGGGGCGGGCCGCGTCGTCCGTCCGGAGGGCGGCTAAGATCAGGGAAAACCCTTTATAATCCCGCCGACTTAATCAGGGAGGACAACATGGGTTTCGACCTCGTAGCGGCAGGTAAGGACGTTCCGAACGACATCAACGTGATCATCGAGATCTCCGCCCAGGGCGATCCGATCAAGTTCGAGGTCGACAAGGACAGTGGCGCGGTCTTCGTGGACCGGTTCATGGGTACGACGATGCGCTATCCGTGCAACTACGGCTACGTGCCCCATACCGTCGCCGGCGATGGCGATCCGGTGGATGTGCTGGTGGTGACGCCGTTCCCGCTGCAGCCGGGTGTGGTG
>JAGRFX010000230.1 GCA_020445805.1 Rhodocyclaceae bacterium
CGTGCGCTCCATCCTGCGCCAGGACCCGGACGTGATCCTGGTCGGCGAGATCCGAGACTCCGAAACCGCCGAGATGGCCTTCCGCGCCGCCATGACCGGCCACCAGGTGTATTCGACGCTGCACACCAACTCGGCGGTCGGCGCGATCCCCCGGCTGCTCGACATCGGCATGCTGCCCGACATCGTCGCCGGCAACATCATCGGCGTCGTCGCCCAGCGCCTGCTGCGCCGCCTGTGCCCCCACTGCCGGCAGGAGACGCCGGCGGAACCCTGGGAGCGGCGCCTGATCGGCCTGCACCCGGAGGGCGAAGCCACACCCCTTTACCGCGCGCGGGGCTGCGAGCAGTGCGACTACCGGGGCTATCGCGGACGCATGGCGATCATGGAAGTCATGCGCATGGACAGCGACCTCGACGAGCTCGTGATGCGGCGGGCCAGCCTGCGCGAGATCCGCACCGCGGCGCGCGCCAAGGGCTTCCGCTCGCTGGCCGAGGACGGCATGCGGCGGGTGCTCGATGGCGAGACCTCGCTGGACGAGCTGGCCCGCGTCGTCGACCTGACCGAACGGATGGTCTGAGCGATGGCGGTCTATGCCTACAAGGCCATGAACCCCGACGGCCAGCTGGTCCGCGGCGAGCTCGAGGCGATCAACGTCGTGGACCTCGAAATGCGCCTCAAGCGCATGGAGCTGGACTTCATCAACGGCGCGCCGGCCGGCCACGCCCTGATGCTGCGCAGTGCGCCCGTGCCGCGCCGCGAGCTGATCAACTTCTGCTTCCACCTGGAGCAGCTGCGGCGTGCCGAAGTCCCCATTTTGGAGGGCCTGTCGGACCTGCGCGACTCCACCGACCACCCCCGTTTCCGCGAGATCATGGCTGGCGTGGTCGAGGGCATCGAGGGGGGCAAGAGCCTGTCGCAGGCGCTCGAAGACTACCCCCAGGCCTTCGATGCGGTGTTCTGCAACCTGATCCGCGCCGGCGAGGCCTCCGGCAACCTGCCCCACGTCCTGCGCGACCTGGCAGATTCCCTGAAGCGCGACGACGAACTTGCCGCCTACGCCAAGCGCATCGTCATCTACCCCTCGATCGTGCTCGCGATCCTGTTCTTCGCTGTCGTGGTGGCCCTGGCCTTCGTCGTGCCCCAGCTCGAACAGCTGTTCCGCAGCACCGGTCAGACGCTGCCCCTGCAGACCCGCATCCTGGTGGGCAGCTCCCACTTCCTCCATCAGTACTGGCCCTGGCTGCTGGGCGGCATGGTCGCCACCACCGCCATCGCCACGGCCCTGCTGATGCGTTCACCCTGGCTGCGGCTGCAGCTCGATACCCTGATCCTCCGCCTGCCCCTCTATGGCGAGATCCGGCGCAAGATCATCATGGCCCGCTTCGCCGGGCTGTTCGCGATGATGTACGCCTCCGGCATCCCCATCATCGATGCCCTGCGCAATACCGAGCGGGTCGTGGGCAGCCGGGTCATCCAGCGCGCCCTGCAGCGCATCGGCCGCCACATCGCCGAAGGCCAGAACGTGTCCACGGCCTTTGCCGGATCCAGTCTCTTCCCGCCCCTGGTGACGCGCATGCTGCGGGTCGGCGAGAACACCGGCGCGCTGGACACTGCCCTGGCCAATCTGCGCTACTTCTACGATCGCGACGTCCAGGAGGCCACCGAGCGCCTCCAGGCGGTCCTCGAGCCGGTGCTGATCCTGGTGCTGGCCGCCTTCATGGTGTGGATCGCCATGGCCGTGGGCGGTCCGATCTACGACATCATCGCGACCCTGCCGGTCTGACGTCGATGCCCCACCGCCACTATCTCTACCTCACCCACGAAGGCCTGCACTGGTATCGCATGCGCACTGGCCAGGCTGCCCTGGAGGCGCGCTTCGATCCCGACGAGGCGGGCGTCGGCGCATTTGGACGGCAGCTGCACGACATGCCCCGTCGCAGCCAGTACACGGTGCTGGTGGACGTGGCAGACGAAGGCTTCCACTTCGAGCTGCTGCCCTCGACCCGGGGGCGCGACCGACAGGCCATGCTGTCCCGCAAGCTCTCCCAGCAGTTTTACGGCTCGCCCTATACGGCCAGCCTCTCGCTCGGCCGCGAGAAGCAGGGCCGACGGGACGAGCGGGTGCTGCTCTCGGCGCTGACCCGCCCGAGCCAGCTCGACCCCTGGCTGGGCGCCCTCGCCTCGGCCAGGGTTCGGGTCCGGGGCGTGCACAGCGTGCCCTTCGTGCTGGACCGGGCCATGGCACGGGCTCGCCTGCCGGTCGACGCCTACCTGCTGGTCAACTTCACGCCGGCAGGCATCCGGCAGACCTACTTCGATCGGGGGCGGATACGCTTCTCGCGCCTCTCGGGTGACCCGGGCCTCAGCTTCGAGCATCGTACCGAACAGACCGGCGAGGAGATCCGCCGCACGCTGGCCTACCTGGCGGCCCAGCGGATGACGCGGCGCGGCGAGGCCCTGCCGGTGGTCGGTCTGCTCTCGGCCGCCCAGTACGGGGCCTTCGCCGAACTGATCGGCCGCACGACCGACTCGACCGCCTCGCTGGCCGACATCGCCCGTCTGCGCGGCAGCTATGGCGCCCCCGAGGCCCGCGGCCCCGGGTCGGACAGCCTGCCCCTGCTGCTGGATGTGCTTGGCAGCGAAACCCAGTGCGTGCAGATCGGCGGCGAGACCGTGCTCCGCTACCAGCGCATTCACCAGATCCGCAAGGCGCTCTACCTGGGTGCGGTCGGCATCCTCGGGGTCGGCGCGGCCGTGGCGGGCCTGGCGTTCCTGGAGTCGCGCGCGCTGGCGCGGGAGCAGACCGAACTGCTGGCCCTGGTGCAGAGCGAGAATGCGCGCTACGAGGGCCTCATGCGGCGCCTCCCCCCCCTGCCGGCACCGGTCAAGGCCCTGGAGAAGCTGGTGGACGACGTGGACCGCATCGAGCACGAACGGATCGCACCCCTCGCCGTCTTTCGGGCCCTGTCCGGCGCACTGGACCAGATCCCGGACGTTTCGCTGGAATTGCTCGAGTGGAACGCGGCGGCCGAGAACCCGGATCCGACCTCGAACGCGGTCACGGTCTTTGCACGGCTTGCCCTGCCCGCGGCCATGGCGACGGATGCCCGCACCCAGCTCGACACCAGCGAGCGCTTCGTGCGCGAACTGACGCGCGTCAGCGGCCAGCCGGTCAGGCTCGTGCGGCGACCGGTGGCGCTGCGTTCGAGCGAAACCCTGCGCGGTCGCGAGGGGGGCACGACGGCGGCCGAGACCGCCCCCACCTTCGAGGTGGAATTCACCCTCTCGGGCGAGGCCCGCTCATGATCTCGGCATCCGACCTACCCCAGCTCAAGTGGCCGCTGCTGGCCGTGGTGTTGGCGATCGCCTGCGCCGCCGCCCTGGTCTGGCACGTGGATGCCGACCGTTCGGAACACCTGCAGGCGCTCGGTAACGCCCAGCGCGCCTATCGCGATGCCCACGCCCGCTACATCGGCGCCCAGCGCGACGAGGACCTGGTCCGCGTGGTGCTTGAGCGCTTCAAGCTGCTGGAGGCCCGTGGCCTGGTGGGCGAGGAACGACGCCTGGAATGGATCGAGCGGATCCGCAACGCCCGTGCCCGGGCCGGCCTCGCCCAGCTCGACTTCGAATTGCGCCCGCGACGTAGCGTGCTCAAAGCGGCAGAGGGGCCACTCGACCTGACCGCGAGTACCATGCACGTGAGTACGCTCGTCCGCCACGAGGGGAAATTGCTGACGTTTCTCGATACCATTCTCGGCGAGAACAGCGCCGCCCCGCGGATCAGTCGCTGCAGCCTCCGGCGCCAGAACCGGCAGGCGGAAGGCAACGCGCTGGAGGTGGAATGCGACCTGGACTGGATCACGGTCCGAACGATGGAAACCCGACCATGAAGGCCCTGAAAACCCTCCCCCTGCTGATTGCCGGAAGCCTGGCCAGCCCCTGGGTATCGGCCTCGGACGACGCCTTCGGGCGCCTGTTTCATACCCCCGCCGAGCGCCAGCGCCTGGACCAGCCGCGGGTCGAGGCCCACCCGGCGCCGGTGGTGACCGAAACCATCGAGACCCATCCGGTCCGACTGGATGGCATCGTGCAGCGCAATGGGGGCGTGACGGCCGTGTGGGTCGACGGCAAGGCGGTCGAGCGCAATCGGGCCGTGGCCAGCGCCGACGGACGCAGTGCCACGGTCTCCCTGCCGGATGGACGGCAGATGCTGCTGCTGGTGGGTGAATCGGTACAGCCCGACGGGGCTCGATGAAGCAACAGCGGGGCTTCATCCTGCCCCTGTTGATGGCCATCCTGCTGATCGGCGGTCTCCTCTACCACTTCGACGCCAAGCGCCTCGCCAGCGACCTCGCCCGGGTGCGGCTAGAGCGGACCCGGGCGGCCCTGGCCGAGGCCCGCGAAGCCCTGATCGCCCACGCAGCCACCTACCATCTGATGCCCGACCACAGCGCCACCAACCCACGGCTCGGCCTCCTGCCCTGCCCGGACACCGACGGCAGTGGCAGCGCCACCCTCACCGACTGCAAGTCGATGAATGATGCCGTGCTCGGGCGGCTGCCCTATCGGACGCTGGCCCTGCCGCGACTGGTCGACGGCGATGGTGAATGCCTGTGGTACGCGGTGGCGGGGCGCATCAAGAACAATCCGCTGCCAAACGAAGCCCTGAACTGGGATACGCCCGGGCAGTTCGCGGTGACCCCCTTCGGTGCTTCGCTGCCCGGCGGCCCATCGAGCCGCGCGATCGCTGTGCTGGCCGCGCCGGGCCGCCCCCTGGCCAGCCAGGACCGCAGTGCCGGTGGGCAAACCTGCGGTGCCAGCAGCGACGCCAGCATTGATCGGCCCCGCTTCCTGGAGGGCACCCCGGCGATGGGTGACCCGACCCTGCAGACCATCCAGGCGGGCGACCCGTCCTCGCCTGCCAACAACGATCTGGTGGCGTGGGTGACCATCGACGACATCTTCGACCGCGCCGCCCGCATGAGCACCTTCGGTGCCTACCTGGGCACGATCTCCGACGCCATCGCGGCTGCCCATCCGACACTGTCCAAGGTCGCGACCGAGGCCCCCGGCCCGGTCGAGGTCGAATCGCTGCCGACCGGAGACACCAGCTTCGTCGGGCCGGTGGGCACACTGGACGCGGACGACATGGCCAGACGCTATCTCGACTGGCAGGCTATGTATCGCTACGTGCGCTGCGTGCCCGATGCGGCCGGCAATGTGCCCCAGTGCCTGGATCTCAATGGCACACTTTGTCAGGCCATCCTGGCCTTCGGCGGGCGGCGCGCGCCCAACCAGGACCGCAGCAGCACATCGCTGGCCGCCTATTTCGAGGGCACGACGCTGGCCGCCCTGAGCACCGGATCCACCCACTTCGAGGGGCCAACGACCTGGAACCCCGACGCCCCGACCGCCGACGTGCTGCGATGCCTCAATTGAACCGCCCGCCTGCCCGCGGTCGCCAGTACGGCTTCACGCTCGTGGAACTGGCCGTCACGCTGCTCGTGGTCACGATCCTGAGCGCCATGTTGCTGGTCCCGATCACCGGACGCGAAGGCGTCCGCGCCCGCCAGGAAACCGAGCACCTGCTCGACGAGATCCGTGAAGCCCTGATCGGCTACGCCATCATCCACGGGCACCTGCCCTGCCCCAGCCGGCAGGCCAACCCCGCCGCCAGCGACTACGGGACCGCCGACACCACCTGCACCGGCAGCGCCGAAGGCTACCTGCCCTGGCGCACGCTGGGGCTGGCGCCTGTGGATGCCTGGGGGGTCACCCGACAGTCCGCGAGCGACCCCTGGCTGGGCTACTGGCGGTATCGGGTGGTGCCTTCACTGTCCAACGCGGCGTTTCCGATTCAGGCAACCACGCTGCCGGACCTCGATCTGAACGTCCGCGACGTGGTGACCGGGCAGGTCATGACCGACACCAAGATGCTCGCGGCCGTGGTGTTTTCGACCGGTCCCGACCGGACGCCCAATGCCGACAACGCCAGCTACGAAGCCGGCGACCCGGCCACCTACGCCATGGGCGGCCCCACCACCAGCTTCGACGACATGCTGGTGTGGGTCAGCCACCCCCAGCTGATCGCCCGGATGGCCGCCGCAGGACAGCTCTGATCCGCAGCGAACGGCGCAGGCCCGGGGCAGGACGTATAATTAAAGACCCCACGCTTGACATCGCCATAGCCGCCCATGCGCCAGGCCCAGCCAGCCGATCATTCACGGGCGGCCAGCTTCTCGGAACGCCTCCGGAACGCCGGCATCCGGCCGACGGATGACGACGACACGCGCCTGTCGAAATCGCTGCTGGTCTTCGCCACGGGCCTGGTCAGTGTCGCTGCCGGTCTGTGGCTCCTGATCTACTGGAGCATGGGCCCGCGCCTGTCGTCGACCCTGACGCTGACCTTCCAGGTCCTGCTGGCGGCGAACCTGTTCATCTACCTCAAGTCGGAACGCTTCGAGTGGTTCCGGCTGACCCAGCTGGCCCTGTTCCTGTTCTTCCCCTTCGTGGCCCAGTGGAGCATCGGCAACTTCATCACCGGCTCCGGGCTCATCCTGTGGGGCATTCTGGCGCCGATCGGCGCCGCCCTGTGCAT
>JAGRFX010000231.1 GCA_020445805.1 Rhodocyclaceae bacterium
GGCCTGGCGGTCCTCATTGCTGGCATTGGCCGTCATCGCGATCACGCAGAGGTGCTCCAGCCCCGGCCGGCGGCGAATCCGCCGAGTGGCCTCATGGCCATCCATGCGTGGCATCTGGACATCCATGAGGACGCAATCCACGGCTTCCGTGTCGAGGACCTGGAGCGCCTCCAGCCCGTTGCTCGCGAGGAAAACCTTGACGCCGGCCTGCTCCAGCATTTCGGCCGCCACCTGCTGATTGAAGTCGTTGTCCTCGGCCAGCAGGACGCGGCATCCGGCCAGCGAGCGATCCAGTCTTGCGCTGGCGGCGCGCACCGGCTCGGGCGCCACGGCCCCATCCAGCCGGTCCACTTCTGCCAGCAGGTCGCGCTCGAGCCAGCAACTGAACCAGAAGGTCGAGCCCACGCTCGGGGTGCTGTCGACACCCACCTCGCCCCCCATCAACTCGACCAGCTGCTTGCTGATGGCGAGGCCAAGCCCGGTACCGCCGAACTGTCGCGTGGTCGACGTGTCGGCCTGATGGAAGGGCCGGAACAACTGATTCACTTCGCCGCGATCGAGTCCGATCCCGGTGTCCGTGACCTCGAAGCGGAGCTTGACCTCCGGTCCGCGATCCGCCAGCACGACGATGCGCACCGTCACCGAACCGGCGTCCGTGAACTTGACCGCATTGTTGGCGTAGTTGAGCAGGATCTGGCTGACCCGCAGCAGATCGCCGCGCAGCCGCTGGGGCACTTGCGGGTCGATCTCGACCCGGAAGGCCAGGCCCTTGCTCTCGGCGCGGGGTGCGACCATGACGGTCAGCCCCTCGATCAGCTCGGAAACGGAAAACGTCGAGTGGTCCAGCATCAGCTTGCCGGCCTCGATCTTCGAGAAATCGAGGATGTCGTCGATGATGCCGAGCAGGTGCTCGCCCGAGATCCGGATCTTTTCCAGGTAATCGCGCTGGGCAGGTGACAGGGGCGTATTGAGGGCCAGGTGGGCCATGCCGAGCACGCTGTTCATCGGTGTACGGATCTCATGGCTCATGTTGGCCAGGAATGCACTCTTGGCATGGTTGGCGCTCTCGGCCTCGCGAATCTTGATCTGGAGGGCGGAGGTGGCCTTGCGCACGCGCGACTCCAGCGTGGAGCGATGGTCCTCCGCGACCGCCTCGATCCGCGAATACTGGGAGAACAGATAGAGAAAACAGGCCAGGATGACCAGCACCGCGACGGCCATCATCATGGTCAGGCGTCGCTGGCGCGACTGCCACTCGGTGAGCAATGAGGCCTCGGACACCGCGGTAAACACGGCCATTTCCGGAAAGCCCGGCACCGGCAGGCGCTCGAAGATGAAGCCCCCGGCGCGCTGCCATCCCATCTCGTGCCAGGTTTCGCTGAACCGCCCGTCGGCGAGCGCGGTGCCCACCTCGGGGACTCGCCGGACGCTGCCTTCCGAATCCGGCAGATTGCAGGCGGCGATGATCTTGCCCTCGTCGTTCGCCAGCGCGATCTCGAAATCCGCCGACAGTCGCACCTTGTCGCACAGGGTGTCGAAATACTTGGGCTCGATGGCCGAAAACATGACACCGGAGAATTTTCCGTCTTCGTCATTGATGCGCAAGGTCAGCGCATAGGTCAGTCGCCCGGTATTCCCGCCTAGGAAGGGCCCCCAGCGCATGCGCTGGACGCCGCTCGACAGGGCCTGAAAATAGGGGCGCGTCGTAACATTGAGCCGGGGGGCGGGGAACAGCGACGAGTGGAAGCGTTGCTCGCCGACACGGTCGAACACGATAAAGTCGCGCAACTGGGGCAGGGCCCCGGTCTTGCGCCGCGCCAGCAGTTCGTGGCCGCGGACCTCCTGCCAGGACTCCCAGTCGGGCGCGGTCTGGATCGCCAGGCGCATCTCGTTGGCGATCGCGTCCACGGCATACAGGCTGCGCGCCGCATGCTCGGCGAATATATGGCCATAGTCGGTGGCCTGCCGGCGCCCCTCCTCGATCTGCTGACCACGGGTGAGGTAGTAGTCGTACCCGAATATCGCCAACAGGGCGGAGACGCTGACAAAGGCCGCCAGAAAGATCACCGCCTTGTGCGGCAGGCCGCGAAATGCGCGGGCTGCGCCATGCTGGGCGTCGGCGGGCGCCGCCGGTTCGGTGAGAGCACGGTCTGTCATGTCGATCGGAGGCGGGCCTGCGCCCGAGAAGAATCAGCCAGTATCTACGGCATGCAAAATGGGAAAGTAACACAACATTTCCGAGCACCCGCCGGGCGGTCGGTCGTGCGCCCCCCCAGGCACGCCGACCGCCCGTCGGCCGTTCCGTCAAGCCCTCGGGCCTGCAGGCCGTTGAGTTCTCCAGGGACACGGGGAGGGGAACGCATGCGTATCACGTCAAGTCAGCTGGAACTCCAGGCCCAGCACCATCAGCGCAGTCGGCAATCCGTCCGCGAGTCGCTGACGGCCTGGGTAGGTGATCGCCCGGGACGCGCCGTGGGCGAAGGCGATCGCGCCTCCCGCCCTCAAAGGTCCGCCACGCCCGACCGACCCGCCCAGCCCCCGCGCGCCCACCGGGCCGCGGAGGAAAGCGCGCGGGACTGCCGCGCCGGCGAGCGGACGATCTCGGCCATCGGCTCCTCGCTCCTGAAGGCACTTGCGGAGATGCTCACGGGTCGCGAGATCGAGGTGTTCGACGCCTCCGAGCTCGAGACTGATGCAGAGTCAGCACCGACACCCGGGGACCCGGCACCCGGCGCCACGGCAGCGCCATCGCGCGCAGGCTTCGGCGTCATCTACGAGCGGATCGAACGGATCGAGCGCTCCGAAACCCTCGATTTCTCCGCCCGAGGCCAGGTCACGACGGCCGACGGGCGATCCATCGGATTCCAGGTCGAGCTGTCGATGGCGAGCCAGTTCGTCCGCGAGTCACGCACCTCCATCCGCATGGGCGACGCGGCGGTGGAGGATCCCCTGGTCATCAATTTCGATGGGCTGGGCGCCCGCCTGCTCGGCGAGCGCATGGCCTTCGACATCAACGCCGACGGCCAAGCGGATTCGATCGCCCGGCTCGCGGCCGGCAGTGGCTACCTGGTGTTCGACCGCAACCGGAACGGCACCATCGACGATGGCAGCGAGCTGTTCGGACCCAGCAGCGGCGACGGCTTCGCCGAGCTTCGTGCGCTCGACGACGACGGCAACGGCTGGATCGACGAAGCCGATGCGGCCTTCGGCCGGCTGGGCGTGTGGACGCCCGGCGGCCCGATCCAGGGCCTCGCGGCGGCCCAGGTCGGGGCCATTGCGACGCAGGCCACGGCGACCCCGTTCACCGCCACCGACGCGGAGGGGGACACCCTCGGCCAGCTCCGGGCCAGCAGCGTCTATCTGAGCGAGGCCGGGCAGGCCGGGCTGGTCCAGCAACTCGACCTCGCGGTCTAGGTCAGCGGGGCCGGCTCTCCCAGATCTTGCCCAGGCGCTTGATGCTGACCGGCATCGGGGTCTTCAGCTCCTGGGCAAACAGGCCCACCCTCAACTCCTCGAGCAACCAGCGAAACTCTTCCAGCGCCGGATCGGTCACGCCTGCCTTGCGCTTGGCCAGCCATTCCCGCTGCCAGGCCTGCGCCAGCCGCTGCCAGTCGGCCAAGAGCTGGGCGTCGCGCTCGGGGTTGTTGCGCAACTTGTCGATGCGTGCGATCGCGGCCTTGAGATAGCGCGGGTAATGGGCCAGGCGCTCCCAGGGCTCGGAGAGAAGAAAGTCCTTCGGCAGAAGCGCGTCGGCCTGCGCCTGGATGTCATCCACCACCTTCGGGAAGGTCTTGAGCTGGGCCAGGCGCTTGCGCAGGGTCGCGTGCTCGGTCGCCACCTGCCCGACCAGGCGCATGAACTCCTGGGCGATCAGCGTGACCCGCGGCTTGGCTTCCCGGCAGCGGGCCTCGAAGGCGTCCGCATCCGTCGGCCAAGGCTCGCCCAGGCAACTGCGGCCCAGGGTCGCCGCCACCAGCAGGCGCTTCAACTCCGCTTCGGTGCCATAGGGCATGAACTGCAGGGCCAGCTCCCGCAGGCCGGGCAGTCGCTCGATCGCCCGCACCTGGTCCTTGAGCACCAGGGCGAAGAGCCGCGTCAGCCCGTGGCGGTGGACGCGCAAGGCCTCTTCGGGTGTGTCGTAGGGGCGCAGGCTGACCGATTCACCGTCATCGTGCAGGGCCGGGAAACCTATGATTTCCCGCTTGCCCACCCGGACCTCGAGCAACTCGGGCAGAGGCCCGAAGGTCCACGCGGTCAGGCCTTCGAGCGACACGCCGGCGGCGGGGCCGGCGCCACGGCCGGGTGACGGCCCCTCGCGCTCCGCATCGTCTGACAGGGGCTCGGCCGCCAGAGCCTCGGGCCGGATCTGGGCCTTCTCGAAGGCGGCGGCGATGCTACCGTGGAAGCGGGCCCGCAATTCCGACAGGTTGCGCGACTGCCCCAGGGTGCGACCGTGCTCGTCGATCACCCGGAAGTTCATGAAGCAGTGCGGATTGAGGTTCTCGGGCCGGAAGCTCTCGATCGGCAGCTTGAGGCTGACCCGCTCCTCGACGAAGCGCTGCAGCGACTTCTGCAGGGGGTCGTCGCCCGGGAAGTCCCCGGCCTCGACCCGCGCCAGGAAATCGGCCGCACTGGCGCCGATCGGTTGCAGGCGGTGCCGGTGCTTCTGCGGCACGGTCCGCAGCAGCGCGGTGACCTTCTCCTCCAGCAGGCCGGGCACCAGCCACTCGCAGCGGGCAGCCGGAATCTGGTTCAGCATCGCCAGCGGTACGGCCAGGGTCACGCCATCGTCGGGCTCGCCTGGCTGGTGCAGGTAGGCGAGTTTCAGCGATTGCCCGAGCACGCTCATGGAGGACGGGAAGCGGTCGGTCGTGATGCCGTCGGCCTCGTGCCGCATCAGCTGGTCACGGGTCAGGAAGAGCAGCTTGGGCGTGGCCCGTTCCGCGCCCTTGCGCCAGCGCTCGAAGCTCGCCAGGTCGACGACCTCGGGCGGCAGCTTCGCGTCGTAGAAGGCAAGAATCAGCCCCTCGTCCACCAGCACGTCGGGGCGCCGCGACTTGTGCTCCAGCCGCTCCACCTCGGCCACCAGCCGGCGGTTGTGCTGCAGGAAGGCCATGCCGCGCCCCACGCCCTCGTCGATCTCGCCACCGATCAGGCCGTCGCGGATCAGCAGCTCACGGCACAGCGCGGGATCCACCTCCGCGTAGCTGACGCTGCGCCGGGCATACAGCACCAGGCCGTGCATGGTGCCCCGCTCCCAAGCCCGTACCGACCCTTGCGCCTTCTCCCAGTGGGGCTCGAAGACGTGGCGCTTGACGAGGTGGGCGCCCACCGCCTCGACCCATTCGGGCTCGATACGCGCGAGACAGCGTCCGAACAGGCGGGAGGTCTCGACCAACTCCGCCGCAACGATCCACTTGCCGGCCTTGCGCGCCAGCCCCGAGCCCGGGTGGGGCCAGAACTTGATGCCCCGGGCGCCCAGGTAGGCCCCGGCCTGGGGACCGCTGGCGTCCTCGATACGGCAACCGACGTTGCCCAGCAGGCCCGCCAGCAGGGCCTTGTGGATCTGCTCGTAGTTGGCCGGCAGCGCGTTGGCCTTCCAGCCATGCTCGGCGCACAGGGTGGTCAGCTGGTTGTGAACGTCGCGCCACTCGCGCAGGCGCAGCCACGACAGGAAATGCTGGCGGCACCAGGCCTTCTGCTTGGCACCGGTCTCGTGCCGCTGGACCTCGCCCCAGGCTTTCCAGGCATGCAGGTACCAGAGAAACTCCGAGCGCTGGTCCTGCTCGCCGCCCCGGAAGCGGGCATGGGCCTGGTCGGCCGCCGCGGCGGACTCCTGCGGCCGCTCCCGCGGGTCCTGGACCGACAGGGCCGAGGCGATCACCAGCACCTCGGCGAGGCAGCCCCCGTCGTGGGCGGCCAGGATCATGCGGCCGATCTTGGGGTCGAGGGGCAGGCGCGCCAGCGACTGGCCGACCTCGGTCAGATTGCGGGCCGGCGTCTCATCGACGGCACCGAGCTCCGCCAGCAGGTTGTAGCCGTCCGAGACCATCTTGTCGGCCGGCATGTCGATGAACGGGAAGTCGGCGACCTCGCCCAGGCGCAGGGACTTCATGCGCAGGATCACCCCCGCCAGCGAGGAGCGGAGGAGTTCCGGCTCGGTGTGGGCGGGGCGACGCTCGAAATCGTCCTCGTCGTAGAGTCGCAGGCAGACGCCGTCGGCCACCCGGCCGCAGCGACCGGCCCGCTGACGGGCGGCCGACTGGGCGATGGGCTCGACCTGGAGCTGCTCGACCTTGTTGCGATGGGAGTAGCGCTTGATCCGGGCCAGCCCGGTGTCCACCACGTAGCGGATGCCCGGCACGGTCAGCGAGGTCTCGGCCACATTGGTGGCCAGCACCACCCGCCGCCCGCGACTGGGGGCGAACACCTGGGA
>JAGRFX010000232.1 GCA_020445805.1 Rhodocyclaceae bacterium
CACCGAGATGAGCCTGGAGGTCAGCAGCATGGCCGTGCAGGTGCACGGTGGCATGGGCTTCATCGAGGAGACCGGCGTGGCGCAGATGTACCGCGACGCCAAGATCCTGACCATCTACGAAGGCACGACGGCGATCCAGGCCAACGACCTGGTAGGCCGCAAGATCCTGCGCGAGAACGGCGAGACCCTGCGGGAACTGATCGCCGACATGCGCGCCACCACGGACGCGGTGCGCGGCGATGGCACGCTGGGCCAGATCGCCGACACTCTGACCGACGCCATCGACGCCCTCGAGTCGGCCACCGACTGGCTGCTGGCCAATGGCCGCGAGCGGCTGGCCGAGGTGCTGGCCGGGGCGGTGCCCTACCTCTACCTGCTCGGCACCGTCTCAGGCGGCTGGCAGCTGGCGCGGCTGGCGCTGGCGGCACGGGGCGGGCTGGCGGCGGGGCAGGGCGACGGCGCCTACCTGACCAGCCTGGTCGATCTGGTCCGCTTCTACATGGCCACCATTGGTCCCCAGGCCCTGGCCCACGCCGAGACCGTGCGCGAGGCCGGGGCTGCCCTGAACCACTTCGACGAGGCCAGCTTCTGATGGGCCAGGCGGGGCCCTGGACGCTCGATCAGCTCGCCGCCCGCGCTGGCGAGGAACTCGCCGTGGGCGCCTGGACGCCGATTACCCAGGCCCATATCGCCGGCTTCGCCGAGGCCACCGGCGACCGGCAGTGGATCCACGTGGATACCGAACGCGCCGCAGCCGAACTGCCCGGCGGGCAGACCATCGCCCACGGCTTCCTGGTGCTGGCCGCGGCGTCCACGGTCGTGCAGGCCGTACCGCTGGCGGGGGTGGGGGCTTCGCTGATCTATGGTCTCGACCGGGTGCGCTTTCTGTCGCCCGTGGTCGCCGGCACCATGATCCGCGCCCGCGCGACCCTGGCCGAATGGGCCCTCCGCGAGTCCGGCGCCCAGGCCCGCTGGGCGGTCACTGTGGAGGGGCAGGGGCTTGACCGCCCGGCCGCGGTCTTCGACCTGATCGTGCGCTACCAGGCGGCCTGAGCGCGCCTGGGGGCCAGGGGCTCAGGCCCCGCCCGACACGCCCCGGCGCAGCATCGCGACCATGGTGTCGGCGATCTGCTGCGACGAATACTTGCCCGCCCGGTACCAGATCGCCACCCAGTTCATGGCGCCGAGCAGCGTCAGGCGGAGCAGGGTGCGGTCGGCGCCCGGGGCCAGCGGCAGGGCCTCGATCAGCTCCCGGAAGACCTGCTCGTAGGCGTTCCGGTCGCCGCGGATCTTGTCGAAGACCTCGTGGTCGTCGATCATCGCCAGGCTGTGGCCGGTGAGGCGCTCGATGTGCTCGCCCTCGACGAGGCCCGATACATGCACTTCGCAGGCCCGCTGCAGGCGGTCCCAGGGATCGCGGCCAGCCGCCGCGGCCTCGCGCACCCGCGCCATGATGCGGCGGAAGCCTTCCCGGTAGACCCCCAGATAGATGTCTTCCTTCGACGGGAAGTGGTGATAGACCGAGCCGGGCAGCAGGCCGACCTTGGCGGCGATGTCGCGGATCGAGGTGCGGTCGTAGCCCTGCGACGCGAAGAGCTCTGCGGCCGCGTGAAGGATCAGCTGCTGGCGGCTGAGCGGCTCGCCGCCCTCGGCGTCGTCGGCATCACCGCGCAGGGACAGCCGGGCCGCCTTCTGGCCCCGCTCGAGGAGCCGGCGCTCCTCCTCGCTGAGCCGGTCCACATCACCCCGGGCCAGGGTCTCGAGCCGCTTCACCACGGTCTCCAGCCCGTGCTTCACCCAGATGTAGCGCACGCCCGAGGGCGAGATCTGCATGCCGCGGGCGCGCATCCGGCCAGCCACCGCCGATTGACCCAGGCGAGGCTCCTCACGCGCGTAGCGCAGGACCTCTGCTTCGACACTGACCTCTTCTGCTGCCGCACCCACGTTTCAGGCACCCCGCACGGGACGTTTGAAGGACCCGCGCATTCTAACGCCGGATCTGCCGCACCGCGGCAGAGGCCCGCATGGACATGACTGTCAGCGAGGAAGCGTCACCACATCTTCTCTCGCACGAAATTGCGGAGCATCGAAGGGCATTCGACTACACGATGTCAAGTGCATCTGGATCCGTCGGTCCGCGTTGATTCTGTAGAATTCGCATGTGTCATAACCCCGCCGTACCCCTGAATCGATGGAGGCCGTCCGGCATGGATCCCGCCACCGAAGCCTTGCTGGCAGAGGTCCAGGCTCGATTCCCCTGCGTCTCGAAGCCCGAAGGCCTAAATCTGTCCTTTCACCGGGACGATTGCTCGCTATGCACCTACCTGCGCCGAGATCTCGCGCGCTTTTCCGACCCGGTACTCCCGAGGGAGGCGCTGCGGGAGATCTTCTGCGAGATGTCATGCCTCTCTGCCGCCGCATGGCGCTGGGCACTGCCCTCCTACCTGAAGCATTGCCTCACGATGGAGGATCCCTGGGGCGATGACGAGACGGAGTTCCTCATCTTCAACCTCGGGCCGGACCCGGAATACCAGGCAGACACCATCGAGCGGCTCGCGTGTCTGGACGCGGGGCAGGTCGCATGCCTGATTCATTTTCTGGCGTGGTGCCGCGCCCACCCCTACTGGGGGGAGATCTGGCAAGACGACATCGACCGCGCGCTCGAGTTCATGCGGGGACTGCAGCGGTGAGCGACGTTCTGCCGGCTGTGGGCTCGTCTCGAAAGGTTTGGACCAAGCAGAGGATTGGGGATGGGCGCATGGGATGTGCGGGACGGTGGATCGTCCCGTTGGGCCGGTCGAGACGTCGAGACGGTCCTGCGCGTCAGGTGGCGATGCCGGCATGACACCATGGGAACCCCTGGCCGGTGCGATCGGTGAAGGCCTCGCCTGGTTCCTGGGGCGCGTGCTTCAGAAGACGATTCGCCTGGACGCGCGCAGGGCGCAAGACATTGGAGAAACGGCGATTGTCTCCGTCGTTCTCGGGGCCGCCGTGGTCGTCACGCTGGTTTATTCGTGATCCGGCGCTGCGAGAGAGAATGGCGGCTTCTCGAATATCGGCATCTTGTTCGGCCGCCCGTGCCGGCGCGACCTGATTCCCATGACCTCCATCCCCATCAACGCGCCAGATCATGACTTGTGAGCCGAGGCGGGTCCTGCTGCTGGCCTGCGTGCTCGGCGCCGGCATCGGGTTGAACCCCGGGCCATGGCTGCCGCGCTTCAGCTGGGACGGGCTCAACCTGCTGTTCGTCGGTCTGATCGCGCTCACGATCGTGTTTGCCGTCGTGGCTGCTGGCATCGGCATGCGCAGAGGACCGTACCGGATGATGGTGCTTGCACTGGCCGGGCTCATGGCACTGGGTGTCCTGCCTGCGGGTGTGCTGGCGCTCGTGGTCTATCGCCCGGCCGAGAGAATGGCCGAGCTTGAAAGCGAAGACACCGTCTATCGGCTCTACAGGGTCGAGTGCGATTTGCTGTGCCCGACCCGGCTCGAGCTCAGGCGAGAGCGGGAGTTCATGTCTGTGGTGAAGCTCGTGCGACCGGTCTGGTACGGGGAACACGACCATGCCGAACTGCGTCGATCGCCTCGCGGCGATGTGGAGGTGGTCGACGGACAAAGGCTGCTCTACCGGGTCCGCGAGTAGGTCGGCGCCGGTCCCATCTGCCGCGGCGAGGCGGTCGCCGGCCATGGGCCGTCCGAACCGGCGCGACCCCACTGCCGGACGCCCACCACCCTGCTGCGTACACCGGCACCCGCGCCGCGTGCAGCAGCCCACTTAGGGCGGAAGAGCGAAGCGTCATCCGCCGCCTGCCCCGCGTGGGGGTCGCCAGATGGCGGATGACGCCTGCGGCTCTTCCGCCCTACGCCTGAGTTCCCCCATCTGGCCGCCAGGCTGCTCCGAAGCGCGTGGCTCCCGTTGCTGTGCTTCACCGGGGGTACCCGGACCCTCACACCGGTGCCCGCACCTCATGCAGCAGATCGTAGATCAAACCGCGCAGCCACTGGTTGGCGGGGTCGAGGTGGTTGCGTTCGTGCCAGTGCTGCTTGACGAGGTAGTCGGGTAGGTCGAAGGGCACCGGGAAGGCGCGGCAGTGGCCGCGGGCGACCATCAGCTCGCCGAGGCGCACCGGCACCGTCACCACCAGGTCGGTGGCCTCGACCACCGACACCGCACCCAGGAAGTTCGGCACCCGCAGGGCCACGCGGCGCTGGATGCGCTGGCGGGCGATCTCGGCGTCGATGATCAGGTGGCCGGTGCCCGAGGTGGTCACCACCGCATGTTCCTCGCGCTCGAAGCCGGCGCGGTCGAACACGTTGTGGACGCGCGGATGGCGGCTGCCCACCAGGCAGACGTAGTTCTGGCGGAACAGGGCCTGCTGGTAGAAGCCGGCCTCCAGCTGCGGCATGAAGCCGAGCGCCAGGTCGATGTCGCCGGTCTCGAGCTTGCGGGCGGTCTCGGCCGACAGCGGGTCCACATCCACCACGATGCCCGGGCCCAGCCGGCGCAGGCGCTCGAGCAGGGCGGGCAGCAGCACCAGCTGGCTGATGTCGGTCATGGCGATGGCGAAGCTGCGCCGCGCGGTGCCCGGGTCGAAGCGGGCCTGGTGGCCGAGGGCCCGCTCCAGGGCGGCGACGGCCTCGCGGATGCGTTCGGCCACCTCGGCGCCCACCGCCGAGGGTTCCATGCCGTTCGAGGTGCGCACGAAGAGGGGGTCGTTGTAGTGCCGCCGCAGCCTGCCCAGGGCCACGCTGACCGCCGGCTGGCCGAGGCCGAGGTTGATGGCCGCGCGGGTCACGCTGCGGGTCTTGTGGATCTCTTCGAAGATCTTCAGCAGTCGCAGGTCGCAGCTTTCCATCGTCTTCTCTATTCGATTTGTCGAATGAGTCTAATTCAAGTTCATGGGTAGTTGGAATGAACACCGGTCCGTACATTCACCTCACCCGAACATTGATACGGATCAACAGTCACCGCCGGCCGCCCCGCGGTGACGGGACCGGAGGAGCGCACACATGGAAGCCCTGGGAACCCTTGAAGACCTGCCGCTGGAGTACCGGAACGCGCTGACCGAGCGCAACCTGGTGCCCCTGTGGCCCAGCCTGCGGGCGGTGCTGCCGCCGGGGCGCCCGGCCAGCCGGACGCGGCCGACGCAGTGGTCCTACGCCGAGCTGAAGCCGCTGCTGCTGCAGGCCGGCGAGCTGACCCCGATCGAGAAGGCCGAGCGCCGCGTGCTGGTGCTCGCCAACCCCGGGCACGGCCTCGAGAAGATGCAGGCCAGCGCCAGCATCTACCTGGGCATGCAGCTGCTGCTGCCGGGCGAGTGGGCGCCGTCCCACCGCCACACCCCCAACGCGGTGCGCATGATCGTCGAGGGCGAGGGCGCCTACACCACGGTCGATGGCGAGAAGTGCCCGATGAGCCGCGGCGACCTGATCCTGACCCCGACCGGCCTGTGGCACGAGCACGGCCACGACGGCCAGGACCCGGTGGTGTGGCTCGACGTGCTCGACTTGCCGCTGGTGTATTACATGGAGGCCTCCTACGTGACCGAGGGCAGCGCCCAGGCCGTCACCGCCGAGGCCACCGAGCGGGCCTACGCCCGCGGCGGCGTGCTGCCCACCCCCCTGTTCACCCGCAGCGACCGTCGCTACCCGATGCTGCGCTACCCCTGGAAAGAGGTGCGCGCCGCGCTCACGGCCCTGGCGGCCGACGCGCCCGCCGGCCAGGCCGTGCAGGTCAGCTATGTCAATCCCGAGACCGGCGGCGACTGCCAGAACATCCTCGGCTACTCGGCCCTGATGCTGCGCCCGGGCGAGACCCTGCGCCTGCCCGTGCGCTCGCCGGCCATGGTCTTCCACCTGATCGAGGGCGCGGTCGACGTCGACGTGGAGGGCACGCCCTTCACGCTGGCCGAGGCCGACACCTGCTGCGCGCCCGGCTATGCGCCGGTGTCGCTCGCCAACCGGGCCGACGGTCCGTCCTTCGTCTTCATCGCCGACGAGGCGCCGCTGCAGAAGAAGCTCGGCGTCTACGAGTGCCGCGGCTGAGCGGCCCGACCCCATTCCCCTGGAGAACACGAACATGAAAGAGAAATACCTGTGGAACCCGCCGGCCGTGCCCTCGCTGGCCGTGCAGGGCAGCGATGCCCGCTTCCCGGTGGGCCGCATCTTCTGCGTGGGTCGCAACTATCACGCCCACGCCATCGAGATGGCCCGCCCGGTCGACAAGGCGACGATGCGCCCCTTCTACTTCACCAAGACCCCGTCCGCCCTGGTCGAGTCCGGCGCCACGGTCCCGTACCCGACCGGCACCGAGAACTACCACTACGAGATGGAGCTGGTGGTGGCCATCGGCAAGGCCGGCTTCCGGGTGGCCGAGGCCGATGC
>JAGRFX010000233.1 GCA_020445805.1 Rhodocyclaceae bacterium
TCCGGACGATCTACGTCATACGTCTCCCCCAACACCAATACCTCAAATCCAAAACGCGTCAAACGATGACGCACCAGTGCAAGAACGTCGGAGCTGCCCCAGGGGATGCCCGCGAAGGCGGAGCAGGGAAAAATCGATCGGATTCCAATCAAGCCAAAGCCGCCGTCCTCTGTCGCAAGGAACACGATGTCCGCACCGTCTTCGAGTGCGATCGCTGCGGATTTCAGATGGCCGACAGTCAGCGCGGGCAGATCGCTGCCGACAAGGAGGGTTGGTCCACAATGCGCGTGGGAGGCAAGCGCCCCGTGCATTCGCTCTCCCAGGTTACCCGATGCCTGCGATCTGATCGGCAGGCCATAGCGCGTATTGAGGGCGCGAAAGAACCGATGCTGCGGCTCTTCGGCCGCCCAGAGGGTGATCGGGCCGAGGTTGGCATGACGGGCCGTGTTGATGACGGACAGGGCCATTTTGCGGTGAAGCCTCATCGCGCCGGCCGGGCCATAGGCCGGAATCAGGCGGGTCTTGACGCGACCCGTGATCGGCGGGCGAAGGAAGACTGCGAGCTGGGTCATGGCGTGTGTGGTGGCCGCGGCAATCTCTGGTAGCGCTCGGCAAGGTCGGAGGGCGACGCGCCCAACCAGTACGCGAGGCGCAGTCGCCACATGAGCAGGATTGTGCGTATGGGGCCGTTTTCATCCCAACGTCGCCCGGCGGTTACAACCTTCTCGCGTAATGTTGCCGGCCTGCAGCGGTGTCGCAAACGTCGGGACAGCTCGATGTCCTCCATCAAGCGTTGCTCTGGGTAGCCACCGACGGCTTCAAATTCTTTCCGAAGAACGAAAATCGTCTGGTCTCCGGTCGCGATGCCAGTCAGTCTTGACCGCAGGTTCATGAACTGTGCCACGATGGGGAGCCAGCGCGAGCGGCCTGCGATTTGCACGTCGAAGCGGCCCCAGGTTCGCGCCTTAAGGGCGGTTCGAATGTCGGTGATGGCGCTGGACGGTAAGACGGTATCGGCATGAAGAAATACCAAGACGTCTCCCGTGGCGACGCGTGCAGCTGCGTTCATCTGGGTCGCGCGTCCTTTCGCGGATCTGACCATGGCATCACAGCTCGGACGCGCCAGATCTGTCGTACCGTCGCTGCTGCCGCCATCAGACACGATCAACTCGATGCCCCTTGATCGCAGGGTCTGGAGGCGTCCAAGGGCGGCGACGATGGTGTCGGCCTCGTTGAGTACCGGAACAACAATGCTGACGGTCAGCTCATCCATCGCACTGGCTTGAGTCCAGGCTCTGCAGGGTGTTGCCATGCCCATCCCGGAGTATGAGTGCCCACTCACTGTTCGCGGGAACCAGATCACCGGGCACGTCAAGCTGGGCAGCGAAGGACGGCCGGGTGGTGTCGATGGGGAGGACGATGAGCGATCGTACGACGGCATCGTGGCGCAGGCTCCTACCGGCGTTTTCGCCTGCCCTGACGTGCGAGCTTAGTGCGTGTTCGATCAATACGAGGGTCGCGGAACTGTCCCGGGGGATGACGCCTTGGGCGCGCACAAGAAAGTTGGCTGGGCGTCCGGACTCGATCGGTGGGTACGTCACCTGCAGTGAAAGGGCGGCCTTTGAGCCTGGTCGCGGTTCGGCACCCTGGCGCCAAGGGGTAAATTCGTGTCCGTCGACAAACACCTGAGGTGTATACCGAATTGTGCCGCCCCCATGGGCGACACGTGTCTGGTGCAGCTGCCCGAAGGCAGGTTGGGCGAACCTGTCTCCCCAACCGAGATAATCCCAGTAGTCTACGTGATAGGCCAGCGCGGTTATCGAGCGGCGTGGTGCAGTGGCGATGCCCGACAGCCAGCGGTCCGCTGGCGGACATGAACTGCAGCCTTCCGAGGTAAAGAGTTCGACGACCGGGCGTATCGGCTCTGCCGCTGCAATGTCACAAGTACCTGCGATCACGTCGTGCGCAATCAGTGAACAGGGGAGCAGCAGCAGACGCAATGCGACTCGTGTTCGGCGTTGAACATGATCGACGAAAGATGCGTGGCGGGTGGGACTCGCCCGCCGGCAAGGCGGTGCAAGTGAGTAATTTGGGCGCATGCTTACTCCTTTCCCCGCCGCCAGCGTTGAAATTGGCGGATCCAGGCGAGAAGGCGCTGGGGGGCGTGGGCTCGCTTCCAGGTACCGGCGACGTACTTGTTGGCCTCGGACAGCGTCGGGTAGATGTGAATGGTGCCGAGCAACTTGTTGAGCCCGATTCCGTGTTTCATCGCCAGGACGAACTCTGCGATGAGGTCCCCCGCATGCCGCCCCACGATGGTGACACCGAGGATTCGGTCCTTGCCCGGCGGTGTCAGGACCTTGATGAAACCCTCGGGCTCGCCATCGGCGATGGCCCGATCGAGGTCATCGAGCCCGAATCGCGTCACCTCGTAGGGTTGCCGGGCTTCCCGGGCCTCGAGTTCGTTGATCCCTACGCGAGCGACTTCCGGATCAACGAAGGTGGCCCTCGGGATCACCGAGTAGTCGGTGCGAAATCGCCAGAAGGGTGATATCAAAGCGTTGACGGCGGCGTACCAGGCCTGGTGTGCGGCAACGTGGGTAAACTGGAAGGGACCGACCACGTCGCCTGCCGCCAGGATGTTCGGATAGCGGGTCTGCAGGAATTCGTTGGTCAGGAGGGTCCGGTCGCTCTCGATTCCGAGCACGTCGAGCCCGAAGCCCTCCAGCCTGGCCGCACGACCGACCGCCACCAGGATCCGGTCGAATGGAATGCGTTCCATGCTTCCAAGATGATCCGCGATCAGCCATTGCTGGCCCTGGCTGACCTCGACGCGAATAGCGGTGCGAGCGGTCCTTGCCTGGATCCCTTCTTCGCGAAAGCGGTCCTCGACGAAAGACGAGACGTCCTGGTCTTCGCGGGCCATGAGACGGGGGGCCATTTCCACCAGTGTGACCTGACTGCCAAGGCGGGCGAAGGCCTGCGCCAGCTCGCAGCCAATGGGGCCTCCACCCAGTACGAGCAGGCGGGCGGGGAGTTCGTCGAGTGCCCAGATGGAGTCCGAGGTCAGGTAGGGCACCTCGTCGAGCCCCGGTATTTCCGGTACAAAGGGTCGGGCGCCGGTGGCGATGATGAAGGCGCGGCTCGTCAATCGTCGGGTACTGCCGTTGGCGTGCTCGATCTCGAGCTCCCAGGGGCTCGTGAGCCGGGCATGACCTTCCAGCACCTCCACCCCAAGGCTTGCATACCGCTCCGCCGAATCATGGGGCTCGATCGCTTCGATGACTTGCTTGACGCGCGCCATCACAGCCGGGAATCGTGCCTCGACGCCGCCACAGTCGATTCCGAAACGCTTCGAATCGCGCAACAGATGCGCGACCCGTGCCGACCGGATCAATGCCTTTGAGGGCACGCAGCCGGTGTTGAGGCAGTCGCCTCCCATGCGATGGCGCTCGACCAGGGTCACCCTGGCCTTCAGCGCAGCCGCGATGTAGGCGCTGACGAGGCCTGCGCTGCCGGCGCCGATGACCACCAGGTTTCGATCGAACTGGCGTGGCTTCGACCAGCCTGCGTAGACCTTGCGAGACCGGTAGCGGTCGAGTGCAGCGCGCGCAAGCCAGGGAAACAGTCCGAGAAGCGCGAACGACAGCAGCAATGCTGGGGACAGAACATCGCGCAGCGACTGGATGGCCCCCAGCTGGGTACCCGCATTGACGTAGACGAGGGTCCCGGCCAGCATCCCCAGCTGGCTGACCCAGGCGAAGGTACGGAGGGGCAGCGAGGTCAGGCCACTGACCAGGTTGATGACAAAGAACGGAATGATCGGTACCAGGCGCAGCGTAAACAGGTAGAACGCCCCTTCTCGTTCGATGCCCCCATTGATACGGGACAGACGGTCGCCGAAGCGGGACTGGACGCTTTCCCGCAGCAGGTAGCGCGACGCCACGAAAGCCATGCTCGCGCCCAGAGTCGAGGCAAATGACACGAGCACGCTCCCCCAGAGGAGCCCGAAGAGCGCCCCGGCCGCCAAGGTCATGACCGTTGCGCCCGGGATCGACAGCCCGGTCAGCAGGACATAGGCACCGAAAAACAGCAGGGAGGTCCAGACCGGATGCGCATCGCGATAGCTCTCCAAGGCCGCCTGCTGGGCCTTGAGGTGGTCGAGTGTCAGAAAGCGACCCAGGTCGAAGGCGAAGTAGCTTCCCGCCAGGACGAACAGCAGGAGCATCAGGAAAAACTGCCGGCGCTTCACGTGGCACCACTCCGTAGTTGGCTTGCTCCCATTGGACGGACAGCCTCGGCCATCCTGACACCTGCACCCCGCTTCACGAGAATGTTGCGGCGCGATATCAGTGCCGGTAGCCTGACAGATATCCCAGTGTGGGCTCGCGGGGCCCATGGACGGCGAAGGAGCGGGGCGTGGCCAAGGACGATCTGGTTCAGGTTGAAGGGCAGGTGATCGATGTCCAGCGAGACACGCGATTCCTGGTCAGGCTGGACAATGGAATGGAGGTGGCCGCCTACGCGTCCGGGAAGATGCGAAAGCACCGGATCCGAATACTGGCTGGCGACCGGGTCACGCTGGAAATGTCGCCGTACGATCTGTCGAAGGCACGGATCACCTTTCGCCACAAGGATTGACCGCGTAGCGGAAGCTGCGGGCGAAGCTTCTCGCTACCTAGCCGCAGATCGACTTGACCAGGTCGGTGCGCTCGCCCTGGGCGTCGTCGAGCAGCAGTGTCAGCTCGTCGTGGCCGGCCCCGTGGAGGGCGCCGATCAGAATCTCTTTTCGCTCGTCGGCAGTCGATAGATCGAACGGATTGGGCGTTTCAGCCGATAGCGCGGCGATGAAGAGCAGGTCGCCCAGATCGGTCGGCGGCCAAAGGCCGCCGTAAAGATTGCCATCCTCGACGGACTCCAGGATCTCGGGCGGCAACTCGAAAGCCTCCAGCAGTGCGGCACCCACCGGCTCGCGCCAGGTGGACACGAATTCCTGGACGCGCTCGGCCTGGGCCGCGAATTCGGGAAAGCTTGCGATCCGCGCAATCAGGTAGAACTCGCCCACGCTGCGGAGCATGGCAACCAGGAGGGCCTTGTCGGGCGGGCAGACCTTGAAGTGGCGCGCCAGCACATGGGCGCGGGTGGCGACGTCCACCGAATGCAGCCAGAGGGCCGATGCGGCCGCCTTGAGCGGCGCGGACCGAAGGTCGTTCTCGAGTTGCTGGGTCGACACGACGAAGGCGAGTGTCCGGATCGGCAGCAATCCGATCCGGATCACCGCGGGCGCGATGGCCGTAATGGGCTTGCCCGACGGGTTGAGCAGGGCAGAATTGGCCATCTTGATGACGCGCGCGGCGAGTACCGGTTCCGCCTGGATCAGGTTTGCGATGTCCTGCAGCGAGACCTCGGGATCGTCGGCCCGCTCCTTGATTCGGAGCGAGGCCTCCAGGAAGGTCGGGAAGTTGATCTTGCCGGACGCGAGTTCGGCCCCGATGGATTCGGCGAGTTCGTTCATCTGCCGTTCGAGCGTGTCTTCCATGATCCATGTCTCCTGTGCGGGGCCTGGCCGATCGGCCTAGCGCTTGCGCTTGCTGGAGCCCCCCGCCGGCTTTTGCAGACGGGCGTGCAGGGCGATGAATTCCTGACTCAGCTTGTGCTTCGGATCGAGGTGAACCATCGGCGTGGCCCGCTCGTGGGATTCCTTGATCTTGATGGAGGCGGACAGGAAGGGTTCGATGACCGGCAAGCCTTCCTCGACAAGTTCGGCGACCACCTTGCGCGGCAGGGTCGCCCGTGGCTGGAACTGATTGACGACAATGCCTTCGACCTCGAGATCCCGATTGTGGTCTGCTCGAATCTCGTCCACGTTTTCCATCAGCGAATAGAGGGCCCGTCGTGAGAAGTCGTCGCAGTCGAACGGGATCAGGCAACGATCCGCCGCGATCAGTGCCGAACGGGTGTAGAAGTTGAGTGCAGGCGGCGTGTCGATCCAGATCGTGTCGAAGGACTCCCCCAACTCTTCCAGGGCGTCGCGGAGCTTGAAGATCTTGTAGCGCGATTCGAGCTTGCTGCTGAGTTCTTCCAGTTGGGGGCTGGAGGGCAGCACGTGGAGGTTGTCGAACGGCGTTGCGTGGACGAAGGCCTCGGTCGGGATGGGATTGAGCTTGAAGTTCAGCGTCTGGTCGAAGAAGTCGGCCAGTGTCGCTTCGACCTCACTGGCGGCGTCGCCGAGCAGATACTGGGTGGAATTGCCCTGCGGGTCGAGATCGACGACGAGGGTTCGCTCCTTGTTGTGGGCGGCGATGGCTGCCAGGTTGCAGGTGATC
>JAGRFX010000234.1 GCA_020445805.1 Rhodocyclaceae bacterium
TCCGACCTGTTGGCCAACCTCCAGAATGCGGTCCGGAACCGGACTGCCCTTGACGATTTGGACGAGATAATACAGTAAGTGTCCGCCATCCAGCACCCGAATAGGGAGCAGGTTCAGAACCCCCAGCGAGATGCTGATGAGGGCCAGGAACTTGAGGTAGTGCGGAATGCCCATCTTGGCCGACTGGCCTGCAAAATCGGCGATCGTGACGGGTCCCGACAGGTTCTTCCAGGAGACGTCGCCGATGATCATCCGGCCGATCACCGAGACGCTGAGCACCGAGGTCTCCCAGGTCTGGCGGACCGCCTTCGCCAGCGCCTCGCCCACCCCGTAACGGACGGTTGCAAACATCCGCTCGCGCAGGCTCGGGTCCTCGGCAACGGCCACACCGATGCGTGCGACCGACTGTCCGGAGACGGTCTCCAGCGCCGGCGTCATCTCGAGCACGCGGGACTGTCCGCCCCGCTCGACGGTCACGGCCAGGGCCCGTCCTTCCGATGCCGTGACGCGCTCGACCAGCCCCGCCCAGTCGGCGACGGGGTCCCCGTCGATGGCCACGACCCGGTCGCCGACCGCCATCCCCGCCTGTTCCGCCGGGCCGCCGGAAATCATGCGGCCGATCACGGCCGGCAGGTGCGGGCGGACCGGCCGAAGCCCGAGCTGATCCAGCACGTCGCCGGCCTCCGCCTCGAGGGACGTGCCCTGCAGTGAAATGGCGCGCTCGACGCGGTTGGCGGACCCCTCGGGCACGACCGAGAGCCGGATCCGGCCGCCATCCAGGGCATGCTGCAGGACCGCCCAGCGGAGCTCCTGCCAGCTGCGCACCGGCGCGTCCTCGACCTCGACGATGGTGTCACCGGCAAGCAGGCCGGCTGCAGCCGCGGCCGTGGCTGGCGCGGGCGTGTCGATGCGCGCGCGCAGCTCTTCCGATCCGTAGACGAACAGGCCCCAGTAGAGCGCAATCGCAAGCAGCAGGTTGGCCAGCGGACCCGCCGCCACGATCGCGAATCGCTTGCCGACACCCTGCCGGTTGAAGGCGCGGGGCAGATCCTGCTCGGGGACCTCGCCCTCGCGCTCGTCGAGCATCTTCACGTAGCCACCGAGCGGGAAGGCTGCCAGCGCCCACTCGGTGCCATCCGGCCCGAGACGTCGGGCGAACAGGACCTTGCCAAAACCGACCGAGAAGCGCAGGACCTTGACGCCACACCAGCGGGCCACCAGGTAGTGGCCGAGCTCGTGGAAGACGATCAGTACGCCGAGGGCAAGCGCAAACGGAATCAGGTAGTCGAGGAGTGTCATTGTCCCTTATGCGTCGATCGCGGCGCGCGCGAGGGCACGCGCCTGACGGTCGACATCGAAAACGTCCTGCAAGCTGCTGACCTCGGCCGGACAGAAGCGTTCCAGCACCGAGTGGCAGAGATCGGCAATGGCGGTGAAGCCAAGGCGCCGTTCGAGAAAGGCACTCACGGCGATCTCGTTGGCGGCATTCAGAACGGTCGCCGCGCCTCCGCCGGCCCGCAGGGCCTCGTAGGCCAGCGCCAGGCACGGGAAGCGCTTCATGTCCGGCCGCTCGAAATCGAGCCGCGCGATGGCGAACAGGTCGAGCGATGCCACCCCCGACTCGATCCGCTCCGGATAGGCCAGGGCATGGGCGATCGGGGTCCGCATGTCCGGATTGCCGAGCTGCGCGAGCACCGAGCCATCCACGTATTCGACCATGGAATGGATGACACTTTGCGGATGGATCACCACGTCGATGCTGTCCGGACCGGCGCCGAACAGCCAGTGGGCCTCGATGACCTCGAGACCCTTGTTCATCATGGTGGCCGAGTCGACCGAAATCTTGCGCCCCATGACCCAGTTCGGATGGGCGCACGCTTCTTCGGGGGTCACCCCGGCCAGTGTCGATGGCTCGCGGGTCCGGAACGGTCCGCCCGATGCAGTCAGGAGGATCCGCCGCACGCCCTCCTCCACCAGCCCCCGGCAACCGGTGGGCAGGGCCTGGAAGACCGCGTTGTGTTCGCTGTCGATGGGCAGCAGGCTGGCCCGCCCTTCCCGGACCGCATCCATGAACAGGGCGCCCGACATGACCAGCGCCTCCTTGTTGGCCAGCAGCACCTGCTTGCCGACACGCACCGCCGCCAGGGCGGGTGCCAGGCCAGCAGCACCGACGATGGCAGCCATGACGCAGTCAACGTTGGCGTCGGAGGCCACGGCGCAGAGGGCCTCTTCGCCCCACATCACCTCGGGCCGATGCGCATCGTCGAGGCCAGCCTCGAGTTGCCGCGCAGCGTCGGGACTGCCGACGACCACCACCGACGGCCGGAAGACCGGAATCTGCTCGAGCAGCACATCGACGCGACTGTTCGCGGTCAGGGCAAAGACGCGGTAGCGGTCGGGGTGGCGGCGGATGACATCCAGCGTGCTGCGGCCGATCGAACCGGTCGCGCCGAGAATCGTGACGGTCTTCATGGGGTGTCCTGACGGGTCAGCCGCCGGCGAGCCAGTGGGCGGCCAGCGCGACGACCGGAAGGGTCGAAGTGAGACTGTCGATGCGGTCCAGCAGGCCGCCGTGCCCCGGCAGCAGTCGCCCACTGTCCTTGACGCCTGCCTGCCGCTTGGCCAGCGACTCGAAGAGGTCACCCCAGATGCTCACCACCGTATGGATGGCGCTGGCCGCGACCAGCAGGATGACATGGAGCAGCGTCGGCGCCAGGGCGCCCGACGACAGCGCGACGATCAGTGCATACAGCGCCACGCCCGCCATCGCACCGTAGGCGCCCTCGCGGCTCTTTCCCGGGCTGATGCGGGGCGCCAGCTTGACCCGGCCGAACCGCTTGCCGACGAAGTACGCCGCCACATCCGCCATCCACACCGAGGCCATGATGGCCAGCAGCCACCAGGGACCGAACTGCTGGCGCAACACCACCAGCGCCAGCGCCGCAGGCAGCAGCAACACCGCGCCCAGCAGCAGGCCCAACCACCCCGTCGGGATGCGCCAGCGACGCGCGAGCCATGCCGGCGCCAACGCCAGCCAGAACACGCTGCCGAGCGCGAACAGTGCCAGGCTCGGCCAATGCCGCTCGGCCACCTGCCCGCTCGGCGCCAGCATCAGCGCCAGAACGGCCATCAGGCTGCAGAACACCAGTCGGGCCGGGCCTCGCGTGCCCACCAGGCCGGTCCATTCCCAGGCACCCAGGGCGGCGATCACGGCGGCAAAGACGGTCCAGGCGGGGCTCGGGGCACCGAACAGCAGGGCGCCGAGGCCGGCCACCAGGATGAGCGCCGTGATGACCCGGGTTCTAAGCATTGCCGGGGGCGTCCTCGGGTGCCCCCTTGAGCTGCTCGCTGGTGCGCCCGAAGCGCCGCTCCCGGGTCTGGTACCAGGATATCGCCTGAGCCAGGGCCTGTTCGTCGAAATCGGGCCACAGGGTTTCGGTGAAGTAGAGCTCGGTATAGGCCAGCTGCCACAGCAGGAAGTTGCTGATCCGCTGCTCGCCCCCGGTACGGATGAAGAGGTCGGGTTCGGGCGCGTAGGCCAGGGCGAGATGCGCCGACAGCGCGTCTTCCGAGAACCCGCCGCGCCGTTCGGGCTCGGCGGCCAGCATGCGCTCCATGGCCTGCATGATGTCCCAGCGACCGCCATAGTTGGCCGCAATGGTCAGGGTCAGGCGCGCATTGTCGGCGGTGCGACCCTCAGCCTCGCGAATCAGCTGGACCAGCGAGGCGTCAAAGCGCGACAGGTCGCCGATGACGCGGAACCGGATCCCGTTCTCGTGCAGGCGATCGAGTTCCTTTTGCAGGGACTTCAGGAACAACTGCATCAGGAACGACACTTCGTCGGCCGGACGCCGCCAGTTCTCGGAACTGAAGGCGAAGAGCGTCAGGAACTCGACGCCGTGATCGATGCAGGCACGGATGACGGCACGTACCGACTCCACGCCACGCGCATGCCCGGCGACACGCGGCATCATGCGCCGGCGCGCCCAGCGGCCGTTGCCATCCATGATGATCGCGACGTGCCGCGGCCCCCGCTGTGCATCGGGTATGGCACGGGTGGAACTGACGAAGGGGATTGCCAACGTGGCGCCTCGGGGCTGTGGGGCTGGACGAGGCGCGGTCAGATCTGAAGGAGCTCCTGCTCTTTCTGCTCAAGGAGCGAATCGACCTCGGACACATAGCGGTCCGTCAGCTTCTGGATGTCATCCTGGGCGCGCCGCTCTTCGTCCTCGGAGATGGTCTTGTCCTTGGTGGCATCCTTTAGGTGGTTGTTGGCATCGCGCCGCACGTTGCGGATGGCGACCTTGGCGGTCTCACCCTCGTGTTTCACCACCTTGATCAGCTCGCGTCGCCGCTCTTCGGTCAGGGCGGGCATGGGGACGCGGATGATCTCGCCCTGGTTGGACGGATTGAGACCGAGGTCGGAGTCGCGAATCGCCTTTTCGACCTTGCTGAACATCGGCTTTTCCCACGGCTGGACGCCGATCGTGCGGGCGTCGAGGAGGGAAATGCCGGCCACCTGATTCACCGGCACCATGCTGCCGTAGTACTCGACCATCACGTGATCGAGCAGGCCCGTATGGGCCCGGCCGGTGCGCACCTTGGCCAGGTCGGCCTTCAGCGCCTCGATCGACTTCTGCATCTTCTGTTCGGTGTTCTTCTTGGTCTCGGCGATCATCGATCGACTCCTTAGCAGTAGACGAGCGTGCCCTCATCCTCACCGGTCACGACCCGTTTGAGGGCACCGGCCTTGAAGATGCTGAACACGTTGATCGGCAGGCGCTGGTCGCGGCACAGCGCAAAGGCCGTGGCGTCCATGACCTGCAGGTTGCGGCTGATGGCCTCGTCGAAACTCAGCTTCGGGTAGCGCGTGGCATCCGGATGCTTCTTGGGATCGGCGGTATAGACGCCGTCCACCTTGGTCGCCTTCAACACGATTTCCGCACCGATCTCGGATCCGCGCAGCGCAGCGGCCGTATCGGTGGTGAAGAAGGGATTGCCGGTACCCGCAGCGAAGATCACGACCCGACCGTCTTCGAGGTAGCGGATGGCCTTGCCGCGGATATAGGGCTCCACGACCTGGTCCATGGTCAGGGCGGACTGGACGCGACTCACCACGCCCGCCCGACGCATCGCGTCGGACAGCGCCATGGCGTTCATGACCGTCGCCAGCATGCCCATGTAGTCGGCCGTGGCCCGATCCATACCCGAGGCCGCACCCGCCATGCCCCGAAAAATATTGCCGCCGCCAATCACGACACCCACCTGCACACCCAGGCGCGTCACTTCGGCGATGTCGTTGACGATTCTGCCCACCACTTCCTCGTTGATGCCGTACGCGTCGTCACCCATCAGGGCTTCGCCGGACAGCTTGAGGAGGATGCGCTTGTAGGCGGCGGCCATGGTCGCGACCGCTTACTTTTGGGCTGCGGCGGCCTGAGCGGCCACTTCAGCGGCGAAATCGCTGCTCTTCTTCTCGATGCCCTCGCCCACCACGAACAGGGTGAAACCGGCCACCGAGGCGTTGCGGGACTTGAGCAGCGCTTCCACCGTCTGCTTGCCGTCCTCGGCCTTGACGAAGACCTGGCCCAGCAGGGTGACGTCCTTCAGGAACTTCTGGACGGTACCCTCGGCGATCTTGTCGAGCATGGCTTCCGGCTTGCCGGCCTCGCGAGCCTTCTCGATGGCGATGCGACGCTCGGAATCCAGCAGGGCCGCGGGGACACCGCTGGCATCGACCGACTTGGGCTTGCTGGCAGCAATGTGCATCGCCAGATCCTTGCCGAGCTGCTCGTCGCCGCCGACCAGGTCGAGCAGAACGCCGATCCGGGAGCCATGGATGTAGCTCGCCAGCGCGCCCTTGGCCTCGACCCGCACGAAACGACGGATGCTCATGTTCTCGCCGATCTTGCCGACCAGCGCGGTGCGGGTCTCCTCGACCGACTTGTCGCCGATCTTGAGCGCCGACAGCGCCTCGACGTCCGCCGGATTGGCCGCGGTCACCAGCTTGGCCACGTCGGCGCCCAGCGCCAGGAAGTCGTCGTTCTTCGAGACGAAGTCGGTCTCGCAGTTGAGCTCGACCATCGCACCCAGCTTGCCATCCGCCGAGATCTCGATGGCGACCACGCCCTCGGCCGTGATCCGGCTGGCCGCCTTGGTGGCCTTGTTGCCCAGCTTCACGCGGAGGATCTCCTCCGCCTTGACCATGTCGCCGTCCGCCTCGGACAGCGCCTTCTTGCATTCCATCATCGGCGCGTCGGTCTTCTCGCGCAGATCCTTGACCATGCCTGCGGT
>JAGRFX010000235.1 GCA_020445805.1 Rhodocyclaceae bacterium
GCGTCGGCCACTTCGACGAGCCCCAGTGCCAGCAGGTGTGCCCGGTGGACTGTATTCCCCTGAATCCGGACCGCGAGGAGTCGCAGGACCAGCTGATGGAGAAATTCCTGCGCCTGACCGCCGGCAAGAGCTGAACCGCGCCGTTGAGACGCGCGCGAAAAAAAGCCCCGCAACCGCGGGGCTTTTTTGTGCCGGGTCGGGTCAGGCGGCGCGGGCCGTGCCCTCGTCAACATCGCCGACCAGAAGGTCTACGCCGAACTCCCGGTGGAGGGCGCCGGCCAGCTCGTTCAGCTCCTCGATCTGCTGCAGCACGCCCTGCTCGGACTGCTGCAGTTCGACAATGCGGTCCTCGAGGGTGTCGGTGGCCTGGTGGATGCGCTTGACGCTGTCCAGCCGACGCTTCAGCTGGAGCTGGTACTCGCGGACCTGGGTCTCGAGGGGCGACATGACGGCCCGGAGCCAGTTCTCCACATCGCGGTTGGCCACTTCGAAGGTCTTGCGTGCCTGGATCGCGATGGTCTCGAAGAACTTCTGGGTCAGGGTGTGCTGGCCCGTCGTGACGATGGTCAGCACGGTGTTGAACTGGTCGTTGAAGGCCTTTTCGAGCCGGTCGATTTCCTTCTGGTAACGCAGGGTCGAGAAAGTGCTCGGCGACGACAGCTTCAGCCCGTGCTCGACGCTGAAGCGCTTGTACATGGCGTCCAGCATCTTGGTGATCTCTGTGATCTCGCCACTGGAGCGCTGCAGGTTCGAGCGGATGTTGTTGAAGAAATCACGCATCGCCGACTGCAGGCCGCGGGAGAACGAGGCCTCGAGCATGGCCTCGCGGGTCTTGCGGGTCTCGTCGCGCAGGGCGTCGAGCCCCAGGTGGGCCAGCAGGTTGTTGGTGAGGTTCGAGAACACGCTGCGCACGGCGTAGTACTTCTGCAGGCCCTGCTCGAACTCGTCCTTCTCGGACTTGACCTTGCGCATCATGTATTCGATGACGCTCTGGTTCTTGCCGCGCAGTTCGGTCAGTTCGTGCAGTTGCTCGCGGATGCCGGTCAGGCGCGCGTTCAGCAGTTCGCGGGTGTGCTGGACCAGATCGTCCGCCTCGCCCAGGGTGCTGTCGCGGACGATCTCCTGTTTGGTGGGCAGGAGGTCCGACACCAGGGCGGCCTCCAGCTGGCCGAGACGGCTCTTGGCGAACAGGGCACTGTCGCCATTGATGCGCGAAACCAGCGCCTTCTGGGCCGAGATCGGGAACACCTGGCTGGTCGGCACATTGAGCGCTGCCGCCACGCTGCCGATCTGCTTGTTGATCTCGTGCTCGATCCGGCTCTCGTCCCGCAGGCCGTCCCACAGGCCGTCGATCTTGTTCAGGGCGACGAGTCGCCCGCGACGCGAGCCGCGACTGGTATCCACATATTCGCGCCAGACCGCCAGGTCCGACTGGGTGACACCGGTGTCGGCAGCCAGCACGAAGAGCACCGCATGGGCGTTGGGCAGCAGCGACAGGGTCAGCTCGGGCTCGGCGCCGATGGCGTTGAGGCCCGGCGTGTCGAGCACCACCAGCCCCTGCTCGAGCAGGGGGTGGGGGAAGCGGATGATGGCGTGGCGCCAGCTCGGAATCTCGACCAGGTTGTCGGCCCCGGGCTTGAGCCCGCGCTCGCCAGCCGGGTCGACGGCAAAGCCCAGGCGTTCGGCTTCCTCGAGGGGGACCCACTTGGTCTCGCCGACCTTGGACAAGGCATTCTGCAGGCTCGCCGCGGAGTTCGAGTCGAGCGGATGCTGGCGCCATTCGTCGTCGAAGCGCTTGAGCTCGGCCACGGTCGCGTGCTTGCTGCGGGACTCGATCGGCAGCAGGCTGATGCTCGGGCGGTCACCGGGAGACCACTGCAATTCGGTCGGGCACATGGTGGTCCGGCCGGCGCTCGAGGGGAGGATGCGATCGCCGTAGTCGCTGAAGAAGATCGCATTGATCAGTTCGGACTTGCCGCGCGAGAACTCGGCCACGAAGGCCACCGTGAGCTGGTCCTCGCGCAGCCGATCGAGGGCATATTGCAGCCGCAATTCGCCCTGGGCGTCTCCCAGGCGATTGTGGTCCAGCCAGGTCTTCAGGTTGTCGACCGTTGCGGCGGCGCGATTGCGCCAGGCGCTGTAGGCAGAGAAGCGATCGATCAGGCTCATGGCAAAAAGGTCTCGGTTTGTCCCATTCCGCGTGCGTTGCACGCCGGTAGCGCTCGAATTTTGAGCATAGCGTTAAAGTCGGCAATGCCACTGCACTTCTTGAATTCTCCCGCCCGAAGGTGGCTGGGGCTGACGAGCGGGTACCGGCCCCTCAACGCCGCTGGCATGCAGGGCAGTGGTAGGTGGCCCGCTGGCCCATCACGCTGCGTCGGATCAGGGTGCCGCAGGCGAGGCAAGGCAAGCCGCCCCGGTCGTAAACGGCATGGCTGTGCTGGAAGTAGCCGGCGCGCCCGTCGCCGCCGATGAAGTCGCGAAGGGTGCTGCCGCCAGCGCGGATCGCGTCCTCGAGCGTGATCCTGATCGCATCGGCGAGTCGATCGCAGCGTCGCGGGCCGAGCGCCTGGGCGGGTGTGGCGGGATGGACCCGGGCCCGGTACAGACTCTCCGATGCGTAGATGTTGCCGACCCCCACGATGCGGTGGGTGTCCATGATGAAGAGCTTGATCGGGGTGCGACGATCACGGGTTGCCGCATGCAGCCATGCGCCGCCGAAGCTGACATCCAGAGGCTCGATGCCGAGCCCCTGGAGCGCAGGCGGTGGACCCTCTCGGGGATCGAACCAGGTGATCATGCCGAAGCGGCGGGGGTCCCGATAGCGCAGGGCCGTGTCGTCCAGGACGATATCCACGTGGTCATGGCGGCCGGGCGGTGTGACGCAGGGCTCGATCCGCAGGCTTCCGGACATGCCCAGGTGGATCAGCAGGCCGTCCCGCTCGAGGTCGATCTGCAGGTATTTTCCCCGCCGGCGCACGTCCAGCACCGCCTGCCCTCGGGTCCGTTCGGAGATGTCCGGCGGCACGGGAACGCGCAAGCGTCCCTCGCGCACCTCGATGCGCGAAATGGTGCGGCCTGTGACGTGCGGCGCGATGCCGCGCCGCGTTGTTTCAACCTCTGGCAATTCCGGCATCATCGGTCCCGGTTGCTTGCTTGCCGCGCCAATTGAAAGTACCTAACATCCGGAGCAATACGCGATACGCTGGGGCGGCCACAGCCGAACCTTATTCTAGATTGGCGCTCAAACCGTCGTTGTCGGAAATCGCGGCGTCCCCGTCCCCCCGGGGATCCCGACTCGCAGAACCCGGGGAATCTGATGCATCCAATGCGTAAATGCCTTGCCCAAGCCGGGCTGATCTCAGTGCTCTTCCTTGCAGGAGGAGCCGCCGCGGAATCCCCGCAAGCGCCCGACCCGGCGACGGCGGGCGCCGCCCTGCCCGGGGAGACGTCGCTCTCGGCCCAGAGCCTGTACCAGTTCCTGCTCGCCGAAATTGCCGGCGCACGGGGCCGGCTCGATGTGTCGGTCCAGGCCTATATGGAGCTTGCCCGGCGCACCCGCGATGCGCGTATCGCGAAGCGTGCCGCCGAGGTGGCCCTGTTCGCGCGCGACATGGGGGCTGCGACCGAAGCTGCGCGCCTGTGGAACACGCTCGAGCCCGATTCGGAGGAGGCGCAGCGGGTCCTGTCGGGCGTGCTGATGCGCACCGGCGCGCGGATCGAGGAACTGGAAGCCCATCTGGCCAAGGCGCTGGCCGGGGCAGGGGAGCGGCTGCCACAGCATATCCTGGGGCTCAATGGCGCCATGGTGCGGGTTGACGACAAGGCCGCCGCGCGGGCGGTCATCGATCGGGTGACCGAACCCTACCTGGAACTGGGCGAGGCCTACTTCGCCCGGGCCCACGCCGCCTTCAATGCCAACGACTCGGCCGGCGCCCTGAGCAATCTCGACAAGGCGCTGGAGCGACGCCCGGACTGGGAGCCGGCGGTCCTCATGAAGGCCCAGCTGATGCAGCACGACCAGCCCGAACAGGCCCTCCAGATCCTGCGGGACTTCACTGCCAAGCATCCCGACAGCCGCCAGTCGCGGCTGGTGCTGGCCCGCGCGCTGGCCGCCGGCAATCAGTTCAAGGAAGCCCGGGACCACTTCGACGCCTTGCTGGAAGGCGCGCCGGACGACGCCGAAATCCTGAACTCGTCGGCGCTGCTGTCGATGCAGATCGAGGACTGGGACGCCGCCGAGCGGAGACTGCACGAGTTGATGCGCGCGAGTCCCGACAACGAGGATCGCGTGCGTCTGCTGCTCGGGCAGGTGGCCGCCGGCCGTGGCAATGACCGGCTCGCCGAGCAGTACTACCGCGCGGTCGGGAATGGCGACGAATTCTTGCAGGCGCGCTTCCTGCTCGCCCAGGCCCAGGCCCGTCTGGGCGAAGTGGACAAGGCCCGCGAGACGCTGCAGGGTATCCAGGGCGACGAGGCCGTGCTGCGCAGGGCGCGGGTCGCAGAGGCGCAGGTCCTTCGTGACGTGGGGCGCATCCAGGAAGCCTATGACCTGCTCGAGCACGAGCTCAGCAGCCGCAAGGACGATCCGGACCTGCTCTATGAAACCGCGCTGCTCGCCGAGCGGCTGGGGCGTCCGGACGTGATGGAGGGCCGCCTGCGGACCCTGCTCGACGCCAATCCCGACAATGCGCACGCGCTCAATGCACTCGGCTATTCGTTCGCCGACCGGGGCGTCCGCCTCGAAGAGGCCTACGAACTGATCAAGCGGGCCAACGAGATCCGGCCCGAGGATCCGTTCATTCTGGACAGCCTGGGCTGGGTCTTCTTCAAGAAGGGTGAGCACGGCCGGGCGCTCGAGTTTCTCCAGCGTGCCTACGGTCAGCGCAACGACCCGGAGATCGCCGCCCACATGGGTGAGGTGCTGTGGGCCATGGAACGCCATGACGAGGCGCGCCAGGTCTGGAGCGAAGCCAAGGAGCGTCACCCGGACAGCGCCGAGCTCAAGGCCGTCATCGAGCGTTTCGTCCGCTGATGCCTCGGCTCCGCGGCGCAGCCGTGGCCCTGGCTGCCGCCGCCCTTGTCGCCTGCAGCGCGGCGCCGCCGGCGCCTTTGCGTGTGGTCGATCGGGCTGCGTCGGACGCGTTCGAGCTGGAGGCGCGCGTTGCGGCCCGCGACGGCAGCCGCAGCACGGCCGCCAACATCTACTGGACCCATCAGGGCAGCACGGACGAAATCGATTTTCTGGCGCCGACCGGCCAGGTCATGGGGCGGCTGGAAAGCGGGCCGGACGGCGCGCGTCTGCTCGAGGCGGGCGGCGCAGAGCGCCGAGCAGAGACGCTCGATGCCCTGGCCGAAGCCCTGGTCGGCATTCCCATCCCGGTCTCGCGACTCTCGAACTGGGTGCAGGCGAGTCCCGGCACGGATGCCAGGGTGCTCCGCACTGACGACATCGGGCGTCCTGCCCTGGTGTCGGAAGAGGGGTGGCTGGTCGAGTACGTCGGCTACCGCGATGACACCGCCGGATCACCGGTGCGTCGCCTCGAGGCCCAATGGGGCGAGCTGCACATCCAGCTCATCGTAGACGGGTGGACGCCGCGATGAGCGAGCGCCTGAGGTGCCTAGCGCCGGCCAAGATCAATCTGTTCCTGCACGTGGTGGGGCGTCGGTCCGACGGCTACCATCTCCTGCAGTCGGTTTTCCGTCTGATCGACTGGTCCGACGAGATCACGCTGGAGGCCCGCGACGATGGCCGCGTCGTGCGGGCGCACGAGGTGCCTGGGGTGCCCCAGGCGCAGGACCTCATGGTCCGCGCGGCCGAGAGCCTGCAGCAGGCCACGGGATGCAGGCTGGGCGTGACCCTGTCGATCGACAAGCGCCTGCCGATGGGGGGCGGTCTGGGGGGCGGCAGCAGCGATGCCGCGACGGTCCTGCTGGCGCTCAATCGGCTCTGGTCCCTGGGTCTGACGCGCAGCGAACTCATGGCGCTGGGCCTGAGGCTCGGGGCCGACGTTCCGTTCTTCCTGTTCGGCCGTGATGCCTTCGTCGAAGGCATCGGAGAGCAGTTGCGCGCGATCGATCTGCCGGGCGCCTGGTATGTGGTGCTGGCGCCACAGGTCAGCGTGCCGACACCGCGGATTTTTTCCGATCCAAGCTTGACTCGGAATACACCACCAATCAGAATGGCGGACTTCGCAGCGAGCACTACTCGCAACGATCTGGAGGCGGTGGTCAGGCTTCGATACCCGGAAGTCGATCGCGCAATCCGTTGGCTGGCACAGTTTTC
>JAGRFX010000236.1 GCA_020445805.1 Rhodocyclaceae bacterium
TGGGGGAGGCCGCCTGCGGCGACTTCTGCCTCTCGGTGGCGATCCGCACCGTGACCCTCGAGACCCGCGGTCCCGGGATGGCCCGCGGCCGCATGGGGGTGGGCGCCGGCATCACCATTGACAGCCGGGCAGGGGAGGAATTCGAGGAGTGCGTGCTCAAGGCCCGCTTCCTGACCGGGCTCGACCCGGGTTTCTACCTCTTCGAGACCATGCACGCCTGCCGCGAGACCGGCGTGCGCCATCTGGACCGCCACCTGGCGCGGCTGGCGACCAGCGCTGCCCGGCTCGGCTTCGACTGCCCGGTGGCGCATATCGGCGAGGTGGTGGCGGCCCAGGCCCATGGCCTGGCGCCGGGCGGCGCCAGCCGACTGCGCCTGGCCCTGCACCGGGACGGCCGCTTTGACCTGGTCCTCGCGCCGCTGGATGCGGTGCCCCAAGGGGACGACGGCCGGGTTGGCCTGCTGGTGGCCAGCGACCCGGTCGATGGCAGCGACCCCTTCCTGCGCCACAAGACGACGCTGCGCCAGCGCTACGACCTGGCCCTGCGCCAGGCCATGGCCCAGGGCGCCTTCGACGTGCTGTTCTTCAACCAGGCCGGCCATCTCACCGAGGGTGCCCGCAGCAATGTCTTCGTCCGTCTCGATGGCGCCTGGTTCACACCGCCACTCGCCGAGGGCCTGCTGCCCGGCGTGATGCGCAGCGTGCTGCTCGAGGATCCGGCCTACGCTGCCACCGAGCGCGCGCTGACCCGCGCCGAGCTGGATCGCGCCGAGGCCGTCGTGGTCTGCAATGCCCTGCGCGGCGCGCTGCCGGGGCGGGTCGTGGGAGCCTGCTGATGCGCCTCGCCCTCTTCGACCTGGATCACACCCTGATCCCCTTCGATTCGACGATGGTGTGGCTGCGCTATCTGGTCGAGGCAGGCGAGGTGGACGCGGGGCGCGACGACGCCTATCTCGACTGCTGCCGCCAGTACGTGGCCGGCGAACTCGACGTGGCGGGCCTGCACACCTGCGCGCTGGTGCCGGTGTCGCGACGCTCGCTGGACGAGATGGGCGACTGGCAGGCCCGCTTCGCCCGCGACGTGCTCGCCACCGAGCTGCCCGAGGCGGCCATCCGGCTCATCGAGCGCCACCGCGCCCGCGGTGACACCTGCTGCATCGTCACCAACACCACGGACCTGGTGGCCGAGCCCTTCGCCCGCGCCCTGGGCGTGCCGCACCTGATTGCCAGCCGGATCCGCCGCCAGGGCGACTGCCTGACCGGCGAGATCGAGGGCGAACCCTGCCACGGCTTCGGCAAGGTCAGGCGGGTAAGCGCCTGGCTGGCGACCCAGGGCCTGTCCTGGGGACAGCTCGAATGGAGCGGCTTCTACTCCGACTCGATCAGTGACCTGCCGCTCCTGAGTTTCGTCCAGGCGCCCGTGGCCGTCGCGCCCGATGCGGCGCTGCGCGCGCACGCAGGGCGGGAGGGCTGGCGGGTGGCCGAGACGCTGTCCGACGCCTGAGCCTTCGTGCGTTGTGGCAGGCGCGATTCCCGATTGCCCCGTTGTTGACCCGCCGCGCCCTTTCCCGGTGCTTGACGCCTGGTAGGCGACTTATTTGGAAAGAATATTGCGAAAAAGACAAATGCATCGCGTAAATGACGGTATGGCGCGCTTTCGGGCAAATGTTGACCCGGATCATGCTGTCGTGTGTCGGGAAAACTGACAGCGGACGAGGGCTGTCGTTTAACAGAAATTAATAAACCCATGGCGAGCATGGGTAATTCCAGTCCTGGCACCTTTGTTGCTGAAGCTGCGGCCACCGTCTCATGCACATATCATCCGCAGGAATGCCATGGTCCGCCACCTCATCATGCTCGCCGCGCTGGTTGTCGCGCCGCCCTATGCGTCGGCCTCGCTCTTCACCAGTACCTCCCCGAGCGGGCTGGACGTCGGGTCTGTCGGTGCCTCGACCGTCGGTGGCGTCGTGGTCGACCTGTGGGGTACCAACGGCGCGCATGTCGTCAGCCAGGCCGCCGCGAGCAGTCTGTACAAAGGCTTTTCGAACAATGGGGTGCCGGTTCCGTACCGCGGCAATCCCCTCACGGTGGGCATCCAGACAGGCTTCGCGGCCACGGTCGACCTTGCCCTGGGAGGCAGCCTGCAGTCGATGTCGGTGCGCTTTACACTGTGGGACGGCGACAGCGCCAATGCCAACTTCGACCTCAATGACCTGAGGCTCCTGTTGAACGGATACGACGCCGGCAACTGGTCTGCGGTCAATGCGCAACAAACCGACAGCTTCGGGCAGATCACGGGCAGTGCGCTGGGCACGGGCAATTTCAGCCAGGGCGGATTCCGCAACGCGACGCTGGACACCGGCTGGTTCCATCTCACCGCGCGCGATCAGCTCGACAGCATCCTCGCATCCATCGCGCGTTTAGGTGAGCTGATCTTCGAGGTCCTGGACCGCGACGCGACCGACAACTTCTTCGACTTCACCCAGGGCATCGATGTTTCCCTGCTCGACGTCGGCCGCCCGCCGAGCCTGATCCCGCTCACCCCGGTGCCGGCACCCGGGACGCTGGCGCTGGTCGGGCTGGGCCTGGGCGCGATGCTCCGCCGCCGCATGGACTGAGCCACCGCGCTCGACGGAGGGCGCCGGGTCGTGTCATTCGCAAGGCGCCTGTCGGGCTCAGCGGCGCGAGCTCAGCGCGAGGGCCACACCGCCTGCGGCGATCACGGCGATGCCGGCCCACAGGGGCACGTTCACATCCTTGCGCTCCTCGACCTTCAGCTCGACCGGACCGACCTTCACCGGCGTGTGTTCCTCGGTGTATGAGAAGCCGCCGTAGGCGACCGCCAGCACGCCGGTCACGAGCAGGGCGATGGCGACGAGTTTGCTTCCGTTCATGATGGTCTCCAGTTCCTGGGAGCCGCGGCTGCGGCGACGGCTTCATTAGGCGCCCGGGCGCTGGCGCTGCGTGTAGGACTCGGCCGACCGATGTGACGGCCGATGCCGATTCCTGGCGCGGGCCAGGCCCAAGCCCGCTCAGTCGAGCCGCGCGATCCGCTGCTCGGCGCAGCGGGCGGCGAGGGCGGCCACAGGCCCTTGGCCGGGAATCTGCAGGTCGGGCGACAGCTCCTGCAGCGGCAGCAGCACGAAGGCCCGCTCATGGGCGCGGGGATGGGGGAGGGTCAGCTCGGGGTCGCCCTGGACCCGGTCGCCGAAGAGCACGATGTCCAGGTCCAGGGTGCGGGGGGCGTTGCGGAAACTGCGTTCGCGCCCCTGGGCCTGCTCGATGGCCTGGAGGGCGGTGAGCAGGGCGCGGGGCGAGAGGGTGGTGGCGATCCGGACGGCCGCATTCACGAAGTCGGGCTGGTCGTCGTAGCCTACCGGCGCGCTGCCGTAGTGGGACGAGGCGGCGCGCAGCACCACGCCGTCGAGGGCGGCGATGGCCGCCACGGCCTGGCGGAGCTGTTCGCGGGGGGCTTCCAGATTGCTGCCGAGGGCGACGAAGACGTTTTCCTGCATGAGGTCAGAAGCGCTGGGGCGGGAGGGCATTGTCGCGCAGTCAGGCCCGTGCGTCAGGAGCGGCGGGCTAGAATTCGCCCCTGTTTCCTTGGGAGCATCACCATGCGGGCGGCGGAGCTGGTCGAGCGATGGCAGGTCGGACGGGCGGATGATCCCGGCAGCCTGCGGCTGGCGGAGCTGGCCGAGTCCTTCGGTACGCCCTATTACCTGACCGTCTCCAGTGTCCTCCGGGAGCGGGCCGAGGCACTCCGCGGGGCCCTGCCGGCCGGGGTGGCCGTCCTCTACTCGGTCAAGGCCAACGGCCTGCTGGGCGTGCTGGCGGAGCTGGCGACGCGGGTCGATGGCTTCGACGTGGCCTCGGCCGCGGAACTGGAGTCGGCGCTGGCCTGCGGGCTCTCGGGGCGGCGCCTGTCGATGACCGGGCCGGGCAAGCGCGACGACGACCTGGCGGCCGCGCTCGGCTGCGGGGCCCTGGTGGTGCTCGAATCCCTCGACGAGGCCGAGCGCCTGGTGCGCCTGGCTGCCGGGCGGCCCGCCCGGGTCTCCCTGCGCGTGAACCCGCCCTTCGAACTGGCGGCCGAGGCGCGCATGGGCGGCGGGCCGCGTCGCTTCGGGGTCGATTCGGAACAGGCGGGCGAGGTCCTGCAGCGACTCGCGGGGCTTCCCCTGGGCTTCGAGGGCCTGCACGTCTATCCGGGGTCCAACTGCCTGGACGCCGACGCCATCGCCCGTGCCCAGCGGGCCACGCTCGAACTCGCGGTGGGGCTGGCGCCGCTGGCGCCCGGGCCCCTGCGCTCGCTGAACCTGGGCGGTGGCTTCGGCATTCCGTGCTTCCCCGGCGAAACCCCCCTCGATCTGCCCCGGCTGGCAGCGGCGATGACGGACCTGGCGGGGGCTGCGGCCACGCTGCTGCCTGGCTGTGCCCTGGCCATCGAGCTGGGGCGCTACCTGGTGGGCGAGGCGGTGGCCTACGTGGCCCGCGTGCTGGCGCGCAAGACCTCGCGCGGCCGCAGCTACCTGATCCTCGACGGCGGGCTCAATCACCACTGGCACGCCACCGGCGCGCTCGAGGGACGCCGACACCTGCACTATCCGATCGCGGTGGTGGGCGGCGGCGGCCGCGCCGTCGAGACCGTCACGGTCTGCGGGCCCCTGTGTGCGCCCCACGACGTCTGGGCCGAGGGTCTGGCGCTGGCCGAGGCCCGGCCGGGCGATCTGGTGATCGTCTTCCAGTCGGGGGCCTATGGCGCCGGCGCCAGTCCGGGCGGCTTCATGCAGCGCCCCGAAGCCGCCCAGGTCCTGGCCTGAGCGCGTCGCGCTGTCACCGGTACGGGTGTGACAGCCTGTACCGGGATCGACAACGGCACGTGCGGGAACGGGCCCTCGCCCCGGCCTGATTCGGCCGGGCGGGCATTCGGAATATCCGGATGGCCGTCCGATAAATCTCGATTTCGCGATGGCGCTCCGGCGGCTAGTCTTGGCTCCAGCCCGGTGCTGGGGCTGGCGGCGTCCGGTTCCTCTCCTCTCTCCCGCACCTATCCCCTCGGTCGGTGTGTACGCTGCCGCTGGCACCGGGCCTTTTTTCCGTCCCACCGCGGCCCGGGTTCCGGCCGCCGGTGTCGTGTCTGGCACGACACTTGTTAGACGGACTCTTCGACGGGCCCTGCGCCTGAAGACGAGCGGACCTCCACGGACTGAGCCGATGACAAAGAACCTGCCCTCCGGGCGTCGCCGACAGACGCGGGGTTTGCCGCGCGGTCGCGCCCTTGATCCGGTTGCCCTGGCCGAACTCGACGGCCTGCTGGGCGACCGCTCCAACGCCCCCGACATGCTGATCGAACACCTGCACGCGCTGCAGGACCACTTCGGTCATCTGGCCACCCGGCACCTGCGGGCCCTGGCCCACCGGATGGGCCTGCCGATGGCTGCCGTGTTCGAGACCGCCACCTTCTACGCCCACTTCGACATCGTCGACGACGACGAGGCGCCGCCGCCGCCCGTGACGATTCGGGTCTGCGATTCGCTCTCCTGCCAGCTGGCGGGTGCCGCCCAGCTGAAGGCCTCGCTGCAGGCCGGCGTGGATGCGAGGCAGGTGCGCGTGATCAACGCCCCGTGCATGGGCCGCTGCCACGAAGCGCCGGTGGTCGAGGTCGGCCATCGTCACCTGGGCAGCGCCACCGTCGCGGCCGTCGAAGCCGTGCTGGCTGCCGGCGACCTCTCGCCCGAGGCCATCGACTGGCAGCGCCTGGCCGCCTACCAGGCCGAGGGGGGCTTCACGCTGCTGGCAGACCTGCGCGCCGGGCGGGTGTCGGTGGACCAGCTGGCAGGCATGCTCGAGGCCGCCGGCCTGCGTGGCCTCGGGGGGGCCGGCTTCCCGACCTTCCGCAAGTGGGGCTTCGTGCGCGCCGAGCCGGCGCCGCGCTACATGGTCATCAATGCCGACGAGGGCGAGCCGGGCACCATCAAGGACCGCCACTATCTGGAGCGCTCGCCCCACCAGTTCCTGGAAGGGGCGCTGATCAGCGCCGCGGTGGTGGACGCCAAGGCCACCTATATCTATCTGCGGGACGAATATCCCGGCCTCCATCATGTGCTGCACGAGGCGATCGCCGAACTCGAGGCCGCCGGCCTCGCCACGCCCGGCGACATCGTGCTGCGGCGGGGCGCGGGGGCCTACATCTGCGGCGAGGAGTCGGCGCTGATCGAGTCCCTCGAAGGCAAGCCGGGCA
>JAGRFX010000237.1 GCA_020445805.1 Rhodocyclaceae bacterium
TGGGCCTGTGCCTGTTGTTTCGCGGTACCAACAGCCTGTTTCTGCTCGACGAGCCAGAAACCCACTTCAACCCCGACTGGCGCGCCAACTTCATTAGCCGCCTGCGCGAAAGTTTAATCGACCCCGACGGCGTCAGCCAGGAAATGCTGATCACCACGCACTCGCCTTTCCTGATTTCAGACAGCACGCCGGACAAGGTGCTGCTGTTCGACCGCGACCCTGGCGACGGCAAGGTGCAGATCACCCATCCCGACTACAACACGCTCGGCGCCTCGATCAACAAGATCACGATGAGCACCTTCGACAAACGAGAAACCATAGGCGGGCGGGCGCAGGCGGTGTTGGAAAGCTTCCGCACCCGTTTCGAGCAGGGCGACGTTTCGGACGAATTGATCGACGACATCCACCGCGAGCTGGGCGATTCGGTGGAGAAAATCCTGCTCGTCAAGGCGATTCTCAACCAACGCGATCAAGGTGACGGGGAGGCTCAGGGCTGATGCTGTTTCCTTACGTCTATGTGCCGCACCAGATGGAAAAGATGCAGACGTTCATCGATTTCATCTTTTTCGAGGTGTGGTGCAAGGCGCCGATTGGCCTCGCATTCCACGTCAATTTGTTTGATCTGGAGCTTGACCTGAAAGAAGTCATGTCAGAGTTTGGCTTCTCTCCCAAAGCGCCTGAGCGTGGCAAGACCTTCTACAAAGAAGTGAAATCGATCTACGAAAGCTTTGCGATGCTATCTGCCGCACAAGTTGACCAGCTTAGGCAGTGGTACGGCGCCAATAACGAGATACAAAAAATCTGTGCAAACGACCCTGCAACCTCGCCCGCACGGTATGCGGATGTCACAGCGTTTGCTCCGAATCTTGCCGCGCAACTGGGGGCTTTCTTCAAGGGCTTGTACTCAAGGGATCTGCTTGGATTGGCAGCCTTGCGCGCAAAAATCGGTGATATCGATGATCACTACAATCAGGCCTTCCTGAGCGCGAACCGATCCGAGAAATGTCCTTTTTGCGGCATCGGCGACATCAAGGGGCCACATCACACCAAGCGTGAGGCCTACGATCACTACCTGCCGAAGGCGCTTTACCCGTTCAATTCCATCAACTTCCGCAATCTGGCTCCGGCCTGCCACGAGTGCAACAGCACCTACAAACAGGCCAAAGACCCGGCACACAATGCGGCAGCAAGGCGAAAGGCCTTCTACCCGTATAGCACCGAGAATCAAGCCATCGAGATAACCATTGATCTAGGCTCAGCTGATATCGACAAACTAGCGCCCGCAGACATTCAGATTGCTTTCGGTCCGCCCGAGGTCCACGAGGAGATCGCGACGTGGATAGACGTCTACGGTATCGATGAGCGTTACAAAGCCAAATGCTGCAGCGGTGATGCTAAGGACTGGCTAGAACAGATCCGCATTCTGCGCGACGCCCACGGCATTGCTCCTGATGCCTCGCTTGCTAACGTTCAGCAACAGGCCGAGAAAGCTCCCGTTGCAAACAGCAATTTCCTGAAGCAGGCCTTTCTTGAAGGTTGCCAGAGGGCGGGCTTGTTTGACCTAATGGCGGAGCAAGGGGGCGCTCCTTGACTGCCGACAGAAGATAGAGGTGGCGATCAGAAGCTACAGCCACCGAGCCAAGCGGCAGGTATCCGGCCCATCACCGTCCGACAACAGCTTACTGGCTAACGTCAGCAATGGCCGAGTTCCGGACCTCGCAGACACCACATCTCAGGGTAGCGACGACACGCTAGGATCCCACCTCACATCGGCAAGACGGCTCACAGAGTCAGGGACCGACAGCGCCTCATTGCGCCCGCTTTTCACCCTAGTCAGAGGTCTTTTCCGACAGCCAGCGCAACAGAATCTGGTAGAGAACATCAGGAACCACGGGCTTGGTAATGAAATCATTCATGCCCGCCTCGAGACATTGCGCCTTGTCTTCGGCAAAGGCGTTTGCTGTCAATGCCAGTATGGGGACGTCCTGTTTGCCAGCCAATTGCCGGATTCGACGGGTGGCTTCCGTTCCGTTCATGTTGGGCATCTGGATGTCCATCAGGATCAGGGCATAGGTCTGGGCGCCGGCCATGTGAACCGCCTGTTCTCCGTCCACGGCGGTGTCGACGACGATTCCGGCGTCTTCAAGCAGGGAGCTTGCCACTTCGCGGTTGATGGGCTCGTCCTCGACGAGGAGGATACGGGTGCCTGCAAACTGCGCCCGCAAGGCGGCTTCGGCCTGGGAGGCGGGTTCGAGTGCGCGGAGCCCGTGATCCGCGGCGGCCTTGGCCAGCCGCACCGTGAACCAGAACGTGCTGCCACTGCCTAGCGTACTGTCGACACCGGCCTCGCCGTCCATGATCTCGGCGATCTTGCGGGTAATGGCGAGGCCCAGCCCCGTGCCGCCGTACTTGCGGGTCATGGAGTTGTCGGCCTGCTCGAAGGTGGCGAACAGGCGCGACTGCGCTTCGGGTGCGATACCGGGGCCCGTGTCCGAGACCTCGAACCGGATGATGGCGCTGTCGCTGACCTCTTCCAGAACTCTGACCTCCACGGCCACCTGCCCGTGCTGCGTGAATTTGACGGCATTCGACAGGTAGTTGAGCAGGGCCTGGCGAAGTCGGGTCGGGTCGCCCAGCAAACCCTCCGGCAGCCCGGCAACGCGCGTGCTTAGTTGCAGGCCCTTCGCGGCGGCGGCGCCGCTGACGAGGCTGACGGCGCTGCCGACCAGTTCCGGCAGATCGACCCGCGCTTGCTCGAGCTGGAATTTTCCCGCCTCGATCTTGGAGAGGTCGAGCACGGCATTGATGATCTCGAGCAGATGCAGCCCCGCGCCTTCGATCTTGTCCAGCTTGAGGGTCTGCGCCTCGCCGAGCGGCGAACGACGCAGCAGATGCACCATGCCGGTGATCGCGTTTAGCGGCGTGCGGATCTCGTGGGACATGTTGGCCAGGAAGGCGCTCTTGGCAACGTTGGCCGTCTCGGCCAACTCCTTGGCGGTCGCCAGCTCGCTGGTACGCTGGGCCACCATGTGTTCCAGGTGCTGGTGGTAACCGGCCAGCTCACGATTTCTCTGTTGAAGCAGGTCGGAGGCGCTGTTCAGGGCAGCACCCACTTCGTTCAATTCCACGATCGCGGATTGCGGTGCCCGCTCAACCTGACCTGCGCCCAGCGCCCGAGCCGGGGACACCAGGGACCGGATGGCATTGGCGATCCGGTTGCCGTTCCGCCACGCCAGCGAGACGCTTGCAGCGAGGATGATCAGCAGACTGATGATGGTGATGAGCAATGTCTCTCGCAGCGGGCCAAACAACTCCGCCTGTGGCACGCCGATCACGACACCCCATTGCGAAGACGGGGCACGGGAATAGACGGCGGACACGCTTGTGCCCTGCAGGGTCTTCATACCGGCGATCCCTTCCTGGGACTCCCGGATGCGGTACATCGCCGGAGCCAGCTTCTGGCCGACAAATTTCTCCGGCTGGTGGGTGCGGGCAACGATGATGCCGTTCCGGTCATAGATCGCGGTCTGCCAGGTTTCGGGCAAATGCTGCTGCTTCAGGATCTGGCCAAGCCGCTCGAGGGATATGGCCAGAGACAAGACGTGAGTGACCTTTCCGCCATGGCGCACGGGGGCGTCGGCGGCAGCGACGAGGCTATCGGTCACCGGGCCGAAGAACAGGTTCGAGATGGCGCCACGGCCAGTGGCGAGTACCTCGTTGATGCCACCGCCCGGTTGGAGCCGGGTGTCCACCGCCTTGGGCAGGAGCGCGCCAAAGGGCTTGAGCGTATTGACGAGCTGTTGGCCTGAGGCATCGACCAGGACGAAGTTTCTGCCAAACTCCTCCGTTTTCAGGATATCGAGCGCCTGATGGTGGAAGCCCTCGAGGTCATTCACTACCAGGTAGTGGGACTTGGCGACGGTCTGCACCGCGGCAAGCGATCGGGTCAGTTCGCGATCGACGGCCAAGGCCATGGCCCGTGCCGTTTGCAGCGTCCCGGTCTCGAGCCGGACCTTTTCCCGACGATAGGACTCGAACGCGAAATAGGGCAGCCCTGCCAAAGCGGGAATCAGGGCGATAATGACGAGTTCGATGAGCGTGGCTCGGATTGAGCGCGTGGATCTCATGGCATAGGCCTTGGCGATTCCGGGGCATGCCCGACAGTCAATTTTCGCTTCCCATGCTGTCTCGTGGGACACGGGACTTCAAGTCGCCAAGAGCACGCGATGCGGCAATAGTCGGCCGGATGGCCGGCGTTTGACTGGCGCTGGCCACCCGCCCGCTATCCCCCACCCCACACCGCCGCCACCGCCGTCATCGCCGCCTCGATCGGTGGCTCGGTGCGCCGGTCGGCCCGACAGATCAGCCCCAGTTCCGCCTCCACCGAGACCCCGTCGGCGATCACCACGCCCTCGGCGTGGGCAGCGCGCAGGGCCAGGCTGTCGCGGGACAGGGCCAGGGCCACGCCGGAGCGGACCAGGTCGAGCATCGAGGGCTCCAGGTCCACCCGCGCCACCACGTGGGGGCGGACCCCGGCGGCGGCGAACACCGAGGAGAGCAGGCGGTGGTGGACCGAGTCCGGCGGGGTCTCGATCCAGGGCAGCGCGGCCAGCTCGCGCCAGCCCTTGCCCCGCACCTGACCGGCCCAGCCGGGCGGGGCCACCACGCGGTAGTTGAAGCGGGTCAGTTCGACCACGTGGAAGCGCCCGACCAGGTCCGGGAAGCCGGGGGCGCCGAGGGTGTAGGCCACGTCCAGCTCCCCCTGCTCCACCCGCCGGCTGACCGTGCCGGACATGCCGTGGGTCAGCTCGAAGGAGAGGGTCGGGTGGCGCTCGGCCAGCGCGCTGAGGAAGGCGCCCAGGCGCAGGAACTCGGGATCGACGATGGTGCCCAGGCGGAGCCGGCCCGAGACCGTGTCCTTGAGGCCGGCGGCGGCGGCGCGGAACTCGGCCACGCCGGTCAGGGCGCGCTCGGCCGCCGGCAGCAGGCGCTGGCCGGCTTCGGTCAGGCGCATGCCGCGGGGGGTGCGCTCGAAGAGGGTGAGGTCGAGGGCCTCCTGCAGCTTCTTGACCTGCAGGCTAAGCGCCGGCTGGGTGACGAAGAGGCGCTCGGCGGCGCGGGTCAGGTTGCCCTCCCGGGCCACGGTGACGAAGGCGCGAAGGTGGTTGAGATCCATGATCCGATATAAACGTGACTCATAACGGAATCAAGGATAAGTCATTGGACACTCGACGTTCCAGGCGCTTCAATGGACATCATTCGAACCATAGCCGCACCTCAGGAGACCGATCCATGAGCTTCACTTACATCAACGCCCCCGACACCATTCCCCACTGGATCGACGGCAAGGCCGTCGAATCGAGCGGCGACCGCCGCAGCCCGGTGTTCGACCCGGCGCTGGGCCAGATGGCCCGCACGGTGGCGCTGGCGAGCGAGGCCGATGTGAATGCGGCGGTGGCCAGCGCGGTGCGCGCCCAGGTGGTCTGGGGCGAGATGGCACCCCAGCGACGCGCCCGGGTGATCTTCAAGATGAAGGAGCTGGTGGAGCGCCACTCCAAGGACCTGGCGCGGCTGATCACGCGCGAGCATGGCAAGACCTTCCCGGATGCCCAGGGCGAGGTCCAGCGCGGGCTCGAGGTGATCGAGTTCGCCTGCGCAGCGCCCCAGCTGCTGAAGGGCCAGTACTCCGAGAACGTGGGTGGCGGCATCGCCAACTGGGCCCAGCGGCAGCCGCTGGGGGTCACGGCCGGCATCACGCCCTTCAACTTCCCGTTCATGGTGCCCATGTGGATGGCGCCGGTGGCGATCGCCTGTGGCAACAGCTTCATCCTCAAGCCCTCCGAGCGCGACCCCTCGCCCTCGCTGCTGACGGCCGAGCTGTTCCGCGAGGCCGGCCTGCCCGATGGGGTCTTCAACGTGGTGCAGGGGGACAAGCTGGCGGTCGATGCCCTGCTGGGCCACCCCGACGTACAGGCCGTGAGCTTCGTGGGCTCCACCCCGATCGCCCGCTACATCTACGAAACCGCGGCCCGCAACGGCAAGCGGGCCCAGGCCCTGGGCGGCGCCAAGAACCACATGGTGGTGATGCCGGACGCCGACCTCGACCAGGCGGCCGATGCGCTGATCGGCGCGGCCTCTGGCGCGGCC
>JAGRFX010000022.1 GCA_020445805.1 Rhodocyclaceae bacterium
CGAGCGGGTCGTGCGGATCCTGCCGCCGCTGGTCTTCTCGCTCGCGGACGGTGAGGAACTCGTCCGCCGCGTGGCGCCGCTGATTGCCGGCCTGCTGGCCGGCTGAGGAGGCTGCCCGATGACCCAGCCCAAGCACTATCTCCAGTTCAAGGATTTCAGCGCCGAGGAATACGCCTATCTGTTCGACCGGATCGCCTGGATCAAGGCCAAGTTCAAGGCCTACGAACCCTACCATCCGCTGTTCGACCGAACCCTGGTGATGATCTTCGAGAAGGCCAGCACGCGCACGCGCCTGTCTTTCGAGGCCGGGATGGCCCAACTCGGCGGGTCGGCGATCTACCTCAATACGCGCGACTCGCAACTCGGGCGTGGCGAGCCGGTCGAGGATGCGGCCCAGGTCATGTCGCGGATGTGCGACGTGGTGATGATCCGGACCTTCGAGCAGGAGATCATCGAGCGCTTCGCCGCGAACTCCCGCGTGCCGGTCATCAACGGCCTGACCAACGAATACCATCCCTGCCAGATCCTGGCGGACATCCACACCTTCATCGAGCATCGTGGCTCGATCCAGGGGCGCACGGTCGCCTGGATCGGCGACTCGAACAACATGTGCAACACCTGGCTGCAGGCGGCCGAGCTGCTGGATTTCAACGTCCACGTGTCGACGCCGCCGGGCTACGAAGTCGAGCCCGAGCGCGCGGGTCTTTACGGCACGAGCCATTTCGAGCAATTCGCCGATCCGCTCGAGGCCTGCCGCGGCGCAGACCTCGTCACCACGGACGTATGGACGTCGATGGGATTCGAGGCCGAAAACGAGGCCCGGATGAAGGCCTTCGCCGACTGGCAGGTGGATGCGGAGATGATGGCCGTGGCGGGCAAGGACGCACTGTTCATGCATTGCCTGCCCGCGCACCGCGGCGAGGAAGTGTCGGCCGAGGTCATCGACGGGCCGAACAGCGTGGTCTGGGACGAGGCGGAGAACCGCCTGCATGCGCAGAAGGGGCTGATGGAATACCTGCTGCTGGGCAAGGTCGAAGCCTAGGCAGCGGCAGAGCGGGGTGACATTCCCCGGATTGATTGATCGAGTGGATGAGAAATGAGCGACGTCAGCAAGGTTGTGCTCGCCTATTCGGGCGGGCTGGATACATCGGTCATCCTGAAGTGGCTTCAGGACACCTATCAGTGCGAAGTGGTGACCTTCACGGCCGATCTGGGCCAGGGCGAGGAACTCGAGCCCGCACGCAAGAAGGCACTGCAGTTCGGCATCAAGCCGGAGCACATCTATATCGACGACCTGCGCGAGGAGTTCGTTCGCGACTTCGTGTTCCCGATGTTCCGCGCCAACACGATCTACGAGGGCGAGTACCTGCTGGGGACCTCCATCGCGCGCCCGCTGATCGCCAAGCGGCAGATCGAGATCGCGCGGGAGACCGGTGCGGAGGCCGTCTCGCACGGCGCCACCGGCAAAGGTAACGATCAGGTCCGCTTCGAGCTGGGCTACTACGCGCTGATGCCCAACGTCCGCGTGATCGCACCCTGGCGCGAGTGGGATCTCCTCTCCCGCGAGAAGCTGCTGGCCTATGCCGAGAAGAACGGCATTCCCATCGAGATGAAGCACAAGAAGGGCGGCTCGCCCTACTCGATGGACGCCAACCTGCTGCACATTTCCTACGAGGGCCGCCACCTCGAGGATCCCTCCGCGGAGGCCGAGGAGTCCATGTGGCGCTGGACTGTCGCGCCCGAGGCGGCACCCGACGCGCCGGAGTACCTGGACCTGGCCTTCGAAAAGGGTGATCTGGTCTCCATCAACGGCTCCCGCATGGGCCCGCACGAACTGCTGGCGGAGCTCAACCGGATTGGCGGCAAGCATGGCATCGGCCGCCTCGACCTGGTCGAGAACCGTTATGTGGGCATGAAGTCGCGCGGCTGCTACGAGACCCCGGGCGGCACCATCCTCATGAGCGCGCACCGCGCCATCGAATCGGTGACCCTGGACCGGGAAGTGGCGCACCTCAAGGACGAGCTGATGCCGCGCTACGCCAGCCTGATCTACAACGGCTACTGGTGGGCGCCGGAGCGCAAGGCCCTGCAGGTGCTGATCGACCACACGCAGCAGGCCGTCAATGGCTGGGTGCGGGTCAAGCTGTACAAGGGCAGCGTGACCGTGGTGAGCCGCGACTCGGCAACGGATTCGCTGTTCGACCCGACCATCGCCACCTTCGAGGACGATCAGGGCGCCTACAACCAGGCGGACGCCCATGGTTTCATCCGCCTCAATGCGCTGCGGATGCGGATTGCCGCCAACGCGCGCTCCAAGAAGGGCTGATCGAGACCGATGGTCGCCGAACCCGTCATTTTCGGCCTGACGATCGCAGAGTTCGAGGACTACTCCCTCAAGCTCTGCTTCACGGCGCTGATTGCCTACATGGTCTTCATCATTGGCCAGCTCGCCTGGGAGTCCAAGGCGGGCAAGTACGGTGCGCTGTGGATGTTCATCGGTCTGGGGCTCGGGTTCGTCGGCTTCATCGCCAAGGGCTTCATACAGAAGATGCTCGGCATCGAGTGATGCCGGGCCAACAGAGGTTGCAAGATGTCCGAGAACAAGCGACTTGAGGGCGTCAGCGTGGACGCTGCCGCCAACGTCTATTTCGATGGCAAATGCGTCAGCCACACGGTGACGCTGGCGGACGGCACGCGCAAGTCGGTGGGCGTGGTCCTGCCCTCCCGCCTGAGCTTCGGAACTGGCGCGCCCGAAATCATGGAATGCGTGGCGGGCGCCTGCCGCGTGAAGTTGCCCGGCTCGGCCGACTGGCAGGTGATCTCGGCCGGCGAGTCGTTCTCGGTGCCCGGCAATGCCAGCTTCGACATCGAAGTCGAGGGCGCACCCTTCCACTACATCTGCCATTTCGGCTGATCGACGAACGGACGCTCAGACCGGCCGCCAAGCGGCCGTAGTTACATTCAGGACCTCGGGAAAGCACGGCATGCCTTCATTCGACATCACCTCCGAAGTGGATCTGGTCAGCCTCCGCAACGCCGTCGAAGGGGCCAACCGGAAGATCGGCAATCGATACGACTTCAAGGGGTCCGACTGTCGCGTGGAGCAGAATGACAAGCTCTTGACCCTGTTTGCCGACAGCGATTTTCAACTGGACCAGATGCTCGGCATCCTGCTGCCGGAGATGACCGGCAAGAAGATCGACATCCGCTGTCTCAAGCACAGCGACGTCCAGAAGGTGTCGGGCAACAAGGTCAAGCAGGAGCTCGTGGTGCGCGTCGGTGTCGAGCAGGAGATTGCCAAGCAGATCGTTCGCCTCCTGAAGGACTCGAAGCTGAAGGTGCAGGCGAGCATCCAGGGCGAATCGGTCCGCGTCAGCGGAGCCAAGCGCGACGTTCTGCAGGAGGCCATTGCAATGGTGAAGGGAGACGTTCAGGATTTCCCGCTGCAATACGGGAATTTCAGGGACTGACAGGCACATGGACGCGGCAAGCATTTCCTCCGATCGACTGGCCCAGGTTCAGTCCCAGGCTTCGATCCTGATGTTTCGCAAGGCACTCGACCTGCAGCAGAGCATGGCGCTCCAGCTGCTTCAGGCGCTGCCGCCCGTCCCCGCCGGCTCCAATCCGACGGCCACTGTCGGAAATTCCGTCGATACCTATGCCTAGCCCGTCCGGGCGATCTGCCGAGCGATCCAAGGTCGCAAACCGAAAGGCCATGCTGGCCGCCGTGATCGCAATCGCCGGGGCATCGCAGGCGATGGCGGACGGCCCGGATGTCATCGTTGCGGGGTCCTTTCCGGGCGCAGCGGTGCTGGTCATCGATGGTGGCGCACCGACGACCGTGCGCGTCGGGCGTGTCGCGCGTGGGGTGAAAGTGCTTGCGGTGGACGGGGATGCGGTGACCTTCGAAATTGCCGGGCAGCGGCAAACCCTTCGCGCCGGTGAGCGGGTCGCCAATCTGGCAACGAGCTCGGGTTCCGGCAGCCTGGTACTGCATGCGGATTCGGGCGGTCATTTCCGCACCGGTGGCCAGATCAACGGCGCACGCGTCGAGTTCCTGCTCGATACCGGCGCGACCTTCGTTTCCATGGGACGCTCGGACGCACAACGGGCAGGCATCGACTATGCGGCTGGACGTCGTGCCGTGGCACAGACCGCCAATGGAAACACCGGCATCTGGCTGGTCAAGGTCGATCAACTGAATCTCGGATCGCTCACGCTTCACAACGTGGATGCCGCCGTGCACGACGACAATCTCCCGGTCGTGCTGCTGGGCATGAGTGCGCTGTCGCGTTTTGAGCTGCGCAATGAAGGGCAGCGCATGTTCCTGCGCCAGCGCTACTGAGGCGGGCTCGCCCGACGTCGACCGTGGCACGCATGCATCTCCCCCGATCACCCAAGCAGACGGTTTGCCTTCCCCGGGAGGGCGCGTGAGCCGGAATGCCCCTGTGCCCACCGCTGAATGGCTTCGCGCGCGCCTGGGGTCGACGGCGATCGTTGGCGACATCCATGAGCCCGGTGTGGGCGCGGGGCTGCGTGATGCAGCGGTTCTCGTGCCCCTGGTGGCAAGGGACGAAGGCCTGCACGTCCTGCTGACGCAGCGCACCGACCACCTCCACCATCACCCCGGGCAGATCAGCTTTCCGGGGGGGCGGGTGGAAGCCGACGACGCCTCGGATGTCGACGCCGCCTTGCGCGAAACGGAAGAAGAGATCGGCTTGGCGCGCCACCATATCGACGTGATCGGAAAATTGCCCCGCTATCACACGGTGACGGGCTTCGCGATTTCGCCGGTGGTCGGACTGGTCACGCCGCCGTTCGAACTGGCCCTCGACGACTTCGAAGTGGCCGAAGTCTTCGAGGTGCCGCTGGCGTTTCTGGTGGATCCCGCCAATCGCGAGACCCACAGCATCGAATATGGTGGAGAACTGCGGACGTACTTCGCGATGCCTTGGCAGGGCCGCTTCATCTGGGGCGCCACTGCAGGGATGCTGGTGAGCCTGGCGGAGTTGCTGAGCGGAGGCACGCGATGAGCGGGGCCGCCTCGAACCGCGTCGGACGCCGGAGGGCGAGGATGCCTGACGGCGGTCGGTGTATCGCCCTTCGGGCGCTGGTGCTTCGATGACCCTGCTGGCCCTCCTGATCGCGCTGCTCCTGACGCGACTATTGCCTTCGCGCCATGGCGCCGACCTGCCCCGGCTGGTGGAGACCGTTGGCGCGCGGCTGGCGGCAGTACTGGATGGGCAGGCCTACGCCGTGGTGGCGTGGTGGCTCGTGCTGGGTGTCGTGGGCGGGCTCGGCTGGCTGGTCAGCGCGCTGCTCAGGGACATTCACCCGATCCTCGGGCTGGGATTCGATGTGGCCGTTCTCTATGGCACCCTGGGCAGCGCTCGCGATACGGCGGCCTATGGTCTGGTGCATAAGGCCCTGCAGGAGGATGACGTGCCGGGTGCTGCCCGCGCGCTCAGTCGCTGGATGGGGGGCGAATGTGCGTTGAATGATGCAGACCAGATTGCCCGCGTGGCCATTGAACGGGCGCTGTTGTCCGCTCATCGCAACGTTTTTGGCGTATCCTTCTGGTTCGTGCTTATGCCCGGCCCGGGTGGTGCCCTGGCCTACGCGCTGCTGGCCAGCCTGGCGCGCGATTGGCCGGTGGCGGGCGGTCCTGCGCCCGCCTCGTGGCGTGTCCTGGACAGCCTCGACTGGCTGCCCGCCCGGATGACGGCGCTTGCGTATTCGGTTGCCGGCAACTTCGAGGACGCAGCGTACTGCTGGCGGTCCCAGGCAAGGCAGTGGCACAACGAAATCGAGGGTATTCTCATTTCGAGTGGGGCAGGCGCTCTCGGGGTCAAACTCGGGAGGCCGATCCAATGCGGGGGACGTACCGTGTCCCGCCCCGAACTGGGAGTCGGCGCAGAAGCCTGCCCCGATTTACTGCAGAGCGCGGTCGAGCTGGTATGGCGAACGCTTGTGCTCTGTCTGGCACTGCTGGCCCTGTTCAGTGTCGCTGGATGGGTGAGCGGTTGATTTTCAAGGCAACGGAGGGAAGTTAAATGGCAAATCGTGAAGTTGTGGTCCTCAGCGCGGTACGTTCGGCGATCGGTACGTTCGGTGGGTCGCTGAGCAGCATGGAGCCTGCGGACCTGGCTGGCGCGGTGATGAAGGAAGCGGTCGTGCGTTCTGGCGCGGACCCCCAGAAGATCAACTATGTGACCGTCGGCAACTGCATCCCGACCGAGTCGCGCTTTCCGTACGTCGCCCGGGTCGCCTCGATCCAGGCCGGCCTGCCGATGGACTCCGTGGCCATGGCCGTGAACCGCCTGTGCAGCTCCGGCCTGCAGGGTATCGTGACCACCTCCCAGGCCATCATGCTGGGCGATTGCGACTTCGGCATCGGTGGTGGCGTTGAAGTCATGTCGCGCGGCACCTACATGGCGCCCGCCATGCGCACGGGTGCCCGGATGGGCGACACCCAGATGATCGACTCCATGGTCGCCACGCTGACCGACCCCTTCGGTGCCGGACACATGGGCATCACGGCGGAGAACCTGGCCGAGAAATGGAACATCTCCCGCGAGGAGCAGGATGCCCTCGCCGTCGAGTCCCATCGTCGTGCCGCGGCTGCCATCGCCGAGGGCCGCTTCAAGTCGCAGATCGTTCCGATCACGCTGAAGTCGCGCAAGGGCGAGACGGTGTTCGACACCGACGAGCACGTCAAGGCCAGCACCACCATGGAAACGCTCGGCAAGATGCGTCCGGCCTTCAAGAAGGACGGCACGGTGACGGCCGGCAATGCCTCCGGCATCAACGACGGCGCGGCCTTCATGGTTCTGGCCGGTGCTGACGCTGCCGACAAGGCCGGCTACAAGCCGATCGCCCGCGTGGTGTCGTACGCCGTCGCCGGCGTGCCCAACCACATCATGGGCGAAGGCCCGATCCCGGCCACCAAGCTGGCCCTGGCCCGTGCCGGCCTGACCCTGGACCAGATGGATGTCATCGAGTCCAACGAGGCCTTCGCCGCCCAGGCGATCGCCGTGGCCAAGGGCCTCGGCCTCGACATGGCCAAGACCAACCCCAACGGTGGCGCGATTGCCCTGGGCCACCCGGTGGGTTGCTCGGGTGCCTTCATCGCCACCAAGGCGCTGTACGAACTCCAGCGCACCGGCGGCCGCTACGCACTGGTGACCATGTGCATCGGCGGTGGCCAGGGTATCGCCACCGTGTTCGAGCGCATCTAAGCACTTCCGCATTTCGCGCGGTGCTCAAAACCCCTGCGGAAGCAGGGGTTTTTTTATTGCACCAATCTCGCACCACCCTGCATCGCCTATGTCCTTCGTTGCACCGGATTGGTGCGGAGCGCGGCTCTGGCAGGCTTGGATTGAGGGAAATGGCATGGCACGCTTCTCGCGATGGCGGGTCCATACCTTCATGCTCAATCTGCCCAGGCGAGTGACACTACATGCCAATCACGGAGTTCTACGATGAAATGACAGGGGACGGTGGCCTGGTCCGTCCCCACTATGCCGACGTGTCCCAGTGGCTCGACAACATGTCGGCGGAGCGGCTCGATCGCAAGCGTGCAGAAGCCCACGCCCTGTTCCACCGTTCGGGCATCACCTTCGCCGTATATGGCGAGGACGCAGGCACGGAACGCCTGATTCCGTTCGACATCATTCCCCGGATCATCACGGCCGGTGAATGGGCGACGCTCAAGCGTGGCCTCAAGCAGCGCGTGATGGCGCTCAACGCCTTCATTCGCGACATCTACCACGACCGGGCGATCCTCAAGGACGGCCGGATTCCGCCGGAGGACGTGCTCGGGAACACCCAGTACCGCGAGCAGATGATCGGCGTGAATGTGGTGCATGACGTGTACGCCCACATCGCGGGCGTGGACATCGTGCGGGCGGGCGAGGGCGAGTTCTACGTGCTCGAGGACAACCTGAGGGTGCCCTCGGGCGTGTCCTACATGCTCGAGGACCGCCGCATGATGATGCGGCTATTCCCCGAGCTGTTCTCCAGCAACCGGGTGGCGCCGGTCGATCACTACCCGAACCTGCTGCTGGACACGATGCGCAGCGTCTCGCCCTCTGGCCAGGACGATCCGACGGTTGTCGTGATGACGCCAGGGGCCTACAACAGCGCCTATTTCGAACACGCCTTCCTGGCCCAGCAGATGGGCGTCGAACTGGTGGAGGGGCAGGACCTCTTCGTCGCGGATGACCACGTCTACATGCGCACGACCCAGGGCCCCAAGCGGGTCGACGTGATCTATCGTCGCATCGACGACGATTTCCTGGACCCGCTGGTATTCCGCAAGGACTCGATGCTCGGCGTGCCGGGGCTGCTGCAGGCTTACCGGGCCGGCAAGGTGACCCTGGCGAACGCCGTGGGAGGTGGTCTGGCGGACGACAAGTCGATCTATCCCTACGTCCCCGACATGATCCGCTTCTACCTCTCCGAGGAACCGATCCTGAACAACGTGCCGACGTACCGCTGCCGGGACGAGGGCGATCTCTCCTACGTGCTCGCCAATCTCGACAAGCTCGTGGTCAAGGAGGTGCATGGCGCCGGCGGCTATGGGATGCTGGTGGGGCCGACGTCGAGCAAGACGCAGATCGAGGCGTTCCGGGAGCGGCTGGTGGCCAGTCCGTCCAAGTACATCGCCCAGCCGACCCTGTCGCTTTCGGCCTGCCCGACCTTCGTCGAAAGCGGCGTGGCGCCGCGGCACATCGATCTTCGGCCCTTCGTGCTGTCCGGCAAGGAAGTCCGCATGGTCCCGGGCGGCTTGACCCGGGTGGCCCTGACCAAGGGCTCGCTGGTTGTGAATTCGTCCCAGGGTGGTGGCACCAAGGACACGTGGGTGCTGGAGGCCTGAGGACCAACATGCTTAGCAGAACCGCAGATCATCTCTTCTGGATGGCCCGCTATATGGAGCGGGCCGAGAACACCGCGCGCATGCTCGACGTGTGCTATCGGGTGTCGCTGATGCCCCAGTCGCCGGCCGAGGCGGAGCAGAACTGGGTTGCCCTCCTGCGCATCATGTCGCTGGAACCCCAGTACCGCGAAACATGCGGCGAGGTCGAAGGCAGCAAGGTGCTGCGCTTCATGATCTTCGACCCGGAGAATTCCTCGTCGATCCGCAACTGCCTCCGGGCCGCCCGCGAGAATGCGCACGCGGTGCGCGACACCCTGACGGCCGAATTGTGGGAGACGATGAACGCCACCTGGATCAAGGTCCGTGGCCTGACGCCAGAGACCATGGAGGATCGGGGGATCAGCGAATTCTTCGAATGGGTCAAGTACCGCTCGCACCTCTCCCGCGGCGTCACGATCGGCACGATGCTGCAGGACGAGGCCTGGCGCTTCATCCGGCTCGGCACCTTCCTCGAGCGGGCTGACAACACGGCACGGATACTGGACGTGAAGTACCAGGTCCTGGTGAGCGAGAACGAGGACGAGGATGCCGACTACCATCGCTGGAGCGCCGTTCTGCACTCGGTGTCGGCCTTCGAGGTCTATCGCAAGGTCTATCGCGACATGATCACGCCGGTCCGCGTGGCAGAACTGCTGGTGCTCAATCCCCTGATGCCACGGTCGCTCGCCCGTTGTGTCCGGGAGGTCTTCGTCAACCTGCAGGAGGTCTCCAACGACCGCTCGGCCGAAACCGTGCGGCGGGCAGGGGAGATGGATGCATCGATGCGCTTCGGGCGCATCGACATGCTGATCGAACAGGGGCTTCATCCCTTCCTCGACCGCTTCATGGATCGCATCTACGATCTGGGCAACCGGATTTCCGACGATTTCCTGATCCCGGTTCGAAGCGGCGAGGGCTGACGCGGCCGTTGTGCCGGCACCACGGCGTGCCGGCATGCCCCAAGGTGGGGCTTGGCCGCCGGGACGCGGGGGTCGATAATCCGGCACCCTTTTTCGGAGCGCGTCACCATGACCTATTGCGTCGGCATCCTGCTCGAGTCGGGCATGGTGATGCTGTCGGATTCGCGTACCAACGCGGGTGTCGACCACATCAACACCTTCCGCAAGATGAACCTCTTTCAGCGCGAAGGCGAGCGTTGCCTGGTGCTGATGAGCGCGGGCAATCTCGCCATCACGCAGTCACTGGTTTCTCTGCTGCGGGAGGCCGCGCGGGCAGAAGACGGGCGACCGAGCCTGCTGAGTGCCGAAACCATGTTCGACGCCGCTCGGCACGTGGGCGACATCCTGCGTGAAGTCTATGCGCGGGATTCGGAATCCCTCTCGGCCTTCGGCATCGATTTCAACGCCAGCCTGATCCTCGGTGGACAGATCGCCGGCGAGTCCCCCCGCCTGTTTTCGATCTATGCCGCAGGTAACTTCATCGAGGCGACCCGCGAGACCCCCTATTTCCAGATCGGGGAGTCCAAGTACGGCAAACCCATCCTGGATCGGGTGCTGCGCTGGGACACCTCCCTCGACGAAGCGGCCAAGTGCGCCCTGATTTCCATGGACTCGACCATTCGCTCGAATCTCTCGGTGGGCCTGCCGCTCGATCTGGCCACCATGGCGTCCGACTCCCTGTGCCTGCGCTCCCACCTGCTGATCGACTCGGACAATCCGTATTTCGGCATGGTCCGGGCCCGCTGGGGCAACGCCCTGCGCGATGCGTTCGACGCCATCCCGAACCCCGACATCCTGCTGGCCTGAGGCTACCAGCCCTGGCTTTCGCGCCGCTGGGCCTCGATTTCGTCGCGGAACAGATTGAAATGGGTCCAGCGCCGTGCCGGAATGGCGCCGCTGTCGGCGGCGCTGCGGAGCGCGCAGCCCGGTTCCAGATCGTGCCGGCAGTCCCGGAAGCGGCACGCCCCGGCGAGCGGGGCCAGTTCGCGAAAACAGCTGATCAGCGCGTCCGGAGCGATGTGGGCCAGTCCGAACACCTGCAGTCCGGGTGAGTCGATGATTTCGCCGCCGTCCGAGAGGTCGTAGAGGCGGGCGTAGGTGGTGGTGTGCTTGCCCGAGTCGAGCGACTCCGAGATCTCACGGGTGGCCGCGGCCGCTTCCGGGATCAGGGCGTTGATCAGGGTGCTCTTGCCCATGCCGCTCTGGCCGACCAGCACCGAGCAGTGACCCGCCAGGTGCGGGGCGAGCGCCGCTGCGCCGCCCGATGCGGCGGAGAGTTCCAGGACCGGATAGCCGATGGCCCGGAACGCGGCGAGGGCTTCGCGGGCCTCGGCGAGCCGGCTCGGCAGGTCGATCTTGTTCAGCACGATCAGGACAGCAATGTCCTGATCCTCTGCGGCGGCGATGCAGCGCGAGAGGAGTTCGTCACTGAAGCCGGGCTCGGTGGCCGTGACCAGAACGATCTGGCTGACATTGGCCGCGATCAGCTTTTCCTTCCAGGCGTCCGAGCGATAGAGCAGGTTGCGGCGCTCGCTGACGCGCTGGATCACGCCCTGGTCGGCCCCCGTGTGGGCGAACTCGACCCGGTCACCGCAGGCAAAATGGCTGCGCTTGCCCTTCGGGTAGCAGAGCACCCGCTGGCCCTGTGGGTCCTCGACTTCGTATTGGCGCCCGAATGTGGCCCGGATGCGGCCCTGCGTCATGCGGCCGCCGGTGCCGCCATGGGCGACGCGGGCGTCTGGATCCGCTCGAGGTGGGCGACCCGCAGTGCAGCGGGCGGGTGTGAGTCGTGAAAGCCGGAATACCACGGGTCGGGCGTCAGCGTGGACGCATTGTCGCGGTAGAGCTTGACGAGCGCGGTGATGAGCGGTCGGGCGCCGGCGTGGGCCGCTGCATAGCTGTCGGCCTCGTATTCGTGGCGGCGTGACCAGTAGCTCATCAGGGGGGTGGTCGGCAACATGAACACGGGCATCGCGAGCATGAACAGCGCGAGCAGGGATGCCGTGTCCCTGGCCTGCATGCCGAGGCCCTCGAAAAACCAGTCCTGCCCGGCCAGCCAGCCGAGCAGCGCCAGGACGAAGAAACTCAGCACGGCCATGACCGCGATGCGCTTGCGGACGTGGCCATGGCGGAAGTGGCCCAGCTCATGGGCCAGGACCGCTTCCACCTCATCGCCGTCGAGGCGATTCAGCAGCGTGTCGAAGAAAACGATCCGCTTGGCACTGCCGAAACCGGTGAAGTAGGCATTGCCGTGGGCGGAACGGCGGGAGCCATCCATGACGAACAGGCCCTTCGACTTGAAACCGCAGCGCTCCAGCAGGCGCGTGACCCGCTCGCGCAGCGTGGTGTCATCGAGGGGTTCGAACTTGTTGAAGAGGGGGGCGATGAAGGTCGGCCAGATCAGCATGGCCAGCAGGTTGAACGTGAGCCATGCGGCCCACACATAGATCCACCAGAGGGGGCCCATGGCCCCCATCAGCCACAGGACGCCGGCCAGCAGGGGCAGGCCGATCACGGCGCCGAGGGCCGCGCTCTTGAGGGTGTCCGCAACGAAGAGGCCGGGGCTCATGCGATTGAAGCCGAAGCGTGCTTCGGTCACGAAGACCCGGTGCAGTTCGAAGGGCAGTTCCAGCACCCAGCCGAGGAGCACGATGCTCGACAGGAATGCCACGCCATGGGCCAGGCCGCCGGGCTCGAGGACGGTGGCCACCAGACCATGGATGTCCTGCAGCAGACCGCCCAGGGTCAGCCAGAGGAGCCAGACCGCACCGACCACGAGGTCCGGCAGGCGGGCACGGACTCGCGCCAGGGTGTAGTCCGCCGCGCGCTGGTGGGCGTCCAGTTCGATACGCTCGCGAAAGGCCTCGGGTACCGCACTTCGGTGGGCGGCCACATGCCTCAGCTGGCGGCCATAGAGATAGAGCCGCAGGGCCAGGCCGAGCCCCAGCGCGAGAACGAAGACGATCGAGAAGGCGGTCATGGATGGGGTCTGGTGAGGGTCCGGATCGGACGCAGTGAAACCCGGCTTGTGAGACTATGAAGGCTTTTGAGGGTTCATCCGATTATGGCACAGGACCAAAACCACCTCATCTGGCTGGACATGGAGATGACGGGCCTAGAGCCCGACCGGGACCGGATCATCGAGATCGCTGTCGTCGTCACCGACGCCCGCCTCCAGACGGTCGCCGAGGGTCCGGTGATCGCGGTCCACCAGCCCGACGCGGTCCTGGACGCGATGGACGAATGGAACCGCAATACCCACGGTCGCTCGGGCCTGACGGACCGGGTGCGGGCTTCGACCCGCGACGAGGCGGCGGCCGAGCAGGAGATGCTCGAATTCCTCAAGCAGTACGTTCCGGCCCGGACCTCGCCCATGTGCGGCAACTCGATCTGCCAGGACCGCCGCTTCATGGCGCGCTACATGCCTCAGCTCGAGGCCTGGTTCCACTACCGCAATCTGGATGTCTCCACGCTCAAGGAGCTGGCCAAGCGCTGGCGGCCGGAAGTGGCGAAAGGCGTGGTCAAGAAGGGCAAGCATGAGGCGCTGGCCGACATCTACGAGTCGATCGCCGAACTCGCCCACTATCGCGACACCTTCCTGCGCCTCGAGTGAGCGACTTCAGGAAGGCCGGCGGGCCAGCAGCGTGAAGCTCTCGCGCTGGCGCCCGCCGCCGCGCTCGTAGCGCCAGATCTCGACGCCCAGGCGATTGAGGTCGCGCGGGTTCATGCGCGTATCCGTATAGACGAGCACCAGCGGGCAGGTCGGCACGTCCCGATTGGCCTCGATCGTGAGACCGGCGAAATAGTCCATGGCCGACCGCTGGGCATGGCCCAGGCCCACCCCCGCGATGCAGCCGCTGTCGGACCGTTCGGAGAGGACACTGGCCAGTTGCTCGGCGGCCCCCCGGTAGCTCCGGGTGTGCTCGAACCAGGGCGCGAGCATGGAGGTTGCGATGCACCACAGCATGGTCATGCCGGCCGCCCAGGTCAGGGCTGCGTCGCGGCCGGAGGGGCGTCGCCATCCCAGGTAGGCGATCCAGCTCACGACCACCATGATGCCCAGCGCCAGTGCAGGCACGCCCGGCGCGAGATCGAATCCGGGGGCCAGCTTGCGGAAGTGGCGCGCCAGACCCGGCGGCCATTGCACCACCAGGGCGCTCCAGGCCAGCCACAGCAGCAGACCCGCGCTGCTGAAGGCCATCACTGCAAACCAGTCGAAGGCGGCCGCGGCGCCACGCCGAAGGCGCTCCACGGCGGGTGCGGCGAGCAGCGCGAGCGGCACGATCAGTGGCAGCATGCGTACCGGACGAAGCCCTCCGGTCAAGATCACCGAGGCGAGCGCCAGCACCAGGGCGGCCAGCAGCAGGGGCACATGGCGGATCGGGGCGCCGTGCCACGCGCGCCACAGGGACCACAGGGCGAGCGGCCACAGCGGCCACAGGAACCAGCCGAACAGCTTGAACCAGTCGGGGATGCGTGCCGGCACCGGCTCGTCGGGCGCCAGCGCCTGGACCTCGGCCGCCAGCCAGGCGGTCCAGTCCGGGGAGGCCGACGCCGGCAGAATCCACGCGAGGCAGACCGCCATGGCGATCACCAGCCCGCCTATGGCCTGAAGGCGGCTGTGCGGGCTGGTTTGCTGGCTGGGCAGGAGCCTGAAGAGCAGGAGAGGCCAGGTCGTCAGGATGCCCTGAAGTCCGGCGAAGAGAAATGCCGCGGCGGCGGCCAGGCCGGCCAGCGGCATCGCAAACCGATGGGGCGACACCAGCATCCACACCACGCAGGCCTGCGCGGCGACCAGTCCCATGGCGGGTTGGGTTTCGTGCACGTGGACCACCAGGCCCAGGCTTCCGACCGTCAGGAGCACCACCGCCGTCCTGGCCTGGATGCCGTGCATCAGCGAGGCGGCCCGCCACAGGGACCAGAGGGTGCCGGCCATCAGCAGGGCTGTGGTCAGTCGCGCACCATCGTGCAGGGGCAGCAGCCATTGAAGCAGGCTCGCCACCAGGGCCGCCAGCCAGTAGAACAGGGGGCCGTAGCCTTCGACCACCTGACCGCCCACCTGGGGTACCCAGGTGCCGCCGTGGGCAATGAACTCGAAGACCGGTCCGAAATGCGTGGCGTCGTCACCCCGCCAGGGGTCGTGACCGATGGTGCCGACCAGCAGGTAGAGGAAAGCGATCAGCAGGAGAATTCGTGGCGTGTCACGATTCATTCGTTCGCCGGGGCGGGGCAGGGAAGTGATTGGCGCTGAGTCTAGCAGCTAGGAGAATCGAATTCCGGGGCAAAGAAAAAAGGCAGCCGCGGCTGCCTTTTTCTGGGGTCGCGCGCCGGATCAGGACAGGCGCTGGACGTTGCCGTACTTCTGACGGAAGCGCTCGACGCGGCCGGCCGTGTCGACGATGCGCTGTTTGCCCGTGAAGAACGGGTGGCACTGGGAGCACACTTCGATGTGCAGCTCGGCCTTGGGAGAGGTCGAACGCGTCGCGAACTTGTTGCCGCAGGAGCACGTCACTTCGATCTCTTTGTATTTCGGATGGATGTCGGCTTTCATTGGGTTTCCCTTTGTCGGACTCAGGCGGTGAATGTGGCCGCCATCAAGCCCAATATTATCTTCCGTATTCCTTGCGATTGGCAAGTCATTCGAGGCCTTGCGCATGGCCGGGGGCGCAGGCTCGGGTAGAATCCGGGCCTCGATTGGATGACGGATCTCCGGTGAAACTGCTCCTTGCGCCCATGGAAGGCCTGGCCGATGCCCTGCTGCGCGAGTTGCTGTGCGGCGTCGGGGGCTACGACTGGGCTGTCTCCGAGTTCGCGCGGGTCACCGGAACAGACCTGCCCGATCGTTTTTTCTGCCGCATCTCGCCAGAGCTGGAAACCAGTGGGTGCACCGCGTGCGGCACCCCGGTGCGGGTCCAGCTGCTGGGATCCGACCCGGCCCGGATGGGTGAGAACGCGGCGCGACTGGCCCGCCTCCGGCCGGCAGGCATCGACCTGAACTTCGGCTGCCCCGCGCCGACCGTCAATCGTCACCGGGGCGGTGCGGTCTTGCTGGACGAACCCGAACTGCTGCACCGGATCGCCTGCGCCGTGCGTGCGCGGGTGCCCAGGGGCCTCCCGCTCACGGCAAAGATGCGGCTGGGCGTGCGGGATCCCTCGCTGGCGGTCGCGTGTGCCCAGGCGCTGGCCGACGGGGGCGTCGAGGGGCTCGTGATCCATGCCCGCACCAAGCTCGAAGGCTATCGCCCGCCGGCCCACTGGAGCTGGGTGGGGCGGGTGGCGTCGGAGCTGAAGATTCCAGTCGTGGCGAACGGCGAGGTGTGGAGCGAAGCCGACTGGCGGCGCTGCGTGGCCGAATCGGGCGTGCGCGACGTGATGCTGGGGCGTGGCGCGGTCGGCGACCCGTTCCTGGCCCGGCGCATCCGCAATGGGGAGGCCTTCGATGCCCGCAGGGACTGGCCCGAACTGGCCGCACTGCTGGGCGAGTTCTGGGCGCGGGTGCAGTTGCGGGTGGCCCCTCGCCATGCGCCGGGTCGCCTCAAGCAGTGGCTGAATCTCCTCCGGAAACGCTATCCGGACGCGGCGCACCTGTTCGAGGCTGTCCGTGCGCTCAAGGAGGTCGCGCGCATCGACCGGGTTTTCGCCGACGCCGGTGTCGTGTCGCCACGGGTGGCAGCCCGGGCAGCGTGAGGAGCCAGACGCATGAGCTACGCCAATTCCAGGATCCCGAGCAGTGCGCAGGCGGGGGTCCATGAGCATCTCGCGCGGGCCGTCGAGCGGCACGCCGCGGCACCCTTCCGGAAACCCTACGCGACCTACAACGAGCATGCAGTCGAACGGGCGCTCGAGGGATGGGACGGCCGGGCGCCGCTGATCCTCGACGCGGGCTGCGGCGTGGCCCACAGCACCATCCAGATCGCCCGGGCCAACCCGGACGCCCGGGTGATCGGCGTCGATCAGTCCGAAGATCGCCTGAGCCGGCGCAAGCCGTATCCGGAGGCCCTGCTGCCGGGCAAAATGCTGCTGGTGCGAGCCGACCTGGTGGATTTCTGGCGGCTGCTGGTCGACCGGGGCATTCGTCTCCACGCGCACTACATCCTCTATCCGAACCCCTGGCCCAAGATCGGACACCTGGGCCGGCGCTGGCATGCCCATCCGGTCTTTCCGTTCGTGCCCCGGCTCGGCGGACGCCTTGAAATGCGCACCAACTGGCAGGTCTATGGCGAGGAGTTCGCGCTGGCCCTGGGGCTGCTGACCGGGCGGTCGGTCTCCTGCGAATCCTACGAGGCCGAAACACCGCTCACGCCCTTCGAGCGCAAGTACCGGGATTCGGGGCAGGCGCTCTACCGGGTGTCGCTCGACCTGGGTGACGTGAGGCTTGATGGGCCCGCAGAGGCGGTGCATGCTAGCGCCGGAATCCAACGGGAGAGTCAGAGATGAACACCGCCGTCACCGACGAGATCGTGCTAAGCGACGAAGAATTCGAGGCACTTGAAGCGGTACTGGTATCGGATGCAGTTCCTGCGGACTGCATGAATCTGGAGATGCTCGACGGCTACGTTGCTGCGCTGGTGTGCAGTCCGGAGCCGGTGCCGACGGAGCGCTGGATGCCCGCCGTGTGGTCGGCAGAGGCCGAGCATGTGGACTTCGGATCGGCCGCTGCGTCGCGTCGCGCCATCAAGCTCGTGCTGCGGTACTACAACGAGGTCCTGGGAACCATCGCCGCCGAGACCGACCCCTGGGAACCGTTCTGCTATGCCTCGGACGGGGAAGAGGCCCCGCCCCTGGGCGACGAGTGGGTGGCTGGTTTCGAGCAGGGGCTCGAGCTCTGGCCCGACGAATGGACCGCAGGACTCGACAGCCAGGATGCCGCGGTGGCCGAAGGCCTGCTCAACAACGTCATGAAGAACTGGGCTTCGGACGAGGCCGCCGAGGCGGATGACGAAACCCGGCTGGGGTGGCTTGCCGAGTCGGCCCAGGCGGCGCGTGGCCTGTTCGCGCTGTGGCGCGAGGTGGGTGTTCCGGAACCGGAGCCGGTGTCCTTTGAAGTTCCGGTTCACGTGCCGGCCGCTGCAGGACGCAATGAGGACTGCCCCTGTGGCAGTGGCCGCAAGTTCAAGAAATGCTGTGGGGCGGAGAGCTGATCGCCCGGGGCCGTCACATTGCACGAAATATTTCTGGTAAATCAGTTTAAGTTTCTGATTTAAAAAAGAAAAAAATCGAGCTTGCTTTCCTTCGCAGGCTCCATAGAATGCGCGCGCCGAGATCGGCAACACGGCGCGCGCCCGCGCATCCCGAAAGGCATGTCAGCCGGACGGTTCCGCATGATCCGGTGGCGGCAGAGCCGCTTCAGATTGTGTTTGTCTGGCGAGCCGGGCATGAGCGAACCCAATCCGTGCTTGGCGTGCGGCCTGTGCTGCACGCACTTCCGCATTTCCTTCTACTGGGCCGAGGCGGACGATGCGCCGGGCGGCACGGTACCCGCCCGCATGACAGAGAAGGTCAATGACTTCATGCGCTGCATGAAGGGCAGCAACTCGCTGCCGCGTCGCTGCACGGCGCTCCAGGGCGAGGTGGGGCAGGCGGTCGCGTGCGCCATCTACGAGCAGCGGCCGTCTCCATGCCGGGAGTTTCCAGTCTACATGGACGATGGCAGCGCCAATCCCCGCTGCGACGAACTTCGGGCTGGCATCGGCTTGCCTCCCGTGCCTCCCCTGGTCTGGCCGAACGCCGCCTGAGTGGCCCGATCAGGGCGACCGGGTGGCCGCCGCGAGCAGCGCCAGGGGGCCCCGTCGGCGGACGCGGTCGATCATCTCGGGCCGGGGCACGAACAGAGACCCTGCGAAACCGAGCGCATTGAGGGAGATCTCTTCGACACACTCCCGTGCCCGCGGGACCACAATCATGGCGTCGCTCGTGAACAGCAGGTTGTAGGCCGCCGGCAAGGCTCCGGCGCCGAGGATGCCCAACTGCTCGCACAGTTCGAGGTAGCTTGCGTGAAACCGCTGCGCCATGGCGTCGGCCGAGGCGAGACCGCCGCAGTTCGCGATCCGGTGGCAGAACGGCAGCCGCGGGCTCGAGGCCATCGCCGCGTGTGCGCACTGTTCGTATTCGGCCAGAAGCGGCAGACGGGTCACATCGTCGCTGGGAATCCACTGCAGATGCCGATGGGGCTGGCTGGCGCCGGCTGTCCGGCCGCCGTTGTAGAAGGCCAGGCCGCCGGATTCGGCGAGCAGGGGCGCAATGGCCCGGAAATCCGAAGGGCCGAGCGGCGCGTCCTGGGACACGAAACCGCGCGTTATGACCAGGAGATGCCGGTCCATGACCGGGAACTTGTTCAGCAATACGACATGGTCGGGCCCCGCCGGCGCAACTTCCAGCTCCGGGTCCCAGGGAAGAAAGGGATTGGACGCCGGGCCCGGCGGGCCGGACTTGCGCTTTCGTTCCAGCGCATCGACCCAGCGGACCGGAAATCGGAATCCCGCCTCGTCCACCCAGTCGAGCGAGGTCCGAATGGCCTGCAGGGCGCCGCTGGCGCTGGCGCGGCGGAGCGCCGCATCGGCCGCCGTCAGGATCGGCACGGCGGCGTTGGCGTCCTGGCCGCGGCTCTGCGAGAATTCGTCATTCATCGAGGGAGGCGTCATGTCCCGAGTCTTCGTCATTCACGGCGATTACATCCAGCTCGATCAGCTGCTCAAGGCGACCGGCCTCTGCGGCTCGGGCGGCGAAGCCCATGCCGCGGTCCAGTCCGGCCAGGTGCTCGTGGACGGCAATACCGAAATGCGCAAGCGGGCCAAGCTGAGGCCCGGGCAGACCGTCCGGTACGAGAACGAGAACATCGTATTGACCGCAGCCCGCCACGACGAGTGAGCGGCTCGGGTGCTCAGGGGCGCCCCCTGCGTGCCAGTTGTTGCCAGATCCATCCGCCCGGCGCGTCATTGCCGGTCAGGACGTAGTCGAGGGTGTTCGGGTTCTCGAGCGTCAGTGCCAGATGGCTACGCGCTGGGCGTCTCCCCACCAGCAGCAGTTCATCCCCCGGCCGGACCGCGTAGTTGCCGGCCGGCAGCAGGGTGTTGCTGCCGTCGTCGCGACTGATGTAGAGGACTTCACATTCCAGGGCCTGGTCGCGTCGGCCATGGTCGCGCAGCAGCGCCTCGAGGGTCACTTCCGGCCCGGCGGGCATCAGCAGCGAGAACAGGGCCGGCGCCTCGCGGGCGTTGACGCGGACGCTCCACACCAGCGGCACCCGCCAGTCGAACCGCTCGGTCAGGCGCTTGAGCAGGGCCGCGGCCCAGTCTTCCCGGCTGGCCTTGAGGCGGGTGAGGAAGGGGGCGAGCAGGGGTGTGGTCAGGATCGCGAGGCACTCGTGGGCAATGATCCGGCTCGGCACCACCGAGGCGTCCGACTCGAAGGCTTCGAACAGCGGGTTGTTGCCGAAATGGTTCTGGCGGACCACCACGAATACGCCCGGGTTCAGTTCTCGTGCGGTGACGCAGATCGAGAGGTTGTTCACATCGTTGCCAGTACAGGCGACGACGCCGCAGGCCCCCCGGATATCGGCCTCGAGCAGGGCCGGTGCCCCGGTGCCGTCTCCCCGGACCCAGCGGTAGCGGGTGCCGTCCGGCGGTGGCTCGCGGTCGATCAGGGTGACCCGCATGCCTTCTTCGTCGAGCGCCCGCGCCAGCAGCCGTCCGAAATCGCCATAGCCGCACAGCACCCAGTGGCCGCGGGGCGGATCCCGATGGGGCTTGACCTCGTTGCCGGCGATGCCGGTCAGCCATTCGAGGAGATGGAAGGCCGAGGGCGAGTGGAGGGCCAGCGCCAGGTATTCGCCGAATTTCTCGAACGGATTGATGATGTGGCGGGTGCCGAAGGAGGCCATGTTGGCAGCCACCTCGGTGGTCTGGCAGCGGCACAGGGCCGGCAGGCCGGGTGCAAGAAGGCGGGCTGTGATGGCAATTGCCAGATTGGTCTCGTCATTGTTGGTGAGCGCCATGATGCCCTTGCACTGGGGCTTTTCGAGGCCGGCGATGCGCAGTGCCTCTGGCTGGCCCGCATCGGCGACCAGGGTCGGAACATCCGCGTACAGGCCGTGCAGGTCGAGTTCGGCGGCCTTGGCCGGGTCCATCTCCAGGGCGACGACCCGCATGCCCATGTGATCGAGTGCCCGGGTGACCAGGCGCCCCGTCTCGCCGTAGCCGCAGACCAGGTAGAAGGGTTCGGACAGGCGGCGCACCTCGCGGGCGAAGCGCTCGGTGCGCAGGGCATCCTGGAAGGTCTTGTCCTGCAGCAGTGCGAACAGGGAACCCAGGGTGTAGGCCCAGCCCACGACCGACAGGTAGATGCAGACCAGCACCCACATCCGCTGGGCTTCGGTGAAGGTGGTCGGGACCTCGCCGAAGCCGATGGTGGTTGCGGTGTAGCTGATGAAATAGAAGGCGTGGAAGAAGCTCATGCGGGCCGGCTCGCCCTGGGCATCGACGCCGGGGACGATCGTGAGCCCCAGGACCGACACGGCAAAGATCGTGATCAATGCCGCCAGCGGCGCGCGCATGCGCCGCAGGACAAGGAAGATGACGCCGCGGTGACGGCCGTAGATCATCGCCGCTGCATGATCGTCTCGGCGATGAGGATGATCACCGAAACCACGTTGGCGAACAGGGCGCCGCCGGAGAGGGAGACCACCTTGGCGGTGTAGGCCGGATCGAGCCCGGTGCCGGCAATGTGCGTGGCCCAGGCCCAGACGGCGGCCGCGGCCAGCAGCTGCAGGTCCGCCACCAGGCTCGTCGACAGGTGGATGGCGCCGATCTGCGTGCGGTCGCCGAACTTGAGCACGGTGGCGATCAGGTTGACCACGATGGCCGCGAAGAGCTCGTAGATGTCGTGATGCTGGGCATTGTCCAGTTGCCCCACGAAGAAGCCGAAGTTCAGCGTGGCCGCAAAGACGATGAAGAATCCGAAGACGACCTTTTCTAGGTTCATGCTGAGGGCCCGCGGGCGTTGGCAGAAGGGTAGGTCAGGTTAGCGCCGGATGATCGTTCTGTCATCGCGGGCCGGCCGCGGGTGGCGTCTCGTCAACATCGCCATCCCGGTAGAACCAGCGACCGTCGATGCGCTCGAAGCGGCTGTTCTCGTGCAGTCGCCCGGCCCGCCCGCCGGCCCGGTAGCGGGCCGTGAAGCGCACCGTGGCGTGGTCGGGGTCCTGGCTGCGGGCGTCTTCGACCGCCAGCCCGATCCACTTCATGGACGGATCCAGCGCCAGCGTGGCGGGGCGGGTGTCGGGGTGCCAGGTGGCGAGCAGGTAGTCGGTCAGGCCCAGGGCATAGGCCGAATAGCGCGAGCGCATCAGCGCCGCCGCGTCGGTGGCCGCCCGCGCACCGTCATGGAGGGGGCCGCAGCAGTCGGCCAGCGTGGCGCCGCCGCAGGGGCAGGGGGCCGGTTTGCGTCGCGCCATGGCTCAGCCCCGGTCGTCCGAGGCCAGCACCACGACCCGATTGCGCCCGCCATTCTTGGCCTGGTTGAGGGCCAGGTCGGCGCGGCTGATCGCGGTGTCGAGGCTGCCTTCCCCGGAGCGCAGCACGGTCGCGCCCACGCTGGCGGTGAGCGTGTCCGGGTAGTTGCCGCGCCCGGCGAACTCCAGCGACGGTATTGCTTCGATCGCGGCGCGCAGCTTTTCGGCGACACGGGCCACGCGTCGGTCGTCCGCGCCCGGCAGCAGCATCAGGAACTCCTCGCCGCCGTAGCGGCCCAAGATGTCGCTGCTGCGGCAGGTGGCCCGCAGGGTGGCGGCGACGTGCTGGAGGATCTCGTCGCCGACCGCGTAGCCGAAGCCGTCATTGATCCGCTTGAAGTGATCCACGTCGAGCATCAGCAGCCCCAGCCCGCCGGCACTGGCGCGCCGGTCTTCCTGGCGTCGCGCCTCGACCATCAGGGCGCGCCGGTTCAGGGTGCCCGTCAGGCTGTCGATGGAGGCCAGGTAGTCCTGCAGGCGGGCGTCTTCGCCGAGCCGCCGGGCCACGTAGAGCGACACGGCCGCCAGCGCTGTCCAGAAAAGCACCATGGCGGCGGCCCGGTAGCGCCAGGGCGACAGGATCTGCTCGAGCTCCTGGGTGGCAGCGACGTAGAGCGGATAGCGCCCCAGCCGTCGCGTGACGATCAGGCGCTCGATGCCGTCGATGCGCGACTCGATGCGCGACACGCGCTGGGCACCCGGCTCCTCGTCAAGGACCCGGTCGACGTCCGGGATGACCTTGCCCATGTGTTTCTCGCGGTTGGGCTCGCGCACATAGACCTCGCCCCGGGTGGACACGACGGCAAAGCTCGCGCCCGGGGTGTCGCGCACGATGCGGCCGTAGTTGAACGAGTGGAAGAGATCCCGGACCGAGACATAGATCCGGCGGATGCGCCCGTCCTCGGTCCGGTCGGCCTGGCTGACGGCGAAGAACCAGCGGCCCCCATGGACGCGCGACAGCTGGGGAATGCCCACGAAGGTCGTACTGCCGGGGGTGTTGAGATGGTGGGCGACGTATTCCCGGTCGGCCACCATCGGTGGGGTTCCAGGCCCGGTCCAGTCGGTGATCTCACCGGCCGCGTTCACGACCAGCAGGTCCATGCAGGCGGGATCGCCCCGGCACCAGTCGAGGAGAAGGTCTCGGGCCACCGGTCGTCCGATCTCGCCGGCGTCTGCCGACATCACGATCCGCCGCGCCCCCTGAAGCTGATGTTCGATCTGCGCCAGCTGACCGTCGATGTTTTCGGCCATGACGTCGGCCAGCAGGGTGAGCCGCGTCTCGGCGGCGGATTCGAGTTCGGTGCGGTCATGGACACTGAAGCCGAACAGGGCGACCGCCAGGAGAGCACAGAAGGCCAGTACGCACACCCTGATCAGGGTCAGGCGCTTGCTGAAGGGGGTCTGGGATCCGGACGTTGAGCGGTTCTGCAATGTGCGCTTGCCTGTGAGCTGCGTGCTGGCCGGAATGCCGCTCGGAGTGATGGGTCGCGCCGATTCTAGCACTGGCGCCGGGGGCCTTGGCGCCGGGCGGACCATGCCCGCGAAAATGCTTGAGCCGCGTCAATGCTTCCGCCCGGACGCCGGAACTGCCCGTCGCGGGGTGACTCAACGCCACAGGAGGTGTTCGCGAGCGGAGACGGGCCAGGGAGTCGGCGATGAACCGCGATCTTGACGGGACGAAGGTCTGGGCTGTGGGCGGGAGCGTGGTGCTCGACCGGCTGGGCAGCGATCGTACCCGCGGTCTCAGCGCGTCCCAGGTGGCCGATCGGCAGGCCAGCGAAGGTCCGAATGCGCTGCCGCCTGCGCCACGGCGAAGCGCCCTGCGCCGCTTCCTCGCCCAGCTTCAGAACCTGCTCATCTACATCCTGCTGGCCGCGGCGGGGGTGACGCTGCTGCTGGGCCATCGGGTGGATGCCGGGGTGATCCTGGGCGTGGTCCTGATCAATGCGGTCATCGGGTTCATCCAGGAGGGACGGGCCGAGGATGCGCTGGCGGGCATCCGGGACATGCTGCCGAGCAACGCCCGGGTGCTGCGTGACGGACACCGGCGGGAAGTCGCGGCCCGCGAACTGGTGACCGGCGACATCGTCTGGCTGTCCGCCGGCGATCGGGTTCCGGCCGACCTGCGACTGCTCGAGACACGCCACCTGCGCATCGACGAGGCGACGCTGACGGGCGAATCCGTCCCCAGCGACAAGCACGCCGAGGTGGTGGCAGCCGAGGCAGCGGTGGCGGACCGGCACGGCATGGCGCACTCGGGCACCCTGGTCACCCACGGCCAGGGCGTCGGTGTGGTGACGGCCATCGGCCTGGCCACCGAGATCGGCCGGATCAGTGCCCTGGTGGGGCGGGAGCCCACCTTGTCCACGCCCCTGATGCGGCAGATGGCGCGCTTTGCAGCCGACGTCAGCTGGGTCATCCTGGGACTCGCCAGCGTGGCCTTCGCCTTCGGGGTCGGGCTGCACCACCGCACCGTGAGCGAAATGTTCCTCGCCTCGGTCGGGCTGGCCGTGGCAGCGATTCCGGAAGGGCTGCCGGCCATCATGACCATCGCCCTCGCCATCGGGGTGAAGCGCATGGCCGGGCGCCGCGCGATCATCCGCCGGCTGCCGGCGGTCGAGGCCCTCGGATCGGTGACGATCATCTGTACCGACAAGACCGGTACGCTGACCCGCAATGAAATGACCGTCGAGCAATGCCTGCTGGCGGATGGGCGATTCGAGGTCAGCGGCGAGGCCTACGGGGCGAGCGGCGACGTGCGCGCCGCCTCGGGGGCGCTGGCGGATCTGTCGAATCCGGGCCTGATCGAGCTCGCGCGGGCAGGCGCCCTGTGCAATGACGCGGAAGTGACCATGGCGGACGGGCAGGCACGCCTCGCGGGCGAGCCCACCGAAGGCGCCCTGTTGGGCTTCGCCCTGAAGGTGGGGATCGACCCGGCCTTCGAGCAGGCAGCCTTCCCGCGGACCGACGTGATTCCCTTCGATTCCCGCCACAAGTTCATGGCCAGCCTGCACCACGACCATGCGGGCCACCGCTTCGTGTACCTGAAGGGGGCGCCGGAGCGGGTGCTCGAGTGCTGCAGCCGCCAGCGTCAGGCGGGCGACGACCGGCCGATCGATCGCGCCCTGTGGCTGCACCAGATGGAGGTCGCCGCAGCGGCCGGCCGCCGACTGCTGGCTGTCGCCACCCGACTCGCCGACCCGCGGACCGAATGCCTGGCCTTCGAAGACATTCAACGGGGTGGATTCAGCCTGCTCGGCATGCTGGCCATCAGCGACCCGCCGCGGGAAGAGGCCGCCGAGGCGATCCGGCGCTGCCGGGCCGCGGGCATCGGCATCCGGATGATCACGGGTGACCACGCGACGACCGCCCTCGCCATCGCCCGGCGCCTCGGGCTCGCCCGGGACCCGATCGCCATGAGCGGCAGCGAGATCGAGTCGCTGGCCGCGGAGGAGCTCGCGGAGGCGGCCCAGCGCACCGCGGTCTTTGCGCGGACCAGCCCCGAGCACAAGCTGCGCCTGGTGGAGGCCCTGCAGTCCCGCGGGCACGTGGTGGCGATGACCGGCGACGGCATCAACGATGCACCGGCCCTGCGACAGGCCGACATCGGCGTGGCGATGGGGTGCAAGGGCACCGAGGCCGCCAGGGACGCGTCCGAGATGGTCCTCGCCGACGACAACTTTGCATCGATCTCGGCGGCCATCGAGGAAGGGCGGACGGTCTACGACAACCTGCGCAAGGCCATCGTCTTCATCCTGCCCACCAACGGCGGCGAGGCGCTGGTGATCCTCGCTGCGGTGGTGGCGGGTACGGAGCTGCCGATCACCCCGGCCCAGATCCTGTGGGTGAACATGATCACCGCGGTCACGCTGGCCCTGGCCCTGGCCTTCGAGCCGGCGGAGGAGCGGGTCATGGCACGGCCGCCGAGGTGCGCCCGGGAGGCCCTGATCGATCGCTTCCTGGTCTGGCGCGTGCTGCTGGTGTCGATGCTGCTGCTGGCCGGCAGCTTCGGGCTCTATCTTTTCGAGGTCGCCCAGGGCGCGCCCATCGAGGTCGCACGGACCGTGGCGGTCAATGCCCTGGTGGTCGGCGAAGCCGCCTACCTGCTGAGTGCGCGCCGGCTCTTCGGGCCGTCGTTCGCCAACGACGCGCTGCGCAGCATCGGCCCCGCGCTGGCGGCCATCGCTGCGGTCATGCTGGCGCAGCTGGCGTTCAGCTATCTGCCGCCGATGCAGCGGCTCTTTGCCTCGGCTTCGCTGGGGGCGGGCAGCTGGTCGCGGATCCTGGCGGTCGGGCTCGTGACCCTGCTGGTTGTCGAGGCCGAGAAGCGGCTCATGGGCCTCGGTCGGACGCCGGCGCCGGACGCCTGATTTCCTTCTGCCTCGAGAATCAGAAGCCAGCCGGTGTCCAAGCCCGCCGGTGCACCGCGGCGCCCGCCGGCTTCAAGGACACCGACCCGGTGCCGATATGGCGTGAACACCAGGGTGTGTTCGCAGGGGCGTTGGCCGACGAGACCACTGTGAGCGCGCCCGAGAGCATGACCCAGGTCGCTTGCGTCGAGGGTCCATCGAAGCCGGGGAGACACGAGACTTGCAGCCTGATTCGTTCGAGAGCCGCCCATCGCTCGGGATTCGCGGCAAGCTGGTGCTCATCTTCGTGGTCATCAAGGTGCTGCCCCTGCTCCTGCTGGCCTGGCTGGCACTGGGCGCTGCCGAGCGCCTCGGCGGTACGGTCAGCGTCCGTGCCGAGGAAATGGCCGAGAGCATGCTCGCCACCATCCGCGGCTTTGCCGACCTGGCCACCGGTGACGCGATCCGTGCTCTCGACGACCGCTCGCGCGAGGCGATCGAGCGCCTGACCACCGATACCGCGCGGAACATCGCCGATTTCCTCTACGCGCGGGACAGCGACATCCTTCAGGCGGCGCAGGTGGCTCCCACCGAGGCCGACTACCGGCGCTTCCTCATGAACCGCACCCGCCCGGTCTACCGCCATGGGCCATGGCACCTCAATGCGGCCAGGGACGGCTGGGAGCCGGTTCACTTCCAGGGCGTCGAAGTGAGCCGGATGGCCCGCGCCGAAGAGGTGCTGGACGACAATGCGCGCAGCTTCAGTGCGCGGCCGCCCGAGTACCTGGGTAACCGGAGCCTGGAGCCCCTGTTTGTCGAAATGACCTATGTGGACCTCCAGGGCCACGAGCAGGTCAAGCTGCGCAATGGTGACCTGACCGAGCCCGGATTGCGCGACATCGCCCTGCCTGCCAACACCTTCCTGGGCGCGGAAGACTACTGGGAGGCCCTGAAGGCCCTGCAGCCGGGCGACATCTATGTGTCGGAGGTGATCGGCGAGTATGTCGCCTCCAGCGTCATCGGCCCCTACACCCCTGCCCGGGCGGAAAAGGCCGGGGTGCCGTTCGAGCCTGAAAAGGCTGCCTATGCGGGGACCGAGAACCCGGTCGGCCGCCGCTTCCGGGCGATCATTCGCTGGGCAACGCCGGTGGTGTCCCAGGGGCGCGTGAGCGGCTATGTGACCCTCGCCCTGGACCACGAGCACCTGCGTCAGTTCACCGACCGCCTGAGTCCCACCGCGCGGCGCTACACCGACATCAACGACGCCATCGCGGGCAACTACGCCTTCCTCTGGGACCATGAAGGGCGCGCCATTTCGCACCCGCGCGACCAGTTCATCGTCGGCTTCGACCGGGCCAGCGGCAAGCGGGTCGCGCCCTGGCTGGATACCCAGCTCTATGCACGCTGGAAGGATTCGGGCATGGAGGTCAATGAGTTCCTGGCCGGCGTGCCTCACTATGAGGGCCAGTCGCTCAAGCGCAAGCCCTCGGTGGAGATGATCAAGGCGGGTACGGTCGGGCTGGACTGCCGCTATCTGAACTTCTCGCCCCAGTGCGCCGGCTGGAAGCAGCTCACCGAGGGCGGCGGATCCGGGTCCTTCGTGATCTTCTTCAGCGGCCTCTGGAAGCTAACGACGGCGGCCGCGATTCCCTACCACACGGGCCAGTACGGCAAGGACGAGCAGGGCTTCGGCTTTGTCACGATCGGCGCCAACGTGGATGAATTCCACAGTGCCGCGACCCGCTCGGCCGAGCAGATCGCCCATTCCCTCGAGAAGAAGGGGGCCGAATTCGCGGTCCAGCGTGAAGGCATGCTGACGGCGATCCGCAACAACCTGGAGCAGACGGCCGCACAGTTGGGCATCTCGACCGCCATGATGGTGCTGGCGGTGATCGGCGTGGCCCTGTGGATGGCCGCCTTCATGACGCGCCAGATCACGCGCCTGTCTGAAGGCATCGAGCGCTTCCGCTCGGGCGATCTGGACCATCGGCTGTCCGTCCGCTCACGCGACGAGATGGGTCGCCTGGCCATCTCGCTGAATCGCATGGCGGATGCCGTGCAGGAGTCCTTCCAGCGGATCGAGGATGCGCGTGCGCGGGCGGTGGAGGCCAACCGGCTCAAGACCTCCTTCCTGGCGAAGATGTCCCACGAACTGCGCACGCCGCTCAACGGCATTCTCGGATTCTCCGAGTTGCTCAAGCTGCGGGGCGAGTCGGAGCAGACGCGCTCCTACGCCAAGACGATCTCCAACTCGGGCAACCACCTCCTCAAGATCGTCGATGACCTGCTCGACATGGCCAAGATCGAGGCCGGCAAGCTGGAGGTGACGCCCCGCGAGATCATCGTGTCCGACTTCGTCCGCGACGTGTGCGCCGGACACGCGCGGCACGCCGAGCAGAAGTCGCTCGCGTTCAGGCTCGAACTGGCACCCGACCTGCCCGAGAAGATGCGCTCGGATCCGATCCGGCTGCGGCAGGTGCTGAACAATCTGCTCAATAACGGGGTCAAGTTCACGGACGAGGGCAGCGTCGGATTGACCGTGGACTTCGTGGAAGGAAGGCTGCGGTTTGCGGTGCGCGATACGGGCCGGGGAATCCCTGCCGACCAGCTGGAGCGCGTGTTCGAACCCTTCAGCCAGGTGGAGGACTTCATGACCCGCAGCCGTGACGGAACCGGTCTCGGCCTGTCCCTGGTGCGGGAGCTCACCGCCCTGTTGCACGGGGAGGTGACCGCCGAATCGACGCCCGGCGAAGGCTCCGTTTTCACCGTATGCTTTCCCGTCGACATGGATGTGACCCTTCCGGATTCCGCCGCATGAATGCCCTGCCTGACGCCCCCCGACTCCTGATCGTGGACGACAACACGATCAACCGTCAGCTTGCCCACGCCTTTGCCGAGCTGATCGGCTGGGCCGCGTTCGAAGTGGATTGTGGCGAACGGGCCCTCGAGGTCCTGGCCCACGAGTCCTTCAATGCCATCCTGCTGGACATCAGCATGCCCGGCATCTCGGGCGTCGAGGTGCTCAAGGCGGTGCGCGCGAATCCGGACTGGGCCGACTATTGGGTCGTGGCCTACACGGCCCATGCACTGCCCGAAGAAACCGAGCAGCTCGTCAAATCGGGCTTCGATCGGGTGCTCGTCAAGCCCATTACCATCGAGCAGCTCGAAGAGGCCCTCGCGCCGGCCGCGGCCGACTGAGACGCGCCGCGCGCCCCGCCGATGCGCGTGGCCATGCTGCCCCGCGGCCGAACGCCGCTCCCCGCGCCGCAACGAGCCTTGTCCCGACCCCCGGGCGCAGCGGCCGGGCCCTTGAGGGACCCAGGCCGCCAGCGGATCCTCATGGGGTTTCGGCCAGGATCTGTCGCAGCACGTAGGGCAGGATGCCCCCGTGCAGGTGGTAGGCCGCCTCGATGGGTGTATCGATGCGGACCCGCAGCCGGACCGCCTGAACCGATCCGTCGGCGCGCGTGATTCGCAGCGTGAGTTCGCCGCGGGGCGGCAGGGGGCGATCGGCACCCGGCAGGTCGAATTGCTCGCTGCCGTCGAGACCGAGCGACTGCCAGCTGTCGGCGCCCTGGAACTGCAGCGGCAGCACCCCCATCCCGATCAGGTTGGCCCGGTGGATGCGTTCGAAGCTGCGCGCCACCACGGCCCGCACGCCGAGCAGGGCGGTGCCCTTGGCCGCCCAGTCGCGGGACGATCCGGTACCGTATTCCTCGCCGGCGAAGACCAGGGTCGGCCGTCCGCGTGCGCGCCAGGCCGCCGCCGCCTCGAAGACCGGGACCTCGCGGCCATCGAGCAGGGCGAAGCCCCCTTCGGTCCGTGAACCGTCGGGCTTCCCGGGCAGCATCATGTTGCGGATGCGGACGTTGGCGAAGGTCCCGCGCACCATGATCTCGTGATTCCCGCGGCGGGAACCGTAGGAGTTGAAGGCCGCACGCGGAATCCCGCGTTCCGCCAGCCAGCGGCCGGCCGGCGTCTGCTCGCCGAAGGCCCCGGCCGGCGAGATATGGTCGGTGGTTACCGAATCACCCAGCAGGAGCAGGGCCCGCGCGCCTTCGATCGGGGTGAGGGCGGCGGGCGTCGGTGCGAAGTCGTCGAAGAACGGTGGCTCCGCGATGTAGGTCGATTCGGGCCAGTCATAGACGTCGCCCCTGGCGGTCTCGATGGCGTTCCAGAGCTCGGCATCGCGGGTCACGTCGGCATAGCGTTCCCGGTAGCGGTCCGGTTGCAGGGCCAGGGGCATCAGCGCGGCGATCTCGTCGCTGCCCGGCCACAGCTCGCGCAGGTAGACCGGTGCGCCGTCCCGATCCGTCGCCAGCGGCTCCCGTTCGAGATCGATCTGGCAACGACCCGCCAGGGCGAAGGCGACGACGAGGGGCGGGGAGGCCAGGTAATTGGCGCGGATGTTCGGGTGGATGCGGGCTTCGAAATTGCGGTTGCCCGACAGCACGGCCGAGACGACCAGGTGATGGGCGGCGATGGTCTCGTTGAACTCCGGTGCGAGATCGCCGGCGTTGCCGATGCAGGTC
>JAGRFX010000238.1 GCA_020445805.1 Rhodocyclaceae bacterium
TGCCGGGCCACATCCACCGGAAGGGCCGCATCGGTGTCGTCTCGCGCTCCGGCACGCTGACCTATGAAGCTGTGGCGCAGCTGACCGAGCTGGGCCTGGGCCAATCGTCGGCGGTCGGCATCGGTGGCGACCCCATCAACGGCCTCAAGCACATCGACGTCATGAAGGCCTTCAATGACGATCCCGAGACCGATGCCGTGATCATGATCGGCGAGATCGGTGGCCCGGACGAGGCAGAGGCCGCGCGCTGGTGCAAGGCCAACATGAAGAAGCCGATCGTCGGCTTCATCGCCGGTGTGACGGCGCCTGCAGGCAAGCGCATGGGCCACGCAGGGGCCTTGATCTCGGGCGGTGCGGACACGGCCGACGCCAAGCTCGCGATCATGGAAGAGTGTGGTTTCAAAGTGACGCGTGACCCCTCCGAAATGGGCCGCGTACTGAAGACCCTGATCTGACGAGTTTCATGGTCAATGCGAAAGGCGCCGGATTTCCGGCGCCTTTTTTTGCTTCATCGAACGTCGGCGGAATGGGCTCCGTGCCACCGTTCCGCGGACGTCGGCGCGCAGTTCCGGTATTGTCGCGTCCATGGCATCGAAGACGGGGGGAGGTGTGACGCGCGTGCGCATTGCGATGGCGACGGATGTCGGGCGGGTCAGAACGCGCAATGAAGATTCCGTCGCATCGGAGTCGGCGATCGGCTGGGCGCTCGTCGCGGATGGCATGGGCGGTCACCGCGGGGGCGATGTGGCGTCCTCGATCGTCGCCCGGACCGCGGGCGACTGCCTGTCCCGTCCTTGGTCGGGGCCCCTCAGCGCGGAAGCCGTCGAGGCCCGGATCAGCGACGCGATCCGTGAATCCAATCGGGCCATCTACGACCAGTCGAACGCCAATTTCAAGCTGTACGGAATGGGGTCGACGGCGGTCGTCGCACAGGCCTGGGACGGCAAGGTCTCCGTGGGCCACGTGGGGGACTCGCGGGCCTATCTCCTGCGCGCCGCGGCCCTTTCGCGGCTGACCGTGGACCACTCGCTGTTGCAGGAGCTTCTGGACGGGGGCATGATTACCGCCGCCGAAGCCAAACGGGCACCCGGGCGGGGCGTGTTGACGCGTTCCCTGGGCGTAGATCCGGACGTGGACGTGGATGTCTGCACCGTGGCCTTCGAACAGGGGGATTGCCTGCTGCTGTGTTCCGACGGGCTGACCGAGATGCTTGACGACAGCGAGATTCTGGCGCTTCTCGATGGGGCCGACGACGATCTGTCGATGGCGACCGCCCGGCTGGTCGATGCGGCAAACCAGGGGGGTGGTCGCGATAATGTCAGTGTCGTGCTGATGGCCTGGTGATGCCTTCGGTGAATTCCCTGCGGTCCGAGACTGTTGCGCTACTGGATGTGATGAAATGCCGAAGCTGATTCTGAGCATGGATGGCCTGGTCCTGAAGGAGATCGAACTCACCAAGGAGCGCATCTCCATCGGTCGCAAGCCGCACAACGACATCCAGATCGACAACCTCGCCATCAGTGGCGAGCATGCGGTAATCACCACGATTCTCGACGACGCCTTTCTGGAAGACCAGAACAGCACCAACGGCACCTACGTCAATGGCCAGCCGGTCAAGAAGCACGTCCTGCAGAACAACGACCTGATCGAGCTCGGCAAGTACCGCCTCAAGTTCATCAAGAACAGCACGGAGCGGACGATCAACCCATCGGAGTTCGTCGATACGGCGGCCCTCAATCCGCTGGCGCTCAACGCCGAGGGCGGGCTGATCGACACCCAGGTCATCGATCAGCCGGTGGCGACACCGACGAGCGGCGTCGCCACCCAGATCATCGACACCCGGGTGTCCGCCGCCGCCGCGGAGGCGCCGCCGGCGGAGGTCGGCGAGGGCGTGCTCCAGGTCCTCAATGGCAGCAATGCGGGCAAGGAACTGCCGCTCACGAAGAGCCTGACCACGATCGGAAAACCCGGTGTCCAGGTGGCCGTCATCACGCGCCGGCCCCACGGCTTCTTCATCACACACGTGGAAGGGGCGACATTCCCCTCCGTGAACGGCAAGACGCTCGACGCCCAGGCACACCGTCTGAACGATCAGGACGTCATTCAGATTGCCGGCGTCAAGATGTCGTTCTTCCTGCGCTAGACAACGAGCGCGTGAATTCCTCCGCGACGATCCGGCGGCGCACGCGGTATCGTTGCAGGATGCCATGTTCGATGATGCGCCCCCCTTCGCCCGCCAGTGACCCGGCCGGACGCCTGACCCCATGAAGCTCAAGGTGCTGGGCTGCAGTGGTGGCATCGGCGGCGCACGTCGCCGAACCACGGCCTATCTGGTGGATCATGACATCCTGCTGGACGGGGGGAGTGGCGTCGGAGACCTCGATTTCGAGGATCTGCTGCGCATCGATCATGTCTTCGTGACCCACGCCCACCTGGACCATGTGGCGTTCATCCCCTTCCTGGTGGACACGGTGGGCGAGGAGCGCGGGCGGCCGATCACCGTCTATGGCAATGCCGAGACCCTCCGCATCCTCCGCTCGCATGTCTTCAACTGGCTGATCTGGCCTGATTTCTCGACGATCCCGGATCGCCGCTCGCCATTCCTCCGCTATCAGGAGGTCCGCGTGGGCGAATCGGTCCACCTCGGGTCGCGAACCATTCGCCCGATGAGCGCGCTGCACACGGTCCCCGCCTTGGGCTATTGCCTCGACAGCGGCAAGGGGAAGCTGGTCTACACCGGCGATACCACGTATTCGGACGAACTGGTTGCCGAGATCAACGCGCTGTCCGAGTTGCGCTACCTGATCATCGAGTCGGCCTTCCCCGATGCCCAGCAAGGGCTGGCGCTGGCCTCGCGCCATCTGTGCCCGAACCTCCTGGCGCGCCTGCTCGAGCAGATCGAGGGCTCCCCGGAGGTCCTCGTGACGCATCTCAAGCCCGGCAAGGGAGAGCGGATCATGACCGAACTGCTCTCGTACGGCGGCCGGCTGGCGCCCAGGCGCCTCGAGTCGGGGATGGAGCTCGAGTTCTAGCCGGCCCGCCCGGGCTAACCGCCTTGGCGGGCGTGGGCGACGGCAGCGCGCACTCGGTACTAGAATGGCGGGGCCATACGCCCCGCCCGCGGCTCTCCAAAGGCGGCCGACACGGAGTCAGAGACGATGCACGCTTCATCCGCGAAGAATGCGGCCGCTGCGCCGGACGTATCCTCCCGCCTCGCCTTCTTCAAGGGCTTGCAGGCGATCACCGCCCGGATTCACGCCACGAAGAATATCGACGAGATCGTGTTCGAGCTCTCGCCAGACCTGTGCGCGCTGTTCCATGCCGAGCGGATATCGATCTACACCCTGGATGATTCCCGCAGTGCCATCGTCACCAAGGTAAAGACCGGACAGAACAAGATCACCGCGATCCGCCTGCCGATCTCGGCCGGCAGCGTGTCGGGTTTCGTCGCGATGACGAAGCAGGTGGTCAATATTGCCGACGTCTACGACGACGCGGAGCTGCGCGACATCCACCCGGACCTTCGATTCCGCAAGGACGTGGACGAGCAATCCGGTTTCAGCAGCCACCAGATGCTGGTGGCGCCCGTGGTCGACGCCCACAAGGGGCAGCTTCAGGGGGTCGTCCAGCTGATCAACACCGCGACTGGCCAGCCGTTCCCAGCCCTTGCCCAGGAAGGCCTGATGGGCCTGGCCCAGACCCTCGGGACCGCCTTCGCCCAGCGGGTTCAGCCCACCGCGGGCCTGAAGTCGCGCTATGAGGGTCTGGTCAAGGATGGCGTGATCTCCGATCAGGACCTCTCCGAGGCCTCGCGAAAAGCGCGGGCCTCGGGCGTCCGGACCGAAGAGATCCTGCTGGCGGATTACGCGCTCAAGCCCGCCGATATCGGCCAGGCCCTGTCGAAGTTCTACAAGATTCCCTATGAACCCTACCAGGCGGAACGCGTCAAGCCGATCGAATTGCTGCGCCACCTGAAGCGGGAGTTCATCGAGCAGAGCCAGTGGGCGCCGATCGACGAGAACCAGGACGGGATCATCATCGTGACCGTCGATCCCGAGCAGGTGGTGTCGTCCAAGGTGGCGGCCAATGTCTTTCCCAAGTCCCGCCTGCAGTACCGGGTGATGACCTACGGCGAGTTCGAGCGCACGGTCGCTCAGCTCTTCCAGGAGTCGCTCGAACTGGGCTCCGTTGACGACCTCCTATCGGACCTCGTCGACGAGGAGGGGGGCGAGGGATCGGTGGCCGACGAGCTGTCGGCGGCGGCGGACAACGAACTCGTCAAGCTGGTGAACAAGATCATCATCGATGCCCATCGGATGGGTGCCTCGGACATCCATATCGAACCCAGGCCCGGAAAGGAAAAGACCCGCATCCGCTTCCGCAAGGACGGTTCGCTGGTACCGTACATCGAGATTCCCGCCAGCTACCGCAACCCGCTCGTGACGCGTCTCAAGATCATGTGCGATCTGGACATCTCGGAGCGTCGCAAGCCCCAGGACGGCAAGATCAAGTTCCGGAAGTATGCGCCGCTCGACATCGAGCTGCGGGTTGCGACGGTACCGACCGCGGGGGGTATCGAGGACGTGGTCATGCGTATCCTGGCCAACGGGGAACCGATCAAGCTCACCGCCCTGGGACTCAGCGAATCCAACCTGAAGCGGCTCGGCGAGGCGATCGCGAAACCCTACGGGATCTTCTTCGTCTGCGGGCCGACCGGTTCCGGCAAGACCACCACACTGCATTCGATCCTGGGCCACATCAACAAGCCGGACACCAAGATCTGGACCGCCGAGGACCCGGTCGAAATCACCCAGCGGGGCCTGCGCCAGGTCCAGGTCAACCGCAAGGCCGGGCTGGATTTCGCGACGGTCATGCGGGCGTTCCTGCGGGCCGATCCCGACGTGATCATGGTTGGCGAGATGCGCGACCAGGAAACCGTCTCGATCGGTCTCGAGGCGTCGCTGACCGGTCACCTGGTCTTCTCGACCCTGCACACCAACAGCGCACCGGAATCGGTCGTCCGACTGCTCGACATGGGCATGGACCCGTTCAATTTTGCGGATGCCCTGATCGGCGTCCTGGCCCAGCGCCTCGCCAAGCGCCTGTGTCCGGAGTGCAAGGAGGCCTGGTCACCCGACGAAGCGGCCATCGGGGCGCTGCTCGATGAATACTGCGAGGATCTGCGTCATACACGGGCCTTCCAGGACGATCCGGTGGCGGCTCGCGATACCATCCTGCAGGACTGGCACCGCCGCTTCGATACCGACAAGGGCGCCCTGCGCCTCTATCGTGCCAAGGGCTGCGAGCAGTGCTCGGATTCGGGCTATCGGGGGCGCGTCGGACTGCACGAGCTGATGCTGGGTTCCGATGAGGTCAAGCGCCTGATCCAGGAGCGTGCCCGGGTGGCCAACCTGCTGTCCCTGGCGCTCGAGGAGGGCATGCGTACCCTGCGGCAGGACGGCATCGAGAAGGTCCTCGGGGGCATTACCGACATGGAGCAGGTGCGGCGCGTCTGTGTAAGGTGAATCGACGAACGCGGGCTGGATGGGCCGACAGCGAGGTCGTGCTCGCGTAGAATGACGGGTTTTCCGTTTTTCCGACCGAGCCATGTCCGACTTTCCGCTTCTTGCCCTTTCGCCCCTCGACGGCCGCTACCAGGCCAAGCTGGAGGCCCTGCGTGCCCACTTCTCCGAGTTCGGCCTGATCCGAAACCGGATCCGCGTCGAGATCGAATGGCTGAAGGCCCTGGCTGCATCCACGGAGATCGCCGAGGTACCCGCCTTTTCCGCGGAGACACTGGCGGAACTGGATACGGTACGGGACGGCTTCGGAGCCGCTGACGCCCAGGCCGTGAAGGACATCGAGGCCGTTACAAACCACGACGTCAAGGCGGTCGAGTACTGGCTGAAGAAGCGCTTTGCCTCGGTGCCGGAGGTGGCGGCTGCCGGTGAGTTCTTCCATTTCGCCTGTACCTCCGAGGACATCAACAACACCTCGCATGCCCTGATGCTCGAGGACGCCCGCAGCCAGGCCATCCTGCCGATCCTCGATCGCGTCGTGGCCCGCTTTGTCGAGCTCGCCCACCAGCATGCAAACCTCGCCATGCTGTCGCGTACCCATGGGCAGACTGCCAGCCCCACCAC
>JAGRFX010000239.1 GCA_020445805.1 Rhodocyclaceae bacterium
TCCGGCATTGATCCGGCAGACGATCCCGACCCTCGTCGGGCTCGTCGCGCTCGGACTCTGCCTGCTGGCGACGCCGGCACGGGCCGACCTCTATTCCGAGGTCTCGTCCTTCGCCACCACGGGCCGGTTCGACGAGATCGAGCGCCTGCTGGAGCCCGTCGCGGCCCAGCGCGCGCTCTCCAATCCGGAGCGCCACGCGCTCTGCTACGCCTACTCCAAGACCAAGCGCTACGACCGCCTCCTGCCCTGTCTGGACGCGCTCGAGAAGGGCCTGAAGAAGGGCTCGCCCCACACTTGGCTGTTCGGCCTCGACGACGCGACGCCGGTCGTGCACCTGATGCGGGCGGTGGCGCGGACCGATCTCGCCCAGTACCGCGAGGCCCTGGCCGAGGCCAGGAAGGCGGTGGACTGGCTGGGGGGCGACTTCGACGGCTTTGCCGACATCGCCATCGAGGCCTACGCCGTACGGTCGATCGCCGCGACCCTGTCCGGCGACCGGGACCAGGGCCGGTCGCTGGCCCGCGAGCTCCAGAACCTGGACATCGCCTGGGGCGAGGCGCAGGACTTCGCCACCATCCGCTCCCTGGCCCTCGCCCGTTGCTATGCGGCCCTCGGCGACTTCCCGCAGGTGATCAAGGCGATCCGCGAGGACGAGGGCTTCGAGTGGCGCGTGTGGGCCGACAACCTCATCAGCGGTGCCAGCCTGCGCGGCATCAGCAACTGGGTCTGGATCGAACTGCCGCGGGGCTTCCTGCTGAACCGGGCGCTGCTCGAGACCGGCAAGCTGGACGAGGCCAAAGCCGGGCTGGACCAGCTCCTCGCGGCACCGGCAGCGCCGGCCAATGGCGAAATCTTCTGGATGATGCTCTACGACCGGGGGCGTATCGCGGCCAAGCAGGGCGACACCGACGCGGCCATCAGCTACTTCCGCCAGGCCATCGAGGCCATCGAGCTGCAGCGCTCCTCGATCAACACCGAGGCCGCCAAGATCGGCTTCGTCGGCGACAAGCAGGCAGTGTATGCGGAACTGATCGAGATGCTGCTGGCGGCCGGCCGCAACAACATCGCCTTCGACTACATGGAGCGCTCGAAGGCCCGGGCCCTGGTTGACATGCTGGCTGCCAAGAACGACTTCCTGGTCTCGGGGGCCCGCTCCGGCGAAGCCCGCGAGACCTTCTCCCGCCTCAAGGAGGCGATGCTCCAGCGCCAGGTCCAGGTGCCGGTCGGCGCCGACGCCACCCGGGGTTCGGTGGCCACGCTCAGCCTCGAGCAGATCAAGGCGCGGCTGGCGGTCATCGCCCCCGACCTGGCCTCGCTGATCTCGGTGGCCTCGCTGACCACCAGCGACGTGGAGGCGCGGCTCAACGACCAGGAGGCCGTGCTCGAGTACTACGGGCATGGCGGCAAGCTCTACGCGGCCCTGCTCAACGAGGGCAAGGTCCAGGTGACCGAGATCGCCAGCGCGGGCCTGCAGGACGCGGTCCGCGCGTTCCGGCGCGCCATCGAGGAACGCACCGACGATGTCGAGGCCCAGGCCCGTGCCCTGTACGACCGGCTGATCCGGCCGGTCAAGGGCATCGACAAGACCGTCAACCTGCTCATCGTCCCCCACGGGATCCTGCACTACGTGTCCTTCGGCGCCCTGCACGACGGCGACGACTACTGGCTCGCCAAGCGCAGCATGCGCTTCCTGCCCAGCGCCAGCGTGGTCGGCTTCATCGATTCGCCGAAGGAGCTCCACGCTCCGGCCAAGCTGCTGGCCTTCGGCAACCCGGACCTGGGCGATCCCCGCTTCGACCTGCCCAGTGCCCAGCGCGAGGTCGAGACGATCAGCGGGATGGTGCCGGACAGCCGGGCCTTCGTGCGGGCCCAGGCCAGCGAGACCGAGTTCAAGCAGAACGCCGGTCGCTACCGCTACCTGCACATCGCCTCGCACGGCGAGTACAACGCCGACAACGCGCTCCAGTCGCGCCTGCTGCTCGCCAAGGACGGCCAGAACGACGGCTCGCTGACCACCGACGAGCTCTATTCGCTGCAGCTCGATGCCGACATGGTCACCCTGTCGGCCTGCGAGACCGGGCTCGGCACGGTCCTCTCCGGCGACGACGTGGTCGGTCTCACCCGCGGCTTCCTGTATGCGGGGGCCTCCAACATCGTCGCCTCCCTGTGGCAGGTGGACGACGATGCGACGACGCTGCTGATGCAGACCTTCTATCGTCGCCTCGAGGCCGGGGATTCGAAGCGCCATGCCCTGCGCGAGGCCCAGCTCGTCACCCGCAGGAAGTATCCCCAGCCCTTCTTCTGGGCGGCCTTCTTCGTCACCGGCAACGGTCGCTGATCCGGCAGCGCCGCCCTTAGCGCACGCGTGGCGTCAGCAGGCGGGCCGGGCGGCGGGATTCGGCGGTCTTGAACAGCGAGAAGGTCTGGCCGACATAATTGACGACGCCTTCGATCATCGCCAGGTATTCGTCCAGTTCGGCGGTGCGCTCGGCCTCGACCAGCTGGACCGGGCGCTGCTGGGGCAGGGTCTCGAACTGCACGTAGAACAGCGGTTCGCCCCGGCGCAGGATCAGCGGCGCGGCGGTGTCGTGCCACTCGAAGCCCCACATCAGCGGACGCGGCCAGACATTGATGGGGAACCGGCCGCCGATCATCAGTCCCGGCAGCGGCTCGGCCCGGTAATGGAACACCGGCGCCCACTGCGACAGGAATACCGGCTCGTCCGCGATGAAGAGGTAGGGCATGGCCAGCTGCAGCGTCGGGCGATCGGGCGATCGCCACTCGTCCTCCTCGACCCAGTGGATCAGCTCGTCGATCCGCTCGGGGCGCAGCGATCCGCTGCTGCCCAGCCGGTCACGCACGGCGGGCCGGCCGAAATCGTCGCGGACGAAGTCGAGGGCCAGGTCAAAGGGGCATTTGATCTCGAACAGGCGCCCCTCCAGCCCCAGCACCGCCGGACACCGCGCCGCGGACTTGGCGGCGGGCACGCCGGACTGGACGCTGCGCACCCGCGACGGCGCCTCGTAGATCACGCTGCCGCGGTGCTCGCTGAGGAGCCAGCCGACCGTCACCGGCCCGGTCACCTCACCCGGGCCGCCCGGCGGCTCCAAATGCACCGTCAGTCGCATCCTGGGGGCGCCTCCGGTCTGCTCAGCGAGGTGTTGTCCCGCCCGCGGTGCTCATCCCAGCTGCGCGCGCATCCAGGCCGGTGCCGCCATCCAGCGTTCGGTCTTGGTATCGAGATACTGCCGCGTCGCCGGGTTATAGACCACGCTGCGCACCTCGCCGGTGCGGGGATGCTTGACCGTCATGGTCACGCCACCTTGCTGGCGCGGTGTGCCCCAGTAGGTGAGGGCGTCGCGGCGGCCACCGCCGAAGACCGTGTTCGAGCCCCGGCCGGCGTAGATCGTGTCGAAGCGCTTGCCCGCGTAGATGGTGTTGAACGTCTTGCCGCCGTAGAGCGTGTCGAAGGTCTTGCCGCCGTAGAGCGTATCGAAGCGGCGCCCCAGGCTGGCCTTGGGGTCCAGCGTTCGCGTGCGTGCGCCCGCGTAGAGGGTGTCGCGGCGGACCTCGCTGACCGTCCGCCCACGCTGCTCGCCGCCGAGTTCCCGGATGTCGCGGTCGATGTCGAGGCGTCTGCTTGCCCCGTGGCCGAGTCTTCTTCGCATTGCTGCCTCCATGCGTCTGCCGTCGGGTTCCTGCAGGGAAACCATGGCCCACTATGCCGGTGACGTCAAGCCTCGAGGTCACCGCGATCCGGCATTGGGGCCTCGTGCCAGGTGCCCAGTTCGGCGCAGACCCGCCTGACCACGCCGCCCCAGTCGCCGGCCACGGCCTGCCGGAAGAGGCGCATCGAGGGGTACCAGGGGCAGCGCTCGCCGGCGGTTCCGTAGAACCAGAACGGGGCGGCGTCCAGCAGCAGCCACACCGGCTTGCCGAGCGAGGCGGCCAGGTGGGCGAGGGCGGTGTCGGTCATCACCAGCAGGTCGAGGCCCTCGACCAGCGCCGCCGTCTCGCTGAAATCGCAGTCGTCGGTGTCGATGACCAGGCCCCCGAGCGCCGCCTCGCGCAGCACCGCCTGCTGAGGCCCCTTCTGAAGGCTGAAGAGCTGCACCGAGGGCAGTTCCAGCAGCGGCAGGAAGTCCGCCAGCGCGGCGGCCCGGTGGCGGTTGTTGGCGTAGGTCTCGCTGCCCGACCACAGGATGCCCACCTTCAGGCGTCCGCCCGCCCGGGCGAGGAGGTGGCGCCAGTGCTCCGGCGCCTCGCGACTCGGGTTCAGGCGGGCCGGCGGGTAGGCCGCAGGGTCACGCACCGCCAGGCGGCCCGGCAGCGACAGCAGCGGGCAGCCGAGGTCGAAGCCGTCGGTCGGGGCGTCGAGGGGCTGCAGGCCGTCGACGCCCCCCAGCGCCGACAGCAGCGCCCCGAGGGCCGGCTGCACCTGCAGATGCACCTCGCCGCCCAGGGCTCGCACCGCAGGCAGGAAGCGGGCCGCCCAGATCGTGTCGCCGTGTCCGCCTTCGGCAGTCACCAGCAGGCGCCGGCCGGGAAAGGGCTCGCCCTGCCAGCGGGGCAGCGACGGGTGCTCGACGTAGGCCGGATCGAGCAGGTGCCGCAGGTCGTAGTCGGGCCAGGCCTCGGCGAGCCGGCCGGCCTCCAGCAGCACCATGGCCCGCTCGAAGCGGGCGATGTCGAAGTGCGGTGCCAGCGCCAGTGCCCGGTCGAGGGTGGCCAGCGCCTCTGCGCCCTGTCCGGCGCGGCGCTGGGTCACGGCCAGCCCATGCGCCATGGCCGCATTGGTCGGATCGCAGGCCTGCGCCCGGGCCATGGCGTCCACCGCTTCGCCGATGCGCTTGCCATCCACATAGAGATCGGCGAGCAGGCAGAGGGCGTCCGCATCGTCGCCATGGGCCGCGAGCAGCCGTTGCAGGCAGGCGATCGCCGCCGTGTCGCGCCCAGCCTGGTGGTGGCACTCCGCCAGCAGGCAGAGCGCGTCCACGTCCCCGGGATCCTGCTCGAGCATCGCGTCCAGCAGCGTGCAGGCCTCGTCGAAGCGCGCCCGCCCGGCATGGCGGCGCGCGATCGCAAACAGCGCGAATCCTTCTTCCGACATCTCACCTCCCTCGTCCCCGGGCGCCTGCCACCAGTCGTCGACGCCCGCCACCGGACGCAGCCCCGCCGTTGGCGGCGGGCGCGCATCGGGCAGGCACAGCAGGTTGATGCTGACGATGTGTCGGGCTGCACCTGCCGGCGCGCCGCGGAAATTGTCTGCCGTGGCCAGCTCGGGCAGATGTCAGTAGGCGTGATAGCCCAGATCCTGGAGCAGCTGCAGCAGCGCCCGTGACCCGTCATGCCGGTCGTTCTCCAGGTAGAGCAGGGGCCGGTGGCGAGCAAGGGTGTCGCGGGCGCCGAGCAGCAGCGCCCGCTCCATGCCCTGGATGTCGGCCTTGATCAGGCGGCAGGCGGGCAGCCCGAGGGCGTCGATGGTGGTGACCGGGACCGGCTCGCCCCGGCCCTCCGGCAGCAGGCCGACATCGCCGAAGTTGCCGGGCCGGTCGTAGTCGGGGGCACGGATCGCGGCCCGGCCGGCCGTGGCACCGAGGGCCGCGCACCGGAGGTCCACGTTGCAGAGGCCGTTCAGGGACAGGTTGGCGCCCAGCAACTCGAACACCGCGGCCTGCGGCTCGAAGGCCAGGATCCGCCCCTGCGGCCCCACCCGCCGCGCCATGGGGATCGTGAAGCAGCCCACATGGGCGCCGGCGTCGATGGCGATGTCGCCGGGAGAGAGCAGCGACACCAGCAGGCTGGCCTCGGCCGGGCTGAACTCGCCGAAGTGCTCGAGGGCCGCGCCGATGCAGTCGTCGGCCGCAAAATAGCGCATCGGGCCGAAGCGGCAGCTGCGCTCGCGCACGGCCCCCCGGCGAGTTCCGGGCGACGGCGCGTGCGGGCTTCGCGCCTCAGTCGGCCCGGACATAGATTTCATCCACGCCGATGAACTCGACGAGCCGGTAGCCGGCGGACTGCAGGGTCCGTTCGATGGCGGGGTTGCCGGTCGGGTTCTCGATCGACCAGGTGTCGATCTCGAATGCCTCGAACGGGAAGGCGGCGAGGA
>JAGRFX010000240.1 GCA_020445805.1 Rhodocyclaceae bacterium
CGGCTGCTGTCGGACGCCGGCTTCTCCGTCATCTCGGGCGGCGGCCCGGGCATCATGGAGGCGGCCAACAAGGGCGCCTACTTCGGCAAGAGCCCGTCGATCGGCCTCAACATCCAGTTGCCGATGGAACAGGCGGCCAACCCCTACCAAGACATCTCGCAGACCTTCCAGCACTTCTTCGCCCGCAAGTTCATGTTCGTCAAGTTCGCCTCGGCCTATGTGGTGATGCCCGGCGGCTTCGGCACCCTGGACGAACTGCTCGAGGCGATGACGCTGATCCAGACCGGCAAGAGCCGGCGCATCCCGATCATCCTGGTGCACGCGCCGTTCTGGCGGGGGCTGATCGACTGGTTCCGGGATCGCCTGGTGGCCGAAGGCATGATCCACGCCGACGACCTGGACCTGATCCAGCTCATCGATGAACCCGAGCAGGTGGTCGAGGCCATCTTCAAGCACTACGAGACCCGTGGCTTCCTGCCCCTGCCGGAAGAGCACGAGCTGATGCTCAACCTGTGATGCCGGTCGCCGATCGCCCGTTTGCTAGAATCGCGCCCTCGTTTTCCGGAGCTTCCCCATGCGGATCGCCCTAGCCACCTTCCTTGCCGCCCTGGCCCTGCCGGCCGCCGCCCAGCAGCCGCCGGCCCTGGAGCCCCTGCCCGACGCCCCGCCGCCGCCGATCATCGAGGGCGAGGAGGTCGAGCCCGAGGTGACCATCGTCAAGAAGGGCGAGGACACGGTCGAGGAGTTCCGCATCCACGGCAAGCTCTACATGGTCAAGGTCACGCCCCCCCACGGCACGCCGTACTATCTGGTGGATCGCCAGGGCCAGGGCACCCTGGAACGCATGGACACCCTCGAGCCCGGCACCTCGGTGCCCATGTGGGTGCTGAAGCGCTGGTAGCCTGTAACGGCGCGGCAGCGGCCGCGCGAGGATCGCATGTCGGTATTCACCCCGGTCACGCCGGAGGCCCTGCAGGACTGGCTCGCCAACTACGCTGTAGGGCGACTGGTCGAGCTGAAGGGCATCGCGGCGGGCGTGCAGAACAGCAACTTCTTCGTCACGACCACGCTCGGCCGCTACGTGCTGACCCTGTTCGAGACCATGGAGCGCTCGGAGCTGCCCTATTACCTGCACCTGATGGCGCATCTGGCGCGCCACGGGCTGCCGGTGCCGGCCCCGATCGCCGACCGCGACAACGAGTACCTGGGCAGCCTTTCGGACCGCCCGGCCGTGCTGGTGGCGCGGCTCAGTGGCGAGTCGGTGATGGCGCCCACGGTGGCGCACTGTGCCCGCATGGGGGCCATGCTCGCCGGGCTGCATCGCGCCGGCCAGGGCTACGGCCGCCGCCAGGACAACCCGCGCAATGCGGCGTGGCGGGCGACAACCGCGGCGGCCGTGCGCGACTTCCTGCCGGCGGATGAACGCGCGCTGCTCGACGCCGAGATCGCCGCCGAGGCCGAACGGGACGACAGCTGCCTGCCCCAGGGCGCCATCCACGCCGACCTGTTCCGCGACAACGTGCTGTGGGACGGCGAGTACATCGGGGGCGTCATCGACTTCTACTTTGCGGGCCATGATGCGCTGCTGTTCGACGTGGCCGTGACGGTCAATGACTGGTGCAGCGGAGCGGATGGCCGCCTCGACCCGGCCCGCTCCGAGGCCCTGCTGGCGGCCTACGCGGCCGACCGCCCCTTCACCGCGGCCGAGCACGAGACCTGGCCCGCCATGCTGCGCACCGCGGCCCTGCGCTTCTGGCTGTCGCGTGCTGCCGACTATCACCTGCCCCGCGACGGCGAGATGGTGCTGGTCAAGAATCCTGACGAATACCGCGACCTGCTGCGCCTCCGGCGCGAACCCCAGGCGCCCCTGCCGGCCGGACGGGCCGGCTGATGCCACGAGAACGATAGTCCCGCAATGCAAGCCCAGAAACTGCCTGCCCGCCGTGGCCTGGCCTGGATCCAGGAAGGCTTCGGCCTGTGGAAGAAGAACCCGGCGCTGATGACGATGCTGTCCTTCGGCTACCTGCTGTCGATCGTCCTGATCAGCGTGGTGCCCCTGGTGGGTCAGCCGGCGGCCACCCTGCTGATGCCGGCCCTCTCGCTGGGCGTACTGAACGGCGCCCGCGCCATCGCACGCGGTGACAAGGGAGGGCCCGACCTGCTCTTTTCGGGCTTTCGCCAGCAGGTCCCGGCGCTCGTCACCGTGGGCGGCATCTACCTGGTGGGCAGCCTGGTCGCCCTGTTCTCGACGGCGCTCGGCGATGGCGGCACCCTGCTCGCGGCCATGACCGGTCAGGAGGTCGAAGCGGAGAAACTGGCCAATACCGACGGCTTGCTGCTGGCGATCCTGATCGGCACGCTGATCTCCACGCCCGTCATGATGGCCTACTGGTTTGCGCCGATGCTGGTGAGCTGGCATGGCATCGCCGCGCCCCGCGCCATGATCTACAGCCTGCTGGCCTGCATGCTGAACTGGAAGCCCTTCCTGCTGTACTCGCTGGGCCTGCTGGTGGTGGCCGGAATCCTGCCCGGCCTGGTCGTCGGCATCCTCGGCCTGCTCTCGCCGACGCTCGCCGCGCTGGCCTCGGTGCCCCTGCCGCTGATCATGGTGCCCATCGTGTTCGCCAGCTTCTACCCCAACGTGCGTGACATCTTCGGCGAACCACCGGCCACCGCGCCGCAGGCCGGGGACGTCAAGGGCAATGGCTGAGCGCGCCCCGCTGGGTCTGCTCGGTGGCACCTTCGACCCGATCCACCACGCCCACCTGCGACTCGCCGAGGAAGCGGCCGACGCCCTCGGACTGGCGCAGGTGCGACTGGTCCCGGCCGGACAGCCCCCCCACCGGGGCACGCCGATGTCCTCGCCGGAGCACCGGCTGGCGATGGTCCGGCTGGCCACCGCCGGCAACCCGCGGCTCGAGGTGGACCCGGCGGAGGTGGCCAGCCCCCGCGCCAGCTATACCGTCCTGACCCTGGAGCGCCTGCGCGCCGAGCTGGGCCCCCGGCGCCCCCTGGTCCTGCTCCTCGGCGCCGACGCCTTTGCCGGGCTGGCGAGCTGGCACCGCTGGCGCGAGGTATTCGCGCTGGCCCACGTGGCGGTGGCCAACCGGCCAGGCCACGCCCCTCACGCGCGCCGCTGGCCGGCGGCGCTCGATCCCGAGCTGGATGCCGAGTGCACACCCCGCCTCGGCAGCGATCCGGCCGTGCTGGCGGCCGCCCCGGCCGGCCATATCGTGCCCTTCGACATGACCCCCCTGGCCATCTCGGCCACCCGCATCCGAGAGCTGCTCGGCGCCGGCCTGTCGGCCCGCTATCTGTTGCCCGGATCCGTTCTCGACTATATTGGGAAGCATTCGCTTTACCGCTGACACAATGGACATACGGAAACTTCAGAAGATCGTTGTCGCCGCCCTCGAAGAGATCAAGGGCAAGGACATCGAAGTCATCAATACCTCCCGCCTCACCGCCATGTTCGATCGCATCGTGATCTGCAGTGGCGATTCGAACCGGCAGACCCGCTCGCTGGCGCGCAATGTCCAGGAGAAGGTCCGCGAGGCCGGCGGACAGGTCGTCAGCGTGGAGGGCGAGGAGACCGGCGAGTGGGTGCTGGTCGATCTCGGCGACATGGTCGTCCATGTCATGCAGCCGGCCATCCGCAGCTACTACAACCTCGAGGAACTGTGGTCGGCCACGCCCGCCACGCGCCGCAAGCTCGCCAGTGCCCCTGCGGGCCAGTGAGCCCTGAGGCGCCCGTCCCCGGGCAGGACCGGCCGAGGTGAAGCTGCTGCTGGTTGCCGTCGGCACCCGCATGCCACGCTGGGTCATGGACGGGTTCGACGAATTCGCGCGGCGGATGCCCCGCGAGTTGCCGCTCGAACTCGTCGAGGTCAAGGCCGAGCCGCGCACCACCGGCAAGACCGTCGCGGCCATGATGTCGGCCGAGGCCCAGCGCATCGAGGCCGCGCTGCCGGCCCGCTGCCACCGCGTGATCCTCGACGAACGCGGCCAGGACCTCAGCACCCGGGCGCTGGCCGACCGGATGACCCAGTGGATGGACGGGGGCAGCGACGTGGCCCTGCTGGTGGGCGGCCCCGATGGGCTCGATCCTGCGCTCAAGGGCAGCGCCCACGAATCGCTGCGCCTGTCGAGCCTGACCCTGCCCCATGCACTGGTGCGACCGCTGCTGGCCGAAGCCCTGTACCGGGCCTGGAGTGTCCTGCGCAACCATCCCTACCATCGGGAATAACGCAGGGACATCGCCATCGCCGCGGATGGCGCTATAGTGCGGAATATTGCAGCCAATCCCTGCCCGGACCGCATCCAGACCATGATTCCGCCGCGCATCTACCTCGCATCGCGCAGCCCGCGCCGGCGCGAGTTGCTGCACCAGATCGGCGTCCAGTTCGACCTCCTGACCTTCCGCAGCGGCGAACGGGGCGAGGATGCCGACGTGGACGAGACGCCGCTGGGCAACGAGGACGCGGAACGCTACGTCACCCGGGTGGCCCTGACCAAGGCCGAGAGCGGCGTGCGGCGGCTGGGCTGGCGCCAGCTTACGCGACGCCCGGTGCTGTCGGCGGACACCACGCTGGAACTCGACGGCCGGATCATCGGCAAGCCCAAGGACGCCGTCGACGCCAACCGCATCCTCGCCAGCCTGGGCGGGCGACGCCATCGGGTGCTGACGGCCGTGGCCCTCAGCGACGGCGAGCACACCCGCTACCGCCTGAACATCAGCGAAGTCCAGTTCCGCGCCCTCGACGAAGACGAGATCCGCCGCTATGTGGCCTCCGGCGAATCCCTCGACAAGGCGGGCGGCTATGGCATCCAGGGCCGGGCGGCGATGTTCGTCCAGGAGATCCACGGCAGCTACAGTGGCATCATGGGCCTCCCGCTGTTCGAAACGGCAGCATTGCTGAAGGAGTTCGACTACCCGATCTGACGGCCTTCGGGCGGTACACGCCCCCGATGAGCGATCGGCAAGCCGCGACCGTGCGCGGCTTCCCCATCCCCCATTAGAGCTTCCGTCATGCCCGAAGAGTTTCTCGTCAATTTCACGCCCCAGGAGACCCGTGTTGCGCTGATGCAGAACGGCGTCGTGCAGGAACTGCACGTCGAGCGGACCGCCAGTCGCGGCATCGTCGGCAACATCTACCTGGGACGCGTGGTGCGGGTCCTGCCCGGCATGCAGTCGGCCTTCATCGACATCGGCCTCGAACGCACGGCCTTCCTGCACGTGGCCGACATCTGGACCGAGCGCAACAACGGCGAGGCACCTCGTCCGATCGAACGGATCCTCTCCGAAGGGCAGAAGATCACCGTCCAGGTCCTGAAGGACCCCCTCGGCACCAAGGGGGCGCGGCTCTCCACGCAGATCAGCATCGCCGGCCGCCTGCTGGTGTACCTGCCCCAGGACAAGCACATCGGCATCTCCCAGCGGATCGAGGGCGAAGCCGACCGCGAGTCGCTGCGGGAGCGCCTGACCCGCCTGGTACCCGACGAGGAGCCTGGCGGCTTCATCGTCCGCACCATGGCCGAGAGCGCCTCGGACGACGAGCTGGCCACCGACATCGCCTACCTGCGCAAGCTGTGGGGCGAGCTGAAGGGCAAGGCGGGCGGTGCCACCCCGCCCAGCCTGCTGTACGAGGACCTCAACCTGGGCCAGCGCGTGCTGCGCGACCTGGTCAGCACCGAGACCGCGCGGATCCTCCTCGACTCGCGCGAGAACCACCAGAAGCTGAAGGCCTTCGCCAACGAATACATGCCGCGCGTGCTGCCGCTGCTCGACCACTACACCGGCGAGCGACCCCTCTTCGACCTGCACGGCGTCGAGGAGGAGATCGAGAAGGCGCTGGCCCGCCGGGTGGACCTGAAGAGCGGCGGCTACCTGATCATGGACCAGACCGAGGCCATGACCACCATCGACGTCAACACCGGCGGCTTTGTCGGGGCGCGCAACTTCGACGACACGATCTTCAAGACCAACCTCGAGGCGGCCCAGGCCATCGCCCGCCAGCTGCGCCTGCGCAACCTGGGCGGCATCATCATCATCGACTTCATCGACATGGAGAGCCAGGAACACCGGGACTCCGTGCTCGAGGAGTTCAA
>JAGRFX010000241.1 GCA_020445805.1 Rhodocyclaceae bacterium
ATGCCGGTCTCGTAGGGCTGGAACTCGAACATCTTGCTGTAGCGCGTGACGACCCCCCCACTGTGGTCGAACACAGCCGTCCGGAGGGAGATGTCGTCGCCGCAGCGCTCGAACACCGAGCCGGGGATCAGCCACACCCCGTGGTGGGCGGCCATGCGCGCGAACAGCTGCTCGGCCGGGCCGCCGGCGGGCTCCGCGTGGCGGGGCGACGGCCCGTAGGGCGCCAGCTCGCTGAACAGCACCATCTGCACCCACGGGAAGCGGGCCATCAGGATGTCGAGCTTGTGGCCCATGGCGGTGAGGTTCTCGTGACGTGCCGAGACCTGCATCTGGATGCCGGCAATCGCAAAGGGAAGCATTCGGGTTCTCTGGATGACAGCACTGGGGGAAACCGGTCTGCCCGGCGCCGTGCCGGGCAGACCGCATCAGGGCGAGGCGATCAGGCGCCGGTCACGGTCTCGATGGCCTGGGCGAGCACGTCGAGGCCCTCGTCGAGCACCGCGTCCTCGATGGTGAGCGGCACCATCAGGCGCAGGACGTTGCCATAGCTGCCGCAGGAGAGCAGCAGCAGGCCGCGCCTGAGCGCCTCGGCGACGATGCCCTTGACCAGGTCGGCGGCCGGGCGCGCATGGTCGCCCTCGTGGAAGAACTCCACCGCCACCATGGCGCCCAGGCCGCGCACGTCGCCGATAGAGCGGTGCCGCGCGGCCAGGGTGCGCAGGCGGGCCTGCATGGTCTCGCCGATGTGGCTCGAGCGCTGGCACAGGCCCTCCGACTCGACCACGTCGAGGACCGCCAGGGCGGCTGCGCAGGCCATCGGGGCGCCGGCATAGGTGCTGCCAAGGCCGCCCGGGTTGAGGGTGTCCATGATGTCGGCGCGGCCGATCACGGCGGCGATCGGGAAGCCGCCGCCCAGGCCCTTGGCCATGGTGATGATGTCGGGCACCACGCCGCTGTGCTCGATGGCGAACATCTTGCCGGTACGGGCCACGCCGGTCTGGATCTCGTCGGCGATCAGCAGGATGCCGTGCTTGTCGGCCAGCGCCCGCAGGCGCTGCAGGAACTCCGGCGGGGCCGGGTAGTAGCCGCCTTCGCCCTGGACCGGCTCGACGATGAAGGCCGCCACGCGGCGCGCCTCGATGTCGTTCTTGAACAGCAGCTCGATGCCGTGGATCGCGTCATCCACGCTGACGCCGTGCAGCGCGCAGGGGAAGGGGGCGTGGTAGATCTCGGCCGGGAAGGGGCCGACCCCCAGCTTGTAGGGATCGACCTTGCCGGTCAGGCCCAGGGCCAGCAGGGTGCGGCCGTGGAAGCCGCCGTTGAAGGCGATGACGCCGGGGCGGCCCGTAAAGGCGCGGGCGATCTTGATCGAGTTTTCAACGGCCTCCGCGCCGGTGCTGACGAAGAAGGTCTTCTTCGGCGCATCGCCGGGAGCCAGGGCGTTGAGTCGCTCGGCCAGGCGCAGGTAGCCGTCGTAGGCCACGACCTGGAAGCATGTGTGGCTGAACTGGGGGATCTGGGCCTGGGCAGCGGCGATCACCTTGGGGTGGCAGTGGCCGGTGTTGACCACCGCGATGCCGGCCACGAAGTCGATGTAGCGGCGGCCTTCCACGTCCCAGATCTCGGCATTGCTGGCCCGGGTGGCGAAGACCGGGTGGGCCTGCCCGACACCACGGGGCAGGGCTTCGGCGCGACGCGCCATCAGGTCGCTGTTGCTGAGGCCCGGGGGCTGGTGATGTGCGTTCATGCGGTTCTCCAAAGGATAGTGTTCGCGGCGTTCACTGGATGCCGCCCATGCACAGGTATTTGATCTCGAGGTAATCCTCGATGCCGTACTTGGAGCCCTCGCGGCCCAGGCCGGAGGACTTCATGCCGCCAAAGGGGGCGACTTCGGTGGAAATGATTCCGGAGTTGATCCCGACGATGCCGTACTCCAGGGCGCCCGATACGCGCCACACGCGATTGATGCCGCTGGCGTAGAAGTAGGCGGCCAGGCCGAACTCGGTGTCGTTGGCCATGCGGATGGCCTCGGCCTCGTCGTGGAAGCGGAACAGGGGGGCCACCGGTCCGAAGGTCTCCTCGCGGGCGACCTTCATGGCCGGCGTCACGTCGGCCAGGATGGTGGGCTCGAAGAAGGTCGCCCCCAGGGTGTGGCGCTTGCCGCCGGTGACGACGCGGGCGCCGTGGGCCAGCGCATCGGCGATGTGTTCCTCGACCTTCTCGACGGCCTTCATGTCGATCAGCGGGCCCTGGCTGGTGCCGTGCTCGAGGCCGTTGCCGACCCGCAGCTTGGCCACCGCGGCGGCGAGCTTGTCGGCGAAGGCGTCGTACACGGCGTCCTGCACCAGGAAGCGGTTGGCGCAGACGCAGGTCTGGCCGGTGTTGCGGTACTTGGAGGCCAGCGCGCCCTCGACCGCCGCGTCCAGGTCGGCGTCGTCGAAGACGATGAACGGGGCGTTGCCGCCCAGCTCCAGCGACAGCTTCTTGACCGTCGGCGCGCACTGGGCGGCCAGCTTGACGCCGATCTCGGTGGAGCCGGTGAAGGTCAGCTTGCGCACGATCGGGTTGGCCGTGAGTTCGCCGCCGATCTCGCCGGCCGAGCCGGTGACCACGCTGAACACCCCCCTGGGCACGCCGGCCCGGGCGGCCAGCTCGGCCAGGGCCAGCGCCGAGTAGGGCGTCTGGCTGGCGGGCTTGAGCACCATGGTGCAGCCGGCGGCCAGGGCCGGGCCCGCCTTGCGGGTGATCATGGCGGCCGGGAAGTTCCACGGCGTGATCGCGGCGCAGACGCCGATCGGCTCCTTGGTGACGACGATCCGCTTGTCCGCCTGGGCGGCCGGGATCACATCCCCGTAGATGCGCTTGCCCTCCTCGGCGAACCACTCGATGAAGGAGGCCGCGTAGAGGACCTCGCCGCGCGACTCGGCCAGGGGCTTGCCCTGTTCGCAGGTCATCAGCACCGCCAGGTCCTCCTGGTGCTCGAGCATCAGCTCGTACCAGCGGCGCAGGATCTTCGAGCGGGCGCCGGCGGTCAGGGCGCGCCAGGCGGGTCCGGCCGCATTCGCGGCCTCGATGGCGCGGCGGGTTTCGGCGGCGCTCATCCTGGGTACGCTGCCGATGCGCTCACCGGTGGCGGGGTTGGTCACGTCGAGGGTCGCGCCGCTGTCCGCATCGATCCACGCGCCATCGACATAGGCGTGGGGGCGGAACAGGGCAGCGTCCTTCAGGATCAGGCTCATGGTTCTCTCCGGAACGGGGGGGTGTCAGGAACGGCCGCTGCGAATGCGCTCATTGCGACGGCGCAGCCATTCCAGGGTGATCAGCATCAGGATCGACAGCACGATCAGGATGGTCGCCACGGCGGCGATGGCCGGGCTCACGTTCTCGCGGATGCCCGAGAACATCTGGCGCGGCAGGGTGGCCTGCTCGGGGCTGGCCAGGAACAGGGTGACCACCACCTCGTCGAAGGAGGTGGCGAAGGCGAAGAGCCCGCCCGAGATGATCCCCGGCGCCACCAGCGGCAGGGTCACGCGGAAGAAGGCCAGCACCGGGTTGGCCCCCAGGCTCGCCGCGGCGCGGACCAGGTTGAAGTCGAAGCCCTGCAGGGTGGCGCTGACCGTGGTGACCACGAAGGGCACGCCCAGCACGGCGTGGGCGAGCACCAGGCCGGTGTAGCTGCCGGTCAGCCCCAGCGGCGCGAAGAAGATGTACATGGCCACGCCCACGATCACCACCGGCACCACCATCGGCGAGATCAGGATGGCAGTCAGCAGCGCCTTGCCGGGAAACTCGGTGCGCACCAGGCCGATCGAGGCCAGGGTGCCCAGCACCATGGCCAGCAGGGTGGCGAGCGGCGACACGATCAGGCTGTTCATCATGGCCTGCCGCCAGGCCGGCGAGGCGAAGATCTCCTCGTACCAGCGCGTCGAGAAGCCGGCCATCGGATACATCAGGAAGGTATCCGAGTTGAACGACAGGGGCACGATCACCAGGATGGGCAGCAACAGGAACAGCAGCACCAGCCCGACCAGCAGGCGCAGGCCCACGTACCAGAGGCGTTCGAAGGGAGAGGCGTAGGGTTGCAGCATGGCGCGTGTTCTCCTCAGCGGGCCTTGCCGGCCTGGGTCCGGGTCGGTCCCAGGTAGCGGGCATAGACCAGGTAGAGGGCCAGGGTGGCGGCCAGCAGCACGGCCGAGAGCGCGGCGGCCATGCCCCAGTTGATGGTCTGGTTGGTGTAGAAGGCGATGAAGTAGCTGACCATCTGCTCCTGGGGGCTGCCGAGCAGGGCCGGGGTGATGTAGTAGCCCATGCACATGATGAACACGAGCAGGGTGCCGGCGCCGATGCCGGGCAGGGTCTGGGGGAAGTACACCTTCCTGAAGCTCTTGAAGGGCGGGCAGCCCAGGGAGATCGCCGCGCGCATGTAGACCGGCGAGATCCCCTTCATGACCGAGAACAGGGGCAGAACCATGAAGGGCAGCAGGATGTGGACCATGGCCACATACACCCCTACCCGGTTGAAGAGCAGCTGCAGGGGGCTGTCGATGAGCCCGGTGGCGATCAGCAGGCGGTTGATCAGGCCCTCGTTCTGGAGCAGCACGATCCAGGCCGCGACGCGCTCCAGCACCGAGGTCCAGAAGGGCAGCAGCACGAAGATCATCAGGGCGTTGCTGTGCTTGGCGGGCAGGTTGGCCATCAGGTAGGCGACCGGGAAGCCCAGCAGCAGGCAGCAGGCCGTGACCACCAGGCTCATCCAGAAGGTCCGCAGCAGCACGTCCACATAGACCGCCTCGTCGGCCGGCACCGACACCACCTGGCCATCGGCGTCGACACTGCGGTCGACCGCCGCCAGCAGATAGAAGGGCGTGAGTGCGCCCCCGGCGCGGCGCACGGCCTGCCAGGTGGCGGGCTCGCCCCAGCGCTCGTCGATGTCGATCAGCGCCGCCTGCGGGTCGGCACCGGCCTCGAGCGGCAGCTTGCGGGCGGTCTTCATGACCAGGCTGCGGTAGCCGGTCTCTTCGCGGTTCAGGCGGTTGGCCACTGCCGGCAGGGCCGGGCTGCCCTTGGTGGCCTCCAGCTCGCGGGCGAAGGCCGCGAAGGCCGGGGCGGGCGGCAGGTCCTTGCCCGACCAGTCGCCGAGCTGGGCGAGGGTGTCGGGGAGGTTGTCATGGACCTCGGGGTTGTCCACGCTGCGGGCCAGCAGGGAGGCGATCGGCCACACGAAGGCGACGATCAGGAACACCGCCAGCGGCAGGATCAGGCAGCCGTAGAGCAGCTTGCGGCGACGCTCGGCGTTGCGCAGGCGCTTCCTGAGCGGGCGCCCGTCGGTCGGCGGCGCGAACACGGCGTTCTCGGTGGCGGTGGTCATGGGGAAATCCGGTCGGGTCTTTCGGGGCACCGCCGGTCCCGGAGGGCCGGCGGCGCATGGCTCGGCGGTTCAGTGGCTCAGCGGGCAGCCCAGGCGTTGAAGCGCTGTTCGAGTTCCTCGCCGTGCTCGACCCAGAACTCGGTGTTGCTGGCGAGGGCGCCCTTGAGGTTGTCCGGCGCGGTCGGCAGGTCGGAGACGATCTTCGGGTCCATGCCGGCAACCGCCTTGACGTGGGTGGGGCCGTAGGGGATCTCGCCCGAATAGACGCGCTGGTTCTGGGGCTCGCTGGCGAACTTCACGAAGCGATAGGCCTCGTCACGCTTGGGCGTGCCCTTGGGGATGGCCCAGGAATCCACGTCGTAGATGCTGCCGTTCCAGACCACCCGCAGGTTCTTGCCTTCCTTCTGGGCGGCCGAGATGCGCCCGTTGTAGGCGGCGCTCATGACCACGTCGCCGGAGGCCAGCAGCTGCGGCGGCTGGGCACCGGCCTCCCACCACTGGATGTCGCCCTTGATCTGGTCGAGCTTCTTGAAGGCGCGCTCGACACCGGCCTTGGTGCCCAGCACCGAGTACACGTCGGCCGGCGCCACGCCGTCGGCCAGCAGCGCGAACTCCAGTGTGAACTTGGCGCCCTTGCGCAGGCCGCGCTTGCCCGGGAAGGTCTTGGTGTCCCAGAAGTCGGCCCACGACCTGGGCGCGGTGGCGAGCTTGTCGGCGTTGTA
>JAGRFX010000242.1 GCA_020445805.1 Rhodocyclaceae bacterium
ATCCTCGCCGTGGATGCTCGGCATGACCGACACCCGGAAGTCGATGCTGCGGCCCTTCACGCGCACCTTGAAGCGGCCGTCCTGAGGCACGCGACGCTCGGCAATGTCGAGCTCGGCCATGATCTTGATGCGCGACACGACCTGCTCGGCCAGCTCGATTCCGCTCACCTGCCCCGCCGCGACCAGGACCCCGTCGACCCGGTACTTGAGGGTCAGGCCGGAGGGGGACATCTCCAGATGCACATCACTGGCCTGGGCCTTGAGGGCGTCGTAGATCGTGGAATTGACGAGCTTCACGACCACGCTCGAGTCTTCGCTGATGCGGGTCAGCGAGAGGAGCTCCCCCTCCTCGGCGCCGGCTTCCGCCGGACGGCCGTCACCCGCGCCGAGGGCCTCCATGGCGCGGACGTTCTCCTCGAAGCGACCCAGATAGGCGCTGAGGTCCGAGGGGTGGGCAATGCACCGGTCCAGCACGCCGAAGCGCTCGTCCGCCCATGCGGCGAGATCCCGGTCGAGCGGATCGGCGACGACCAGGCATTCCGATTCGTCGCCCAGCCGCAGGACGACGCAGGCGCGCGCCAGGCAGTCGGTGATCGACAGCCGCTCGAAGAGTGGCGTTGCGCCGTTCAGCACCTCGCTGCCAGCCACCGGGTAGTGCAACACGGAGCCCAGCTGCCGCATGAACTCGTGCTGGGGCACACCGGCCGCTTCCTCCAGCATCTCGACCGCCGACCGGCCCGAACCGACAGCAGCGCCGCGTGCCATGGCGATGGCCGCGGGGGTAATCACAGGGATGGGCGCGAGCTCAGCCGCCCCGTTCATCCGCACGACGCCCTCCGCTCCCCCCACATCCGCCTTTTCCGAGCAGCCTGGTCATTTGGTGATCTCCCCCAGAAATTCTTTGACACAGGCACTAAAGCCAGAAGCATGCCACGCGAAAAATGAGGTTAAGCCCATGTTTTAAATCAATTCCCCACACCCCGACAAAATTCCTCAAAAGTGGGGAATCGTCAGGAAGCGGTGGGGAATCGCTGGGGGCAATGCACCGGCCGGCCGCCGGTCGGCAGCCCCACTGTCGAACCCGAATCGCACTGGCCGGACGGTGCTGCTTCGAGCATTGCGCCGACCGAACAGGTGTATACAATTACAGTCAACACACGGCCGGACGACGCACGAGGCGCGTCCGGAGCGACACCCGAACCACGGAACCCGCCCCATGACCGATACGACGACACCCAGTCGCAGCGACCGGGCCGAGGCCGATTGGCTCGACGACCTCAACCCCGAGCAGCGCCAGGCCGCGACGGCGGGCCTCCATGAGGCTTCGGACGGTGGCCCGCTGCTGATCATCGCCGGGGCAGGGACCGGCAAGACCAACACTCTCGCCCACCGCGTGGCGGCCCTGCTCGCCGCAGGCGCCCAAGCTGAATCTCTCCTGCTCCTGACCTTCTCCCGTCGGGCCGCAGACGAGATGACGCGGCGCGTGCAGGGCCTGCTGGCGCGTGCCGGCGTCGCGGACGGTCGTCTCGCAGGTGTGCAGTTGCCCTGGTCGGACACCTTTCATGGCGTAGGCGCGCGCCTCTTGCGCGAGTTCGCGCCGCGCATCGGACTGGATCCAGGCTTTTCGATCCTCGACCGGGAGGATGCGGCCGACCTCATCAATCTGTCGCGGCACGAGGCCCGGCTGTCCAGCCTGCCACGTCGCTTTCCCCAGAAGGGCACCTGTCTGGCGATCTATTCCGCGGTCGTGAATACCTGCCGCCCCCTCGACGAAGTGCTGGAAACCACTTTCCCCTGGTGCCGCGAATGGGAAGAGGCCCTGCGCGGCCTCTTCCTGGCCTATGTCGAAGCCAAGCAGGCCCAGCAGGTGCTCGACTACGATGACCTGCTCCTCTACTGGGCACGCATGACCGAACACGCCGGCCTCGCCAGTGAACTGGGCGAACGCTTCGTCCATGTGCTGGTGGACGAGTACCAGGACACCAACCTCCTCCAGAGTGCGATCCTCCGGGCCCTCAAGCCCGATGGCCGGGGACTGACCGTGGTGGGTGACGACGCCCAGTCGATCTATGCGTTCCGGGGTGCCACGGTGCGCAACATCCTCGACTTCCCGGATCAGTTCGGCGGCACCGCGACCCGCGTGACCCTCACGCGCAACTACCGCAGCAGCCCGCAGATCCTCGCCGCCAGCAATGGGGTCATCGCGCTCGCCGGCGAGGGTTTCGACAAGAACCTGTGGAGTGCCCGCCCGGAAGGACCGCCGCCCGCGCTGGTTTCGGTCCATGACGACCTGGGACAGGCCGGCCACATCGTGGCCCGCACGCTGGCCCGGCGCGAGGCAGGCATGCGACTCAAGAGCCAGGCCGTGCTGTTTCGGGCCGCCCATCACAGTGCACGGCTGGAAATCGAGCTTCGCCGGCACAACATCCCCTTCGTCAAGTTCGGCGGACTGCGTTTTCTCGAAGCCGCCCACGTCAAGGACCTGCTGGCCGCCCTGCGCTGGGCGCAGAACCCGCGGGACCGGGTGGCCGGCTTCCGCGCGATCCAGCTGCTCGCGGGCATCGGCCCGAAGACCGCGAGCACGGTCCTGGACAACCTAGCCGCGGCCCCGCCGGGCGCGGCCCTGCTGGCCGAGCAGCCCGTCCCGGCCCACTGCCGGGAGGCCTGGGCAGCGCTGTGCGCCCACCTGGAGACCCTGGCCAGCTCGGCTGCGCCCTGGCCTGCCAGCTTCGAACGCCTGGCCGACTGGTACGTCGGCCAGATCGAGCGTCTGTACGACGCGGCCGCCATGCGCGAGGCCGACATCCGCCAGCTGGCCCACCTCGCATCGACCTACCGGGACGCCACCCACTTCCTGACCGACATGGCCCTCGACCCGCCCGAAGCCAGCAGCGGCGAGGCCGGGGTGCCTCTGAGGGACGAGGATTACCTGATCCTGTCCACGATCCACTCCGCCAAGGGGCAGGAATGGCGCGCCGTCACCGTGCTCAATGTGGTCGACGGCTGCATCCCGTCCGATCTCGCCACCGGCAACGCTGCGGAGATCGACGAGGAGCGGCGTCTGCTCTATGTGGCCATGACCCGCGCGCGGGAAGAACTGGACCTGATGCTGCCCAAGCGCTTCTACGTGACCCATCAGGCCGGGCTCGGCGACCGCCACGTCTATGCCAGTCGTTCGCGCTTCATTCCCAACGCGATCCGCCACCACTTCCAGGAGACCGCCTGGCCTCCCGCACCCGAGGCCCTGCGCGGCAGCCCGGCCTCCCGCCAGGCCGCCATCGACCTGGCGGCCAGCATGCGGGCCATGTGGAAATAATCACGACGTCATGTCCGCTCTAGTACTTTTGACAGATTTTCACGAGAATCCCGCCGCGCTATCCTGACCACGTTGTCATTGTGGAGGTTCACCCATGAGCCCCCTGCGCCGGATACAGCCCGACGAGATTTCCGCCCGGGCCCCCTTGCCGTTCGCAGTCTTCGACAAGGAGGGTCATCAGCTCTATGCCCGCGGCGTCGTGATCGGATCGATCGGCTACACCCAGTTCCTGCTGGGACGCGGACTTTACCGCTCCGACCCCGCCGAAGCGCCCCGCTACGGTGATGTCTGGGGCAGCGCCCTGTCGGCCGACTGAACCGGCCTACGAGGCATCGAGCAATTCCGTGTCGTCGTGCCGGTAGGCGGGCGCACAACAGCACAGAAATCGTAGTTCGGACGCGCCGATATTGCGGATCGCGTGTGGCGTTCCCGGCGGTATGCAGATCGTGTCACCCGACCGGACCACGAACGCCTCCCCAGCCAGTTCCATCTCCCCCTCCCCAGCCAGCACGAAGTAGATTTCCTCGGCTTCCCGGTGCCGGTGCCGCGCGGTCCGGGCCCCCACTGCCAGGCGGGCTTCGGCCAGGCTCTGGGCCCGGTTGCCATGGACCGCCGGATGCATCAGTTCGCGGATGGTGGACCCATCCAGGGTGGTGTAGGGCTGGGTGGCTTCGAGTGCCTGCAGGTGCTTGAGCATGGCGTCCTTTCCGGCAAGGCCGATCATTCGCCAGACTATAATCCGGGCATTCCCCGAACGCCCAGATCCATGCCCATCCGTTCCACTGAACTGCTCGCGCCCGCGGGCACCCTCGCCATGCTCGACACCGCGCAGGCGTTTGGCGCGACGGCCATCTACGCCGGGCAGCCCCGCTACTCGCTGCGCGTCCGCAACAACGACTTCGGCCGGATCGAGGTACTCGAGGAAGGCATTCGCCGGGTCCGTGCGGCCGGCAACCGCTTCTACCTAGTCTCGAACATCTACCCCCACGGGGCCAAGCTCAAGACCTACCTCGACGACATGGCGCCGGCCATTGCCCTGGGGCCGGACGCCCTGATCATGTCGGACCCCGGGCTGATCATGATGGTGCGGGAGACCTGGCCCGAGATGGCGATCCACCTCTCGGTCCAGGCCAACACCGTGAATGCCGCGGCCGTCCGGTTCTGGCGCTCGGTCGGGATTTCGAGGGTGATCCTCTCGCGCGAGTTGTCCCTGGAGGAGATCGCCGAGATCCGCGATGCCTGCCCCGATACCGAACTGGAGGTCTTCGTGCATGGCGCGCTCTGCGTCGCCTACTCGGGTCGATGCCTGCTGTCCGGCTACTTCAATCACCGGGATCCGAACCAGGGAACCTGCACGAATTCCTGCCGCTGGGACTTCAAGGTCCACGACGGCCGCGAGGATGCCAGCGGCGATGTCTACCTGCTCGAGGAGCGGGAAAAGCGCCAGGGCAGCTTCATGCCCATCGAAGAAGACGAGCACGGCACCTATATCCTGAACTCCAAGGACCTGCGCGCCATCGAGCACGTACAGCGACTGGTCGAGATCGGCATCGATTCGCTCAAGATCGAAGGCCGGACCAAGAGCCCCTACTACGCCGCACGGACCTGCCAGGCCTATCGCCAGGCCATCGACGACGCACAGGCCGGCCGCGCACTCGACCCGCGCCTGCTCGGCCAGCTGGAAGGGCTCGCCAACCGGGGCTACACCGGTGGCTTCTACCAGCGCCATACGCCGTCCGAGACACAGAACTACCTGCGGGGCCATTCGGAATCCGGCCGCAGTCTCTATGTGGGCGACGTCTTGAGCTATGGCCCTGACGGACACGCCATGATAGAGGTGCGCAACCGCTTTGCCGTGGGTGATCGGCTGGAGGTCATCCACCCGACCGGCAATTGCGACCTCACCGTCGATGCCCTGCAGAACGCCGACGGCGCCTCGGTCGACTGCGCACCGGGCAGCGGCCACCGGGTCCGGCTGAGCATGCCAACCGGACTCGAGGGCGCCTTCCTGGCGCGCTACCTCGAGTGAATGGTGGCATGGTGGTGAAGTAGCGAGGACAGCGCGGACACCTGCCGTGCTGGGCGACAGGGAGCAGCAGCGCCGCACGGAGTTCCCCCTCGGCAAGGCGCGCCAGCGCTTCCGGCCGGCCCGCCCCGAAGGCGCCTGATGCCCGCGCCCGCCGCCTTCGCCTGTCGGGGCGGACCTGCGATGCAGAAGGAAGCGCACTCAGCGACTGACCACAACCCACGGAACACGTGGCCCCGGCTACGCGCAGGCATGAAAAAGGCCGCTCGTCTGAGCGGCCAATTTTCTTGAAGCTGGTCGGGGAAAGAGGATTCGAACCTCCGGCCCCTGCGTCCCGAACCCGTTCCGGACCCCTTTGCTACACGGGCAAGTCAGAGTATAGCACCTAGTTATCAGTGACTTAGTGCGAAACAGCACGAATCAACGCGAAGCGAGCGGACAGCTTTGCAAGGGCCCTTTGACACACGATTGGCGCACGATTGCACTTGCCCCTGGCATTTCATCGGCGAAATTTTCGCGCCGTTTCGTCGTGGCTCGTTGCAGGTCTCTACATGGTGGCGTAACCAACCACCAGAGGTCGAGACCACCATGGCCGAGATTCATGCCCCCATCACCAAGGACGCAGCAGCGCA
>JAGRFX010000243.1 GCA_020445805.1 Rhodocyclaceae bacterium
CATGAACATCATGCTCGTCTCGGTCACCGAGCGGACCCGCGAGATCGGCATCCGGCTCGCCATCGGCGCCCTCGAGCGCGAGGTGCTGCTGCAGTTCCTGATCGAGGCCGTGGTCCTCTCCAGCCTGGGCGGCCTGCTGGGCATCGCGCTGGCCGCCGGCGCGTCCGTGGGGCTGGCCTCGGTCATGAAGCTGCCCTACCTGTTCGACCCCGGCATCAACCTCCTGTCATTCGCCATCGCCGCGGCGATCGGCGTGCTCTTCGGCTTCGTGCCGGCCCGCCGGGCGGCGCGCCTGAACCCCATCGACGCCCTCCGACACGAGTAGCACCCCCATGCCGATGGCGTGAATTTCTTCACGGCAAATCGCCAGCGGCATGTGGCGGCTGCCCGGCGGCAGTCGGCCGTGTCCTGCCCATGCCGTAGAATTCCGGTCAACACCGCGGGCCCGGGACCATGGACGAAAAGGAACTCTACAAGATAATCGCGCGCGAGCTCGATGCCAACCGGATGGATCCGGCGCGCTGGACGCAGGCCTTCGCCGAGGCCGGCGGCGACCGCGAGAAGGCCAGGGCCATCTACATCCGGCTCCGCCACGCGGACCTGGCGCCCCGGGCGCAGGCAGCGCCACCGGCGGCCGACCCGCAGGCCGCCCTGCGCGTCGAACTGGCGGCCGCCCTGGCCAGCTCGGGGCGCGATTCCCTCTACCGCACGCTGGGCGTGCAGGCCACCGCCAGCGACGCCGAGATCGCCTCGGCGATTCGCCGCCTCAGGGACAGCGGCGCGCCCATGGATGCCGAGCTGCGCTACGCCGTCGAGACCCTCGGCACGCCGGCCGGTCGGGCCCGCTACGACCAGAGCCTGGCGAGCGGACTCGGGCTGCAGCAGGGCAGCGCCGCGGCCGGCGACGAACTCGAGGAGATCACGGACGACGCCCCTGCGAGCGTGTTCCTCCAATGGTGGGCCACCCGCAAGGTCACGGTGCTGGTATCCGCCGCCGTGGTCGCCCTGCTGGCCATCGTCGCCCTGCCCTTCTACCAGACCCGCACGGCCGCCGAGTTCCTCGACAACCAGACCGCCATGGAGCAGGATCGCCGCGCCAAGGCCGAGGAGTGGAAGGCCCGGCAGACCGCCCGCATCGAAGCCGACCGGGAAGAAGCCCGCAAGCGCAGGGCGGCCGACCAGGCCAGCTACCAGGCCCGTCAGACCCAGGCGGAGCGGGACCGTCTGATGCAACGCATCGATGACGACCAGCGGCGCCTGATGTATGCCCAGCAGCGACGCACTCAGCAGGAGGAAGCGCAACAGCGGCGCTCCACCTACGAGCGCGAGCGCCAGCAGCAGGAGGCCCGCCGCGACGCGCGCCAGGCCGACGCCCGGGCCGCCCAGGAGGCTGCCTACTGGAGCTGCTTCAACGACGCCATCGATCGGCGTGACAGCGCCTATGCCTATCGGGCCTGCGCCCACCTGAAGCGCTGAGGCCGGATCAGCCGCCCCGCCGCGGAACCAAACCGCGGACCGGCTGATCCAGACTCCTGAGACGCCGGGCACCGTCCGGTGCCCGCCCCGCCAACCGGTTCAGGACCTCCCCTTGAGTCTGCTCACCACCCCCATCCGCTATTTGCTCGTCCCCTATCGTGCCGCCCGCAAGTGGGCCGCCGACCGCTGCACCACCTACGCGGCTGCCCTCGCCTACTACTCGGCCTTCTCGCTGGCGCCGGTGCTGGTCATTGCGGTCTCGATCGCCGGCCTGTTCTTCGGCGCCGATGCCGTCAGCGGCAAGCTGGTGACCGAGCTGGAGGGGCTCATCGGTGCCGAGGGCGCAGCGCTGATCGACCGCATGATCGCCGCCAGCTACCAGTCGGGCAGCGGCGGCATGGCCGCCGCCGTCAGCTTCGTCATCGTGCTGCTGGGCGCGACCGGGCTGTTCCTGCAGCTCGGCCACGCCTTCGAGGCCGTGTTCGGGTCCCGCTCGGCCCGCCGCAGCGCCTGGCAGGCGCAGCTGCTCGGCCGCCTGCGCGGGCTCGCCGTGATCATCGGGGTGGGCTTCCTGCTGATGGTGTCGCTGGTGGCCAGCGCGGCGATCCTCGCCATCAGCGACTTCGCCACGGAGCGGCTCGCCCCCTTCCTCTGGATCGCCTCGCTGCTCCAGGTGGGCATCACCCTGGTCCTGCAGACCAGCATGATCGCCATGATCTACAAGGTCCTGGTGCCGGGCCGCCTGCAACGCAGGGCTCTGGCCTTCGGGGCCGTGGCGACGGCCATCCTGTTCGAGGTCGGCAAGTGGGGCATCGGCGTCTATCTGGGCCGCAGCCACACCGCCGAGACCTTCGGTGCCGCAGGTTCGCTGGCGGTGATCCTGGTATGGGTCTACTACGTGGCCCTGATCATGCTGTACGGGGCCGAGCTCACCTACCAGCTCAACCGGATCGGGCGGGTGCGCGGTCGCGCCTTCCGCTACCAGCCGCTGCGCATCCGGCGGGCGGCCGTGGAGGCGGCACGGGCCCGCCAGGCCGAGCCCACCGCCACGCCGGGGGCCCCGCCCGAGGGCCGAGTCGCCGCAAGCGGCTGAGCGACGGGGCAGCGCTGGCGCTAAGATCGGCCCTGCACGCCCCGCCCCGGGGCCAGCAGCCGGAGAAGCCCATGTTCCACACCCTTAGCGCCTTCGGCGGCATGCAGGTCGCGCCGCATCACCTGGCCGCCCAGGCCGGTCGAGACATCCTGCGCGAGGGCGGCAACGCCGTCGAGGCCATGGTCGCCGCAGCGGCCACCATCGCCGTCGTCTATCCCCACATGAACGCGATCGGCGGCGACGGCTTCTGGCTGATCCGCGAACCCGGCGCGGACCCTGTCGCGATCGCGGCCTGCGGCCCGGCGGCCCGCCTGGCCAGCCGCGACCTCTATGCGGGTCGCACGGCGATCCCCGAGCGGGGCCCGCTGGCAGCGCTGACCGTGGCCGGCACGGTAGACGGCTGGCGCACCGCGCTCGACATCGCCGGCACGTGGGGTCGCCCGCTGCCCCTGCCCCGCCTGCTGGCCGAGGCGATCCGCCATGCCCGGGACGGTTTCGCTGTGACTACCGGCCAGCGCGGCCTGGTGCGGGGCAAGTTCGAGGCGCTGGCCCAGCTGCCCGGTTTTGCCGACACCTACCTGGACGGCAGCCGGGTGCTTGAGGTCGGCGAGCGGCTCCGCCTGCCGCAGCTGGCCGACACCCTCGAGGCCCTCGGCCAGCGGGGCCTGCGCGATTTCTACGAAGGCCGGCTGGCAGAGCGGATCGGCGACGAGCTCGAACGGATCGGCAGCCCGCTGAGACGGGAAGACCTCGCCGACTACCGCGCGGCCGTGGTGACGCCGCTCGAACTGCAGATGCGCGGCGCGCGGGTGTTCAACCTCCCGCCCCCGACCCAGGGGCTCGCCACCCTGATGATCCTCGGTCAGTTCGAACGCCTGGACGTCGGGGCGGCGGATGGCTTCGAACACGTCCATGGCCTCGTCGAGGCCACCAAGCACGCCTTCCGGGCGCGCGACCGGGTGGTCACCGATCCGCGACGCCTGCCGGCCGATCCCCAGGCCCTGCTCGACCCGGGCCATCTGGCTGCCCTGGCCCGCCAGATCGATCCCCTGCAGGCTCAGCCCTGGCCCGATCCACCGTCCCAGGGCGACACCATCTGGATGGGCGCCATCGATCGCGAGGGCCGGGCCGTCAGCTTCATCCAGAGCGTCTATTGGGAGTTCGGGTCGGGCGTCGTCCTGCGCGACACCGGGATCGGCTGGCAAAACCGGGGCATCGCTTTCTCCCTCGATCCGGCCGCGCTGAACACCCTCGAACCCGGCCGCCTGCCCTTCCATACGCTCAATCCTTCGATGGCCCTCTTCGACGACGGCCGGGTGATGCCCTTCGGCACCATGGGCGGCGAGGGCCAGCCCCAGACCCAGGCCGCCGTCTTCAGCCGCTACGCCCTCTTCGGCCAGCCGCTGCAGCAGGCGGTCACCGCGCCGCGCTGGCTGCTCGGCCGCACCTGGGGCGACAGCAGCACCAGCCTCAAGCTGGAGGCCCGGGTCGATCCGGCCCTGGCCCAGGCCCTGCGCGCGGCCGGGCACCGGGTCGAGGTGCTGGGCGACCCGTTCAGCAACACCATGGGGCACGCCGGGGCCCTCGTCCGCCACCGCGACGGCCTGATCGAAGGCGCGGCCGACCCCCGCAGCGACGGCATCGTCGCGGCCGTATGAGGCGTCACGGTATCGCCCGGCGAGACCGGCGGCACCGGCGCCCTGCACTTCGAACGCCTGCCATGACAGAGCGGCCATCGCGCGGCACCCTGCGCGGCAGGAGGACATGACCATGCCACGCATCGAACGCAGCCACCTGGACGCCGCCGCCGCCGAGCAGCTCATCAGTACGGAACAGGCCGAGGCCCTCTGGCACTTCCTGGAACAGCGGGCACCGGCGGGCCCGCGCTTCGACCTGACCCACGTGCTCTACTACCTGGGCGGCATGCTCGCCATCGGCGCCATGTCGCTGTTCATGAACCTGGGCTGGGAAGCCTTCGGCGGCTGGGGCATCTTCTTCATCGCCCTCTTGTACTTCGGCGTGGCCTGGAAGCTCGCGGGCCGCTTCGAGCGCCAGGGGCTGCCGGTGCCCTCGGGGATCATGGGGGCCTTGTGCATCGTGCTGGTGCCGCTCGCCACCTGGGGGCTCCAGCATGCCCTCGGTTTCTGGGTGGATGCCGCGCACGCCGATCAGTACCGCGACTACCACCTCGCGATCGACTGGCGCTGGATCACGCTGGAACTGGCCACCCTGGCCGCCGGCAGCCTGATGCTGTGGCGCTGGCGCGCGCCCTTCATGCTGATGCCGATCGCCGTCACGCTGTGGTACCTGTCCATGGACCTCGCCATGCTGCTGGTCTCGCCCGACAATCCCGGCAGCTGGGACGGCGCGGCCTGGACCTTCCGGCGCTGGTTCTCGCTCAGCTTCGGCGCCGTCACGATCCTGCTCGCCTTCTGGGTGGACCTGCGCAACCGCTCGCCGCGCGACTTCAGCTTCTGGCTCTACCTGTTCGGCCTGCTGACCTTCTGGGGCGGCCTGTCCCTGCTCGGATCCGGTGCACTGTCCGGCAAGCTCATCTACCTGGCGATCAATCTCGGCCTGATGGCGATCGGCGCACTGCTCCTGCGCCGGACCTTCGCGGTTTTCGGCGCGATCGGGCTGATGCTGGTGCTGGGCGACTTCTCGCGCCACCTGTTCCGGGACGCCTGGGCCTTCCCGATCGTGCTCTCGATCCTCGGACTGGCGCTGATCCGGCTCGGCGTGTGGTGGCAGCACCACGAGCGGGCCCTGTCCGACCGATTGCGGGGCCTTCTGCCGGCAGAGCTTCGTGAACTGCTCGAGCGGCGCAGTGCCGCAAACTGAGCCCGGGCGCTGTTTCGGCCGGACGTAATCGTGGTTGAATACATGTGCATCAAGCTTGTGCCCAGCAACGACCATACATGGAGTCCGACCCGATGCTCGACCTGAAACGCCACCGCCCCCTCCTGCTTGCCGCCACCGTCAGCCTGGCCCTGTCGGCCTGCATCTCGAATCCGCTCAAGAAGGATGACGGCGATGCCAAGCCCGCCGCCGAAGAGAAGAAGGAATCCGGCATTCCCCCCGGCATGAACGCCAAGGGCGAGGTGGTGGACTCGTCCAAGGTCGAGGGCGGCCACGGCACCCAGGTCAAGGGTCTCGGTGACTGGGAAGGCGAGATCACCGGCAAGCCGGCACCGGGCAGCAAGTTCGCCAAGCTCAAGATCGGCATGCCCCTGAAGCAGGTCACCGACCTGATCGGCCAGCCCTCCGACCAGGGTGCCTACATGACGGGCAAGGCCTGGATCCCGTTCTACTTCGGCAGCGACCGCCACCGCTTCGAGA
>JAGRFX010000244.1 GCA_020445805.1 Rhodocyclaceae bacterium
CGAACGGCCAGATTGTCCTGATTCTCGACATGAAGGAACTGCTCGGATCGTCCGGCGAACAGCGCGGCGTACCGCGCAGCCGACTGGTCAAGGCCGCCAGGAAACAGGCTCTGGCCGCCTGAGCGGTCACTCCGAAGCGTAGTTTTCGCCCCCGCGGGGGTGCCGCATCCGTCACGCTCGCCGACGGATGCGGCTTGTGTCGTTTACGCGTCCTGCCCTAGGATGGTTCCGAAATGGACCCTTGGTCCAAATGCAACGGAGCCCCCGAGGTGAATGAAATCGACTTCGATGCCTGGTGCAATCTGGCCGAAAGACGGCCGGATCTCTATTTTCGAGAGCGCGAGCGGGTCATCGAGCGGTTCATCGGGCAGTACCCTCCGGCGCAGGCAGACCGCCTGCGCGAATTCCAGCTGCAGATCGACCATGCGCGGGCCGAAGCGGGCAATCCGCTGCGGGCGACGCGCATGATGATGACCATGATGGAGGACCAGCTCGAGGCCTTGCACGCCCGCCTGCTGAGCCTTCAGAGCGAGACCGAAAACCTCTCCCGCATCATCCGCCGGGCACGCGACGCCTCCAACTGAGTCGGGGCGGCTAGGGCCCCGACAGGGCCCCGGGCCATCAGGTCGTGGTCTTCAGCATCCGCTCGAATGCCTGCTCGAACTGCGCGAGCCCCTCGCGCTGGAGCTGTTCGCCGGCTTCGGTGAGATCGACGCCCAGTTGGGTCAGCCGGGCGAACACCCCATGTGCGTCGTCGGCGCCGTCGGCCAGGGTCGAGGCAATGCGCCCGTGGTGGCGCAGGGCGGCCAGCGTCGCATCCGGCAGGGTATTGACCGTGTCGGGGCCGATCAGGGGCTCGACGTAGAGCAGGTCGCTGTATGCCGGATTCTTCGTGCCTGTGCTGGCCCACAGCATCTGCTGCGGGCGCACACCCTGGGCGCGGAGCTGGGCGAACGCCGGTGACTCGACGCGGGTCTGGTAGGCGGCGTAGGCCAGCTTGGCCAGGGCGACCGCGGCGCGACCCCGCAGTGCCAGGGCTTCGCCGCCCATGGCTTCTAGGCGGGGGTCTAGGAGCGAATCGAGGCGGCTGAGGAACAGGCTGGCCACCGACTTCACGCTGGAAGGATCGCCGCCCCGGGCCAGGAAGCTCGTGATGCCGCGCTGATAGGCCATGGCGACGGCTTCGCAGTGGGCCAGCGAGAACATCAGGGTCACGTTGACGCTGATCCCCTCGGCAATCATCCGCTCGATGGCCTCGATGCCGGCCGGGGTGGCGGGAACCTTGACCAGCAGGTTGCAGCGATCGACCGCGGCTTGCAGGCGCCGGCCGTCGCGCAAGGTGCCTTCACTGTCGTGGGCGAGGGCCGGGGAGACCTCGAGGCTGACGTAGCCGGCCTCACCGTTGCTGGCGTCGTACTCGTCCTTGAGCAGATCGCAGGCGCGCCGGACATCCTCGATGGCGAGGGCCTCGTAGCGCTGTTCGGGCGTCAGGTCCTGGTCCCGCAGGCGCGCGAGATCGTCCTCGTAGTAGCGGCCGGCCGAAATGGCCTTCTCGAAGATGGCCGGATTGGTCGTGATGCCGGCCACCCCGTCGTCCCGCACCAGGCGCGAGAGTTCGCCGTCGTTGAGGAGTGTGCGGGAGAGGTTGTCGAGCCAGATCTGCTGGCCGTAGCGGCGTACTTCCCGGAGCGGATTCATGGATGTGTCCGAATGAGTTCTGCAGAACCCATTATTGTCCTACGAAGCTGCCGTGGTGTGAAACCGCAGAAGCGTGCCCCGGGGCCTCCATCCACGCGGGCGGCAGGGCATCCCCCCATCCCAGATGCGTGAGCGCGGCGGCGAACCCCTCCCGGACCGGCGCCACCAGCGTCAGCGGTGTGCCGCTGCGAGGATGCGCCAGGGTGATCGACACGCAGGCCAGGAGCAGTCGCGGGATGCCGATGGCGTCCGCAAAGTAGCGGTTGTATCGCCCCTTGCCGTACGTGGCGTCGCCAATGATGGGATGCGAAAGGTGTTTCAGGTGGCGCCGGATCTGATGGCGGCGCCCGGTCCCCGGCTGTAGCGCGAGCAGCGAAAAGCGGCTGCTCGGATAGCGGTCGATTGCGACGGGAAGCTCGGCCGTGGCCAGGCTCCGGTAGTGGGTTTGGGCGGGCCTGGGGGCCGAGCCCTCGAGTCCTGCGTGTCGGTCCACCACATCGGCCAGTGGATGATCGATGTCGCCTTCGCCGCACAGGTGGCCCCGCACCACGGCCAGGTAGGTGCTCCGCTTCGTGCCCGCCTGAAACTGGGCCCCCAGGGTGGCCGCCGACACGGGGTCGAGGGCAAAGACCAGCACGCCCGAGGTGCCGCGATCCAGTCGATGGACCGGATGGACCCGGCGCCCGATCTGGTCGCGGAGCAGCTGAACCGCGAAGCGGGTCTCGTGCCGGTCAACCGGCGAGCGATGGACGAGCAGCCCCGGCGGCTTGTCGATCGCCACCACCGCATCGTCCTGATACACGATGCGCAGGGGCGCAAGCGGCGGGGACACCTCAGTCGCTGAGGACGGGGGCGGGGGCGTCGACGCCGGCGAACCAGGTTGCCGCAATGCTCTGGTGAATGGCCCCGAAACCCACCTGCAAGCCATCGATGAAGGCGTTAAGTTCATCCGGGCTGGCGGCGAGGCGGCCCACATCTGCGGCCAGCAGGGCGTCGCGCTGGCCCAGCGTGCAGTTCATGGCGTTGTCGTGGCGACCGAGGCTCTGGAATACCCGGCAGAGGTCGTCCAGGCAGCGGTAGATGGCCCGCGGGAAGTCGGTGTCCTGCAGGACGAAGCGCACCACGTCCGCCCCTCGCACGCGGGCTCGCACACGCTGACGGTACATCTGGTGGGCCGAAAGCGACTTCAGCACGCTCATCCATTGCAGGTTCTCGAAAGGCGTGCGGTCTTCCGGCGAGCGCGGGAGCAGGTTGGCCGAGCGCACATCGAGGATGCGGGTGGTCATGTCGGCACGCTCAAGCTCCCGACCGATATTGCAGAAGCGCCGTGCCGGTCCATGGCTGAGGGTGCCTTCGATCAGACCGTTGATCGTCTGGCAGCCGCGAATGACCATGCGCAGGAAGTCGTCGAGCCGGCGCTGGGCGATGCCGCTCGCCAGGTAGTTCCCGACCGTGAGATAGAGCTGGTTGATCTCTTCCCAGATTTCCCTCGGCATGACTTCGCGGGTGGTGCGCAGGTTTTCACGGGCGGCGCCGAGGGCCGACAGGATCGAGCCGCCGTAGGCCCGGTCGAGGCACAGGAAGGCCAGGACGCTGGCCTCGTCCCGGCGGTCGTAGTGGGACGAGAAGAGTTCGTCATCGCCGGTGATGGTGATCAGGGAGGCCCAGCCCAGGGTGGGCGTACCGGGGTAGTCCAGCATCAGGTGGCGCGTGACGCGCAACAGCCGGGCGGTGTCTTCGGCCCGCTCCAGATAGCGGGCCATCCAGTAGAGGTTTTCTGCGACGCGAGAGAGCATGGTTCAGTCCTCCCCGCCTTCGACGATCCAGGTGTCCTTGCTGCCGCCGCCCTGGCTGGAATTGACCACCAGCGATCCCTTGACCAAGGCCACGCGGGTCAGCCCGCCCGTCGTGACATAGGTGTGGTCGCCGGCCGACAGGATGAAGGGCCGGAGGTCCAGGTGGCGCGCGCCGAGGCCGTCCTCGCACAGGGTCGGCGTGGTCGACAGGGTCAGGGTCGGCTGTGCCATGTAGTTGCGGGGGTTGGCCTTGATCCGCGCTGCGAATTCGCGCCGCTGCGCCTCGGTCGAGTGGGGGCCCACCAGCATGCCGTATCCGCCGGATTCATTGGCCGGCTTGACCACCAGCTTGTCGAGGTTCGCCAGCACGTATTCGCGTTCGGCGTCGACCATGCAGAGGTAGCTCGGGACGTTGGGGATCAAGGCGTCCTCGCCCAGGTAATAGCGGATGATCTTGGGGACGAAGGCGTACACCACCTTGTCGTCGGCGACGCCCGCGCCCGGCGCATTGCACAGGGCCACGTTGCCCGCGCGCCACGCCCGAATGAGGCCCCGCACGCCGAGGACCGAGTCGGGATTGAAGGCCTCCGGGTCGATGAAGAGGTCATCCACCCGCCGGTAGATCACGTCCACCTGCGACAGGCCGTCGATGGTCCGCATGTAGACCTTGTCGTCGCTGCCGACGATCAGATCCGATCCCTCGACCAGTTCGACCCCCATCTGCTGGGCCAGGAAGGCGTGCTCGAAGTAGGCGGAGTTGAAGATGCCCGGGGTCATGACCACGATGCGCGGTTCGGCCTCCTGGCGGGGCGACATGGCTGCCAGCATGTCGTAGAGCTGGGCCGGGTAGTCGTCAACCGGCAGGATCCGTCCGCCCTCGAAGAGCTCCGGCAGGACCCGCTTGGAGACATTCCGGTTCTCGAGCATGTAGGACACGCCGGAGGGAATCCGCAGGTTGTCTTCGAGGACGTAGAGCGTGCCGTCCTTGTCGCGCACCAGGTCCGACCCGCAGATATGCGCCCAGATCCCCTTGGGGGGCGAAATGCCGACGCATTGAGGGCGGAAATTGACGGATTCGGACAGCAACTCGGCCGGGAACACCCCGTCCTTGACGATGCGCTGGTCGTGATACAGGTCGTCGATGAAAAGATTGAGCGCCCGCACCCGCTGCTCGAGACCGGCCTCTGCCCGACGCCATTCCGCTGCCGGGATGATCCTGGGAATGATGTCGAAGGGCCAGGCGCGATCGATCATGCCGGCATCGGAATAGACGGTGAAGGTGATGCCCATCACCTGAATCGCGATCTCGGCGGTGGTCTTGAGTTCGTTGACCTCAGCTTCCGAGAGCTTGCTGAGGTGCTGGACAAGGTCGGCCGCATGGGGCCGCGGGGCGCCGCCATCCGCCATCAACTCGTCGTAGCTCGTGCTTCGGTATCCGCTCCAGTCGATCGATGCCATGAGTGCCCCGGCCGCGGCCGGGTCGGAATGAACAGGCTTTCAGTCTGCGCCCCATCGGCGCGGTGGGCAAGCGGAGATGCCATCCGCCGCGGGGCTTTGCCAAAACGAAAAAGGCCGGCGTAGGCCGGCCCCGGGCGTGGCTGGCCGATCGCTCAGAGCGGCGGAATGCGCAGCACCTGACCCGGATAGATCTTGTCCGGGTGCGACAGCATGGGCTTGTTGGCCTCGAAGATGACCGGATACTTGTTGGAGTTCCCGTACATTTCCTTGGCGATCTTCGACAGGGTGTCACCGCGGACCACGGTGTAGTAGCGGGACTCGGGCGTCGGGGCAGAGACCGTCATGTTGTCCACCACCGAAGACACGCCCGCCACGTTGCCCGCCGCGACGATGATCTTTTCCCGCAGCTCCTGGCTGGCGGCCTCACCGCTTACGGTCGCGGTGCCTGCCGTGCCGTCGAAGCTGACCGCCAGGCCCTCGGCCTCGAGCCCCAGGGCCCCGATGTAGGTCTTGATGGCCTGGGCCGCTGCGTCGTTGGCCTTGGCCACGTTCTCAGGGCTCGGCGACTTCGCTGCCGCATCCTGGGCGGCCTTTGCCTCGCCGGTACCGAACAGCTTCTCTCCGGCTTCCTTGATGAATGAAATCAATCCCATGGTCTGACTCCTCGTGCGTGCAATAGGGGGTGGGTATTGGCGCTGCCTCAGGCCGAGAAACTACCACGAAGGCATGACGACCCTTGTGTCGACGTGTCCAGGCAGGCGGCGACGCAATGAAAAACCGGGCCAGAGGCCCGGTCGATGCGCCATTCCGGAGATCGCGTCAGGCGAAGTTGGCGGCCGCGAAATCCCAGTTGGCCAGGCTGGCCAGGAAGGTCTCGACGAACTTCGGGCGGGCGTTGCGATAGTCGATGTA
>JAGRFX010000245.1 GCA_020445805.1 Rhodocyclaceae bacterium
GTCCACCTATGCCACCCGGGCCCTGCTGATGGCCGAGCCGCCGTCCGTGGAGGACGGCGAGATCACCGACAAGGGCTACATCAACCAGCGCATCGTGCTGGGCCGCCGGGCCGACCTGGTCGCCTTCCTGCACGGCGACCTGCCGGACAAGAACGTGATCACTGTGCACAGCGCGAGCTGACACCCCACCCAGGAATTCCAAGGATGAGCGAACAACCTGTACACACGGCCTTCGACGGGGCCATCTACACGGTGACGCTGAACCGGCCGGCCAAGCGCAATGCGGTCAGTGACCGCCTGCTGGGCGCCCTCGACGCGGCCATCTCGGCCACCCCCGAGGGCACGCGCGTGATCGTGCTGGCCGCCGAGGGCGATCACTTCTGCGCCGGCCTCGACCTGGCCGAGCACCAGCATCGCGAGCCCTTCGGCGTGATGCAGCACTCCCAGAGCTGGCACCGGATCTTCCACCGCATCCAGCACGGGGGCATTCCGGTCATCGCCGCCCTGCATGGCGCGGTGATCGGCGGTGGCCTCGAGCTGGCCGCTGCCACCCACATCCGGGTCGCCGAGCCCAGCACGATCTACCAGCTGCCCGAGGGCCGCCACGGCATCTTCGTCGGCGGGGGGGCCTCGGTGCGGGTGGCCAAGCTGATCGGCCCCGGCCGCATGTGCGAAATGATGCTGACCGGCCGCATCCTCGATGCGGACGAGGGGCAGCGGCTCGGCCTGTCCCACTACCTGGTCGGCGCCGGCGAAGCCCTCGGCAAGGCCCGCGAGCTGGCCCAGCGCGTGGCCGAGAACGCCCCGATGGCCAACTGGGCCATGTGCAGCGCCATCGCGCGCATCGACAACATGGCCAGCGACGACGGCCTGTTCGTCGAGTCGCTGACCGCGGCGCTGACCCAGACCAGCCCGGAGGTGGCGGAGCGGATCGGCGAATTCCTCAAGCGCAAGGGACAGGGACCACGCACATGAGCCAGGACAACGCCTTCGCCGCCAGCCAGGCGGCCGCACTCACCACGGCCTTCGACGACATCTGGCTGGTGGCCGGCCAGCGCATTCCGTTTGCCGACTACAACGGCGCCCTGCGGGATGCCTCGGCCACCGACCTGGGCATCAGCGCTGCACGCGCCCTGTTCCGGAAGAGCGGCATTCCGGCCTCGGAGGTCGGCGCCATCATCGCCGGCAACATGGCCCAGTCGAGCTTCGACGCCTACTTCCTGCCGCGCCACATCGGCCTCTATTCGGGGGTCGATGCGAACGTGCCGGCCCTGCTGGTGCAGCGCCTGTGCTGCACCGGCTTCGAGACCATCCTCGGCGCGGCCGAGCAGATCACCCTCGGCAAGGCCCGGGTGGTGCTCGCCGTGGGGGCCGAGTCCATGTCGCGCAACCCGGTGGCGGCCTACACCCATCGCGCCGGTTTCCGCATGGGTCAGGTGGACTTCCGCGACTTCCTGTGGGAGGCCACCAAGGACACCGCGCCCGGCATCGGCATGGGCGACACCGCCGAGAACCTGGCCCGGCGCTACGGCATCAGCCGCGACGAAACCGATCGCTTCGCCGCCCGCAGCTTCGAGCGGGGCTGCCAGGCATGGCAGTCGGGCTGGTACGACGAGGAGGTCAGCGCGGTCGAGAACGCCCGCTGGGAGCTGGACGGCTATCAGCCGCGCAGCCTGCGGCTCGCCGACCGGCTCGAGCGCCTCGAGCGCGACACCCACGTGCGGCCCACGGCGCTCGAGACCCTGCAGAAGCTCAAGCCGGCCTTCGGCGGCGTGCAGACCGGTGGCAACAGCTCGGCCATCGTCGATGGCGCAGCCGCGGTGATCGTGGCCCACGGCGACTGGGTCCGCGCCCACGGCCTGACCCCGCTGGCCCGCATCGTGGCGGGCGCCGCGGTGGCCGTGCCGCCCGAGATCATGGGCATCGGACCGGCGCCGGCGATCCGCGCCGTGGCGGCCCGGGCCGGCCTCGGCCTGGGCGACATCGGGCGCATCGAGATCAACGAGGCCTTCGGCGCCCAGTTCCTGGCCTGCCAGCGGGAGCTCGGTTTCGATCCGGAGCGGGCCAACAGCCGCGGCGGCGCCATTGCCATCGGCCACCCCCTGGGCGCCTCGGGCGTGCGCCTGACCCATACCGTGGCCCGGCAGATGAAGGCGGACGGCGTGCGCTTCGGGGTCTCCTCGGCGTGTGCCGGGGGCGGCCAGGGCGTGGCCGTGCTGCTCGAGAATCCCTGAACGGAGCGACATCATGAAAACGCAGGACATGAGCTTCCTCGTCACCGGGGGGGCATCGGGCCTGGGCGCCGCGACCGTGCGCGCGCTGCACGCCGCCGGCGCCCGGGTGGTGATCGCCGACCTCAACGTCGAACAGGGCCAAGCCCTGGCCGCGGAACTGGGCGAGCGCACCGCCTTTGCCCGCACCAACGTCGCCGACGAGGCCGACGCGGTGGCCGCCGTGGCCCTCGCCAAGGCCCGCTTCGGCGGCCTGCAGGGCCTGGTGAACTGCGCCGGCGTCGGCACGGCCGCGCGGGTGCTGGGCAAGGAGGGGCCGATGCCGCTGGAGGCCTTCAGCCGCTCGGTGCAGGTGAACCTGATCGGCAGCTTCAACATGATCCGCATCGCGGCGGCCGCCATGGCCGAGGGCGAGGCACAGGCCGATGGCGAGCGCGGCGTGATCATCAACACCGCCTCGGTGGCGGCCTATGACGGTCAGGTGGGGCAGGCGGCCTACGCCGCGTCGAAGGGCGGCATCGTCTCGATGACGCTGCCCCTGGCCCGGGAGCTGTCGCGGGTCGGCATCCGGGTCGTGACCATCGCGCCGGGCCTGTTCCTGACCCCGATGATGCACACCCTGCCGGCGGAGGTGCAGCAGTCGCTGGGTGCGGCGGTGCCCTTCCCGCAGCGCCTGGGGCGGCCCGAGGAGTATGCCGGGCTGGTCCTGTCGGTGATCGGCAACGTGATGCTGAACGGCGAGACCATCCGCCTCGACGGGGCGATCCGCCTCGCGCCTCGCTAGGTTCCACGCGCCATGGCACAGCTCATCGACGCGGCCGACGTGGCCCGGCTGATCCCCAACGGGGCCACCCTGTATTGCACCGGCATGGGGCTCGCGGGCTTCGCCGAGGAGGTGGCCCAGGCCGTGTCCGCGGCCTTCGAGCGCACCGGCCACCCGCGCGACCTGACGCTGTACCACTCGACCGGGGTCGGCAATGGCAAGGACCGGGGCGTGCATCACTTCGCCCACGAGGGCCTGCTGAAGCGCATCGTCGGCGGGCACTTCGGCGTCGGCGGGCCACGCCTGATGCAGCTGGTCATGGACGGCCGGATCGAGGCCTACAACCTGCCGCAGGGGGTGCTGGCGAGGCTGCCGCGCGAGATCGCCGGGCGCCGCCCCGGCTTCATCTCCAAGGTGGGCCTGGGCACCTTCGTCGACCCGCGGGTGGAAGGCGGCAGGGTCAACGCCTCGGCCACCGAGCCCCTGGTCGAGGTGCTGGAGCTGGCAGGCGAGGAATGGCTTTTCTTCCGCGCGCCCAAGGTCGATGTGGCGCTGATCCGGGGATCGGTCGCCGACGAGCGCGGCAATCTCTCGATGAAGCGCGAAGGCGTGCTGCTCGAGAGCCTGTCGGTGGCCCAGGCCGCCAGGGCCTGTGGCGGCATCGTCATTGCCCAGGTGGAGCACGTGGTGAGCGCGGGCAGCCTCAATGCCCGCGAGGTGGCCGTGCCGGGCATCCTGGTGGACTACCTGGTCAAGGCCCGCCCCGAGAACCACCTTCAGACCATGGCCGCCTACTACAACCCGGCCTATTCGGGCGAGATCCGGGTGGTGCGCGACGCCCTGCCGGCGCTGCCGCTGGATCCGCGCAAGGTCATCGCCCGCCGGGCGGCCATGGCCCTGTCGGCCGGGGCCGTGGTGAACCTCGGCATCGGCATGCCGGAGGGCGTCGCCGCGGTGGCCGCCGAGGAGCAGGTGGACCACCGGATGTCGCTGACCCTCGAGACCGGCCCGATCGGCGGCATTCCGGCCGGCGGCTACGATTTCGGCCACGCGGCCAACGCCGAGGCAGTGGTCGAGCAGCCGGCCCAGTTCGACTTCTACGACGGCGGCGGCATCGACGTGGCCTTCCTCGGCCTGGCCCAGTGCGACGCCGCCGGCAACGTCAATGTCAGCAAGTTCAGCGGCCGCCCGGTGGGCTGCGGCGGCTTCATCAACATCACCCAGAATGCCAAGCGGGTGGTCTTCTGCGGCACCTTCACGGCGGGCGATGCCGACATCGGCGTGAGCGACGGCCAACTCGTCATCCGGCGCGACGGCGGCCACAGCAAGTTTCTCGAGCAGGTCGAGCAGATCACCTTCAGCGGCGCCTACGCGGTGAAGACCGGCCAGCCGGTGCTCTACGTAACCGAACGGGCCGTGTTCCGGCTCGACGCCGAGGGCCTGGAGCTGATCGAGATCGCGCCTGGCGTCGACCTGGAGCGCCACATCCTGGCCCACATGCGCTTCCGCCCCCGCATCCGCGACCTGACCCTGATGGATGCGGAACTCTTCCAGCCGATCTGGGGCCGGCTCGCCGCCCGGATCGCAGGGCACTGACCCCCCTCGACAGCCGAAGGACACTCGCCCCATGGCCAGCCGCCACATCTACCGGATGCGCATCGCCTTCTCCGACTGCGACCCCGCCCAGATCGTCTTCTTCGCCAACTACTTCAAGTGGTTCGACACCGCCAGCCGCGAGTTCTTCACGGCCTGCGGCGTGCCCAGCTGGCGCGACACGGCGCGCGAGCGGGGCATCATTGGCACGCCGCTGGTGGATGCCGGCGCCCGCTTCATGAACTCCGCCACCTACGGCGAGGACATCGAGATCGAATCGAGCGTCGAGGAATGGCGCAACAAGAGCTTCGTCATGCGCCACGTGGCGCGGCGGGGCGATACGGTGCTGTGCGAGGGTCGCGAGGTGCGGGTGTTCGCCATCCAGGACCCGATGGATCCGCTGCGCATCAAGGCCATCCCGATTCCGGCCGACATTCGCGCGGCCTGCGCGTAAAGGACATTGCCATGAGCGACTATCACGCCCCGCTGCGGGACATGAACTTCATCCTCGACTCGGTGGCCGGGCTGGGCGCGATCGCCGAGCTGCCCGGCTGCGAGGAGGCCTCCGGGGACCTGGTGTCGGCGATCCTCGAGGAGGCGGGCAAGTTCGCGGCCGGGGTGCTGGCCCCGCTCAACCGGCAGGGCGATACCCAGGGCTGCCGGCTCGAGGCGGATGGCACCGTGCGCACCCCGGACGGCTGGGCCGAGGCCTACGCCCGGTTCCGCGACGCCGGCTGGATCGGCCTCTCGCTGCCCGCCGAGTTCGGCGGCCAGGCCCTGCCCAAGCTCGTGTCCACGCCGGTGTGGGAGATGTGGTTCGCCACCAACATGGCCTTCGCCATGCTGCCCCAGCTCAACATCGGCCAGGCCGAGGCGCTGCTGATCGCCGCCACCAAGGCGCAGAAGGCACGCTGGCTGCACAAGGTCGTGAGTGGCGAGTGGGGCAGCACCATGAACCTAACCGAGCCCCAGGCCGGCTCCGACCTGGCCGCCACCCGCTGCCGGGCCGAGCCCCGGGCCGACGGCAGCCACGCGCTCTTCGGGCAGAAGATCTTCATCTCCTACGGCGAGCACGAGATCACCCCCAACATCGTGCACCTGGTGCTGGCGCGGCTGCCCGACGCGCCGCCGGGGGTGAAGGGCCTGTCGCTCTTCATCGTGCCCAAGTTCCTGCCCGATGACGACGGCACGCCCGGTGCGCGCAACGACGTGCGCTGCATCTCCATCGAGCACAAGATGGGCATCCACGGCAGCCCCACCTGTA
>JAGRFX010000246.1 GCA_020445805.1 Rhodocyclaceae bacterium
AACGCCTTCACGGCCCACGTTAACGTGGGCTTCTTCCGCGGTGCCGAGATCGCCGACCCCGGTGGCCTGCTGGAGGGCAGCGGACGCTTCATGCGCCATGTGAAGCTGCGGCCCGGCGCAGACGTCGACCGGGAGGCGCTCGCCGCCCTGATCGAGACGGCCTATCGGGATATCCGGCAGCGCGAGGGGCCCGGTTAGCCCAGGGCTGTCAGTTCGCCGCACAGGGGCGTGGCGAAGGTGCTTCGGATGGCGTCCGGCGAAACGCCCGTGGCGAGCAGCACATGCAGCTTCGCGAAGGCCGCCTCGGGTGTGAGGTCGCAGCCGGCCACCACGCCGATCCGGCCGAGGGCGGCGCCCGCGGCATAGGTGTCCTGGGCGACTTCGCCGCGGGCGCACTGGGTCACGTTCACGATCACCACGCCGCGCCCTGTGGCGCCGGCCAGGCTGGCCAGCAGGGCCTCGTCGGCGCCGGGCAGGTTGCCGACGCCATAACTGACGAGGATCAGGCCCCGGATGCACGGATCGTCGAGGGTGGCGTTCACGGCCCGGGCCGTCAGCCCCGGGTGCACCATCAGCAGGGCAACGGCCCGGTCGTCGAAGCGGGGCAGGGCGAACTGCCGGGGCCGGGCGGGCAGGGCCAGGCCGGTCAGCGGCCGGCTGTCGATGCCGAGGGTCGCGAGGGCGGGCAGGCGGGGCGAATCGAAGGCCTCGAAGGCCGTGCTGTCCACCTTCTGGCAGCGGTTGCCGCGCAGAAGGCGGCCGGCGAAGCACACCATGACCTCCCGGAACGTGGCCTGGGCGGCGAAGCGCAGGGCGGCCTCCACGTTGGCCATGGCGTCGCTGCGCGGCAGCTGCCAGGGAATCTGCGCGCCCGTGACGATGACGGGCTTGTCGCAGCCCAGCAGCAGGAAGGACATGGCCGAGGCGGTCCAGGCCAGGGTGTCGGTTCCGTGCAGGACGACGAAACCGTCGTAGTCGTTCCAGTGGGCAATGAGGGGCTCGGCAATCGCCGTCCAGTGGCTGGGACGCAGGTTGGCGCTGTCGATGGCCGCGCCCGGGGCGATCAGGTCGAATGCCGGCAGATCGCCGGCCCGGCCGGCCAGCGCCTCGCGCAGCCGATCGGCGAAGCCAGCGGTCGGCCGAAGGCCATCCGAGGCCGGGGCCATGCCGATCGTGCCGCCGGCGTGGAGGACGAGGATGCGCGAGGCCATCAGGCCGCCGCCCGCGGCGCGAGCATCGACGCGGGGCTCAGAAGGGCGTCGAGCTGGCCGTGATCGAGCAGGCCCTCGGCGACCACCAGCTCCCGCACGGTGATGCCGGAATCGAGGGCGGCGGCGGCGATCCGCGTGGCATTGGCATAGCCGATGTGCGGTACGAGGGCGGTCACCACGCCGACGCTGGCGTCCAGGTGGCGGCGGCACTGCTCCCGGTTGGCGCGGATGCCGCGGATGCAGCGGGTCTCGAGCATCGTGCAGGCGGAGGCCAGCATCTGGGTCGAGTTCAGCAGGTTATAGACGATCAGCGGCTCCATGGCGTTGAGCTGGAGCTGTCCGGCCTCGGCGGCCATGGTCACGGCCAGATCGTTGCCGATGACCTGGTAGGCGACCTGGTTCACGGCCTCGGGGATGACCGGATTGACCTTGCCCGGCATTGCATGATCGACGAGCCCGGCTGCATGGGCGGCAGGAAGATCTCGCCGAGGCGGGTGCGGGGTCCGCTGGAGAGCAGGCGGAGGTCATTGGCGACCTTGGAGAGCTTCACCGCCAGGCGCTTCAGGATGCCCGAGAACAGCACGAAGGCACCCATGTCGGAGGTGGCTTCCACCAGGTTGGCGGCCGGCACGATCGGCAGGCCGGAAAGCGCTGCCAGGTGCCGCACAGCCAGGCGCGCATAGTCCGGGTGGGTGTTGATGCCGGTGCCGATCGCGGTGCCGCCGAGGTTCACCTCGCACAGCAGCAGGCAGACCTCGCGGATCCGCTCGATGTCCTCGCCCAGGTTGACCGCGAAGGCCTCGAACTCCTGCCCGAGGGTCATGGGCACGGCGTCCTGGAGCTGGGTGCGGCCCATCTTGAGGACGTCGGCAAACTCGCGCCCCTTGGCTTCCAGGGCCGACTTCAGGCTGGCGATGGCCGCGATCAGCGGCTCGGCCGCGAACTGCAGGCCGACGCAGACGGCGGTGGGGTAGGCGTCGTTGGTGGACTGGGACTTGTTCACATCGTCGTTGGGGTGGAGGTGGGCGTAGGCGCCCTTCGGCTGCCCGAGCTTCTCCAGCGCCAGGTTGGCGATCACCTCGTTGGCGTTCATGTTGGTCGAGGTGCCGGCGCCGCCCTGGATCAGGTCCACCACGAAGGCCTCGTGAAGGCGTCCGCCGATGATCTCGTCGCAGGCCGCCAGGATGGCTTTTGCGCGGTCAGGCGGCAGCAGGCCCAGGTCGCGATTGGCGCAGGCCGCGGCGGCCTTGACCAGGGCGAGGGCCTTGATGAATTGGGGGTAGTGGCTGATCGGCACGCCGGTGATGGCGAAGTTGTCGAGGGCGCGCTGGGTCTGGATGCCGTACCAGGCGTCGGCCGGCACGGCCAGGTCGCCGAGCAGGTCATGTTCGATGCGGGTGTTCATGGGGTCGATTCCGTTGGGGTGTGGGGGTGGCCCGGCGGGGTGGCCGGGCGGGGGCGGTCAGGCGCGTTGCGTCCGCAGTTCGGCCCGGACCTTGGGTTCATTGGGCTCGAGTGCCCAGTCGGCCGGGTCGATGCCCAGATCGGCGAAGCGGCGCGCGTCGAAGCGGGGCTCCTCGATGCCGGCGTCGACCTGGCGGTCGTAGTCTTCCATCAGGCGGCGGCCGGTGCGGAACAGCATGGCCAGGGCAAACAGGTTCACCAGCGCCAGCAGGCCCATGGTCACGTCGGCGAATGCGAAGGCCGTGCCCAGGTCGGTGGTGGCCCCCCAGCCGCAGAGGGCGATCACAACCACCCGGTAGAGCACCAGCACGCTGCGGTTCTCGCCCGTGAAGAAGCTCAGGCTGTTCTCGCCCAGGTAGTAGTTGTAGACCATGGTGGTGAAGCCGAAGAGCATCAGCGCCACGCTGACGAAGACCCGGCCCCATTCGCCCACGATGCTGGCAAGCGACGCCTGGGTCAGGGCCACGCCGCCCAGCTCCGTGGACATGCCCGGCTGGTAGACGTCGCTCAGCAGCACCATGAAGGCGGTGCAGGAGCACAGGATCAGGGTGTCGATGAAGACCGAGAAGGCCTGCACGATGCCCTGGTTGGCCGGGTGCGGCACGTAGGCCACGGCGGCCACGTTCGGCGCGCTGCCGAGCCCGGCCTCGTTCGAGAACAGGCCGCGCTTGACGCCCATCAGGATCGCGGCGCCGATGCCGCCGCCGATGGCGGGCTCGAGGCCGAAGGCGCTCTTGAAGATCAGCGCGAAGACGGCCGGCACGGCGTCGAGGTTCATGGCCACCACCACCAGCGCGATGGCCAGGTAGCCGACCGCCATGACCGGCACCAGGAATTCGGCGACGCTGGCGATCCGGCGCACGCCGCCGAAGACGATCGCCGCCACCACCACGGCCAGCACGATGCCCGAGGCCAGGACCGGCACGCCGAAGGCGTCATGCACCGAGGTGGCGACCGAGTAGGACTGCAGGGCGTTGAAGCCGAAGCCGAAGGTGGCCAGCAGCAGCACCGAATAGATGGCGGCCAGCCACTTCCAGCGGGCACCCATGCCGCGCGAGATGTAGTAGGCGGGGCCACCGCGATAGGTCCCGTCCGGCTCGGCCACCTTGTAGGCCTGGGCCAGGGTGCATTCGAAATAGCTGGTGGCCATGCCGATCAGGCCCACCATCCACATCCAGAAGATCGCGCCGGGGCCGCCCAGGGTGATCGCGACCGCCACGCCGGCGATGTTGCCGCCGCCGACACGGCCGGCCACGGACAGCATCAGGGCCTGGAAGGAGGAGAGGTGGCCATGGCGGTCCTTGGCGAAGGCCTGGTTGGCACCCAGGATGCGGAACATCCGGCCGAAGTAGCGGAACTGGACGAAGCGCGACCCGATCGTGAACCACAGGCCGAGGCCGATCAGCACCACGATCAGCACCTTGCCCCACAGCAGGTCGTTGAGGAGATCAAGCATGGCGACCTCCGGGGTTGGTCAGCGGGCGTTCGGGGCGCGCGTGTGGGCGCAGGCAGGGCAGGGGCATGTCGTTGTCTCCTGGAAGGCGATCGGGTCGCGGTTGTGTTTCGGTTATGCCGACAGGCCATGCCATTTGAGCAGTCGCCACGCCCCGCGGGAATTTGACGCCCTGGCACGAATTGGCGCCAATCGTTGCGAAAACTACGCCATACTGCGCCAGTGTCGAGGAGCCGCCGGGGGCGCCATGAACGAGGATTTCGCGCGCAACCTGCGCCTGCTGTGCAGCTACTACAAGTCCATTGCCGAGGTCTGCCGCCGCCTCGACATCAACCGCCCCCAGTTCAACCGCTACCTCTCCGGCCGATACCGGCCCGGCGACGGCACGCTGCGGCGACTGTGCGAGTTCTTCGGCGTCGAGGTCCACGAGATCCTGCTGCCGGCGGCCCAGTTCGAGCGCCTGGTCGCCGTGCGGCCCCGCTCGGCCCCGGCCGCCGAGCCGGCCTTGCCCGAGGCGCAGCACCTCGACCACCTGCGCGAGATCGGCAGTGCCGGGCTGGACCGCTTCCTGGGCAGCTACTTCGAGACCTACCTGTCCATGGCCTGCCCGGGCAAGATCCTCCGGACCCTGGTGACCCTCGAGCGCCACGGGGACCGGGTGGTGTACCAGCGCACCGAACGGCTCATCGAGCACCCCCACGAGAAGGCCTTCCACGGGGTCTATCGCGGCATGGTTCACCTGCTCACCGACCGCATCTTCCTGAACGACTACGAGACCCTGACCGGCCTCGAGATCACCCAGACCATCCTGTTCCCGTCCTTCAAGAACCGGATCTCGCGGCTCACCGGCCTCAAGCTGGGGGTGTCGGGCAGCGGCGAGCGCATGCCCTGCTGCGCCCGGGTGGTGTACGAATACCTGGGCCCGCGCATCGACGTGCGCCGGGCCCTGCGGCTGTGCGGGCTGTATGCGCTCGAGGACGAGCGCATCGACGCCGCCACGCGGCGGGCGATCGCCAATGACATGGCCCCCGGCGAGTGGCATTTCCGGGCCCGCTACTGAGGACCTTCGGCCGGGCGTCTATGCTGCAGGCAGGTGCCGGGCGCCCGACTGCGCGCTGCCGGCCCGTGGAGCCCCGCGATGCCTGTTCAACTGGACCATCTGATCGTCCCCAGCCTCGACCGGGTCGCTGCGGCGCGCCAGCTGGGCGAGCTGCTGGGTGTGCCCTGGGCCGCCCAGGGGGCGGTCGGACCGTTCTCGCCGGTCTTCGTCCACGAGGGTCTGACCCTCGACTTCGACCAGTGGCCGGCACCGATTCCCCGCCAGCACTACTGCTTCCGTGTGGACGAGGCGGCCTTCGACGCGATCCTCGCCCGCATCCAGGCGGCCGGAATTGCCTACCGGAGCCTGCCCCACGGACCGGACGACCATGCGGTGAACCCGGCTTTCGGTGGCCGGCTGGTGTACTGGGGCGAACCGGACGGCCACGTCTGGGAGCTGCTGACCGTCAGCTACGCCCGGCAGCCGGACGGGCGCGCCGACGGCGGCAGCTGAGCAGCGCCGCCGGAGCGCCTGCCCGCGCTCACAGCTTGCGATAGATCTCGGCGCCGCTGTTCACGAACTCCACCGCCTTGGTCTCCATGCCCTGGGTCAGCGCCTCCTCCTCCTTGATGCCCTGCCTGGCGGCGTAGTCGCGCACGTCCTGGGTGATCTTCATCG
>JAGRFX010000247.1 GCA_020445805.1 Rhodocyclaceae bacterium
GCCGACATTTCTCGGCAAACGCCGTTCGCAGCGTCGAGATGGTGCTGCCCGGGCAGCAGTGACGGGGCGAGGGCCCGCGACGGGGTTGCCGGGGATCGGGCGTTGGCGCGGGCGGCCGGGGACTGGTTGCGGTAGCGCCAGGAGGCTCGGGTCCACTCGGGCGGATTGCGCCACTGGCCGATCCACTCCTGCAGCTCGTCCGGCTGTAGCGCGCCGGCGATGGCGTAGCCCTGGCCGTGGGTGGCCCCCAGCATGATCAGGGCCTCGCCGTGCTCGATGGACTCGACCCCCTCCGCGATGGCGGTGCGGCCGAAGACCCGGGTCAGGCCCAGCACCCCTTCGACGATGGCCCGGTGTTCGGGGTCGTCGAGGATGTCGCGGACGAAGGACTGGTCGATCTTCAGGGTCGCGGCCGGCAGGTGCTTGAGGTAGGTGAGTGAGGCATAGCCGGTTCCGAAGTCGTCGAGGGCGAAGCTGACGCCCCGCCGCGCGCAGCGTTCCATCAGCGTGACCACCCGCGGCAGGTCCGCCAGCGCGGCCGATTCGAGCACCTCCACCTCCAGCAGGTGGGGCGGGAAGTCGGGGTGGCGCTCGAGCAGGGCCTCGATGCGCGCCGCGAACTCGGGGCCGAGGATCTGTCCGGCGGTCACGTTGACCGACACCGGGATGGAGTCGCCGGCGGCGTGCCAGCGGGCGGCCTGTTCGACCGCGGTCTCGAGGCACCATTCGCCGATCAGGACCAGCAGCTCCTCGTCGTTGATCCGCGAGATGAACTCGGCGGGCATCAGCAGGCCGCGCTGGGCATGTTGCCAGCGCAGCAGCGCCTCCACGCCGATCACCTTGCCGTCGTCGAAGCGCACCTTGGGCTGGTAATGGAGCCGCAGCTGGCCCTTCTCGAGGGCTGCGCGGACCTCGCAGACGGCGCGGCGGTGGATGCTGAGGCGGCGGTCCTGCTCGGTGTCGAAGAGGTGGCAGGCGTCGCGCCCCCCCTGCTTGGCCAGGTACAGGGCCTGATCCGCATGGCGCAGGAGGGTGTCGGGGTCGCCCCCGTCGAAGGGGTAGAGGGTGGCGCCGACCGAGGCGGTCAGCCGGACCACGCCCGCCGGCCGCTCGAAGGGCAGGCGCATGCGCGCCAGGAATTCCGCGACCCGCCGGTCGCAGTGCTCGGCCGACTCGATGCCGGTGAGCAGCAGCACGAATTCGTCGCCACCCATGCGGGCCAGGGTATCGCCCGGCGCCAGGGCCTCCTGGAGGCGACGTGAGACTTCGACCAGGAGCTTGTCGCCTTCCTCGGCCCCCCAGCGCTCGTTGATGGGCTTGAAGTGGTCCACGTCCAGCATGCAGACGGCCAGCAGGCGGTTGTTCCGCTGGGCCATCGCGATGGCCTGGTGCATGAGCTCGCCGAGCTGGTTGCGGTTGGGCAGGGCGGTGAGGGCATCGTGCCGGCTCAGGTGGGCAATCAGCTGCTGGCTGTCGCGCAGGTCCGAGATGTCGTTGGTGAAGCCGATGTAGTAGCCGACCTTGCCGTCGCGGTCGGGCATGGAGACGATCCGCGTACTCTGGACGAAGAAGCTCCCGTCCTTGCGGCGGTTGCTGAGTTCGCCCTGCCAGATGCCTTCTTCGCGCAGCGCGGTCCACATGGCCCGATAGAAGGCCGGCTCCTGGAGCCCCGAGGACAGGATCCGCGGGTTCTGGCCGATCAGGTCGCCGCGATCGTAGCCGGTCGAGGTGCAGTAGGCATCATTGGCCTCGATGATGCGGGCCTCGGCGTCGGTGACGATGATTCCCTCCTGGGCCGAGGAGAACACCCGCGCCCAGAGCGCCAGGTTGTCCTCGATCTGGCGGATCGCCGAGATGTCGGTCTGGGCGAAGACCATCCGCGTCGCTGCGCCGCGGTCGTTGCGGGCCACGACACGCCCCCGTTCCCGCACCCAGATGTAGCTGCCGTCGGACCGCCGCATGCGGTGCTCGCTGCGGAACGCGGCGGTCAGGCCGGCCTGGTGTCGCTCCAGGTCCTGCAGGCAGCGCCCCAGGTCCGCATCGTGGATCAGGCCCTCCCAGGATTCCTGCCGGGCGTCGATGTCGCCCTCCTGATAGCCGAGCTGGGACAGCCAGCGGCGCGAGTAGCTCATGCTGCGCTCGGCGACGTTCCACTCGCGAATGCCGTTGTCCGCTTCGTCAAGCGCCGACCGGTGGCGCTCGAGCTCGGCCAGCTTTTCGTCCCGGGCGGTCAGCCGCTGGGTGGCATCCTCGACCAGCAGTCCGGCCTGACCCGGACCCACGGCGAAGAGCCGCAGGTCGACGCGGCAGGGCCCGTCGGCGCCGTCGAGCCGGTAGTCGCTGGCATGCCAGGTTCCCCCCTGGCTCGCGACGCGCCGGACTTCGTCGCGAATGCCGACCAGGGCGGCGTCCGGCAGGCCCGTGACCGGATCGACCGGGAGCAGGCGCCGGGCCGCGAGGTTGCAGGCGAACGGGACGGGCGCACCGCGTCGGTTGGTGTCGAAGCAGACCACGCCCACCGGCGCGCCGGCAATCAGGTGATCGAGCCGCTGCTCGCTGCCGCGCGCGCGGCGGGCCAGTCGATGGACCAGCGCGCAGGCCGCTGCCAGCACGGCGAGCAGGGCGGCCGATCGCCATGCCATGGTGTTCCAGGCGGCGAGGGCCTCGTCGCGACGCTGCGACACGCTGACGATCAGGGGGTGCCCCTCGACACTGCGGACGGCGATCAGCCGCTCGGCCCCATCGATGGGAGAGGCTGCCGTGAAGGTGGACTCGGAGACCTTGCCGGCGAGCAGATCGGCCACCTGGGGCAGGGTCACCCGGGTGCCGATCAGGCTCTCCGAGAAGGGCTGTCGCAGCAGCAGCGTGGCCTCCCGATTCCACACCGCGACCGAGGTTCCCGGACTGAGGCCCAGGTCGCGGTAGAAGGACAGGAAGGTCCGCTCGAGCCCCACGTGGGCGGCGAGCACCCCCGCAAACTGGCCCTCGGGCCCGAGAATCGGCTGGGCGAGCAGCAAGCCCCAGCGCCCGCTCTGGCGCCCACGCACGGTGGTGGTGAGCAGCGCCTGCAGGGGATTGTCGCGCAGGGTCTCGAAGTAGGGCTCGCCGGCCATCGTGCCGCGCGCCGGTGCGCCGGTCGAGCTGGCCAGGAGCTGACCGGTGGTGCCGGCAAGCAACAGATCGTCGACCGCGGGGGTCTGCGAGACCGACTGGGCGAGAATGCCGGAATAGGCCAGCTGGCCGGACCGCACATCGGCCGAGAAGCCCGCCGTGGTCAGTTCGAGCGCGGTGTGATGCAGGCCCAGCAGGGTGGCATCCATTACGCCGCGGGCCTGCTCGCTGACAAGGCGGGCCAGGGACACCAGGCGTTCCGTGGCCTCGCGCTCGGTGTTCGTTCGCTCTCGCGCCAGGTCAATGGCGATCCAGCCGGCGACGATCGCGGCAATTATCCAGAGCGAGGCGAGCTGTCGCGAGGTGCGGTCCATGGTGGCGGGCGAGCGGGCAGGCGGGCGGATCATTCATTGCTCATATTAGGACGCCCTAGGGTAACTGCTCGCCGCCATGAAGGAAAACGTGGCTCGTGCGGTTTGCCACAGCCGCCGGAAGAAATCGCGCCCTGGCGGCTGGCCGCGTGTCGCGACGCCGGCCAGCGGCCGCAGGCGCCGCGTGCCCTGCGGCGCCCGCCCCATGCCCTTGCGGGAGCGACCGGTGGCGACTACGCGTAGTGATCCATCGGGACGCAGGCGCAGAACAGATTGCGGTCGCCGAAGACGTCGTCGATCCGCGCCACCGCGGGCCAGAACTTGTTGTCGGCCACCCAGGGGAGCGGGAACACCGCCTGTTCGCGGGAGTACGGGCGCTGCCAGTCTCCGGTCAGGCTGGCCTGGGTGTGGGGCGCGTTGGACAGCGGATTGTCCTCGCGCGGGTAGCGGCCTTCTTCCACCTGCCGGATCTCTTCGCGGATCGCGATCATGGCCTCGATGAAGCGGTCGAGCTCCTCCTTCGATTCGCTCTCGGTGGGCTCGACCATCATGGTGCCGGCCACCGGGAAGGACATGGTCGGCGCGTGGAAGCCGTAATCCATGAGGCGCTTGGCGATGTCCACCTCGCTGATCCCGCAGGCCGACTTGATCGGCCGGATGTCCAGGATGCACTCGTGCGCCACGCGGCCGTGGCTCCCCGTGTAGAGCACCGGATAGTGGCCATCGAGGCGGCGGGCCAGGTAGTTGGCGTTGAGGATCGCCGTCTCGGTGGCCCGGCGCAGGCCCTCGGCACCCATCATGGTGATGTACATCCAGGAGATCGGCAGGATGCTCGCCGAGCCGAACGCTGCGGCCGACACGGCCCCCTGGGCCGCGTTCGGTCGATCCGCGCCGCCCGTGGGGGTCAGCACGTGATCCGCCATGAACGGGGCCAGGTGTGCCTTGAGGCCGATCGGCCCCATGCCCGGGCCGCCACCGCCGTGGGGGATGCAGAAGGTCTTGTGGAGGTTCATGTGGGAGACGTCGGCGCCGATCGTCGCCGGTGAGGTGAGCCCCACCTGGGCGTTGAGGTTGGCCCCGTCCATATAGACCTGTCCGCCATGCCGGTGGACGATCTCGCAGATCTCGCGGATCGCCTCCTCGAACACGCCATGGGTCGAGGGGTAGGTGATCATCAGGCAGCCGAGCCGCGCGCCGTGCTGCTCGGCCTTGGCCCGCAGGTCGTCCACATCCACGTTGCCCTGGTCGTCACAGTCCACCACCACCACCTGCATGCCGCACATCTGTGCGGTGGCGGGGTTGGTGCCGTGGGCGGAGCGGGGAATCAGGCACACGTCGCGGCCCTGCTCGCCGCGGCTGGCGTGGTAGCGACGGATCGCGACCAGTCCGGCGTATTCGCCCTGGGCGCCGGAGTTGGGCTGCATCGAGATCGCGTCGAAGCCGGTCACCGCCTTCAGGTAGTCGGCCAGTCCGTCGATCATCTCCAGGTACCCGCGCGCCTGGTCGGCCGGCGCGAACGGATGCAGGCCGCCGAACTCCGGCCAGGTCACCGGGATCATCTCGCTGGTGGCATTCAGCTTCATGGTGCACGAGCCCAGCGAGATCATCGAATGATCGAGGGCCAGGTCCTTGTTCTGCAGGCGCTTCAGGTAGCGCAGCATCTCGTGTTCGGTGTGGTGCGCGTTGAACACCGGGTGCTGAAGGACCGGCGAGCGGCGTCTCAGGTTTGCCGGCAATCGCGGCGAGGCCGCGGACGAAACCCGCGCGTCGAGGACTTCGATGGCGGCCTTGCAGCCGAACAGCGCCAACAGGCTCGCGACCTCGCTGGCCCGGGTGGTCTCGTCGCAGGCGAGGCCGAGGGTGGCGTCGTCCACCCGCCGCAGGTTGAAGCCGGCGTCGAGCGCGGCGCCGAGCAGGGCATCGGTCCCGTCGCCGGTGGCCACGTGAAGCGTGTCGAAGAAGGCCGGCGTCAGCACCGTGAAACCGGCCTCCGTCAGGCCCTCGGCCAGGATGGCCGCCATGCGATGAATACGCGAGGCGATGGTGGCGAGGCCGTCCGGTCCGTGCCAGACCGCGTAGAAGCCGGCCATGTTGGCCAGCAGGACCTGGGAAGTGCAGATATTCGAGTTGGCCTTCTCGCGGCGGATGTGCTGCTCGCGGGTCTGCAGGGTCATGCGCAGGGCGGTACTACCGGCGGCGTCCTTCGAGACACCGATGATCCGGCCCGGCATGGCGCGCACATTGGCC
>JAGRFX010000023.1 GCA_020445805.1 Rhodocyclaceae bacterium
CAGCGCAAGGTCGAGCAGCGCAACTTCGACATCCGCAAGCAGCTCCTCGAGTATGACGACGTCGCCAACGACCAGCGCAAGGTGATCTACCACCAGCGCAACGAACTGCTCGAGTCCGGCGATATCTCCGAGACCATTACGGCGATGCGCCAGGGTGTCCTCTACGACACCTTCCGCACCCATGTGCCGGAAGACAGCGTCGAGGAGCAATGGGAGATCGCCCCGCTCGAGCAGTCGCTCGAGGCCGAGTACGGGCTCAAGCTGGACGTGGCCCAGTGGCTCAAGGACGAGCCCCAGCTGGGCGACGAAGAGATCATCAAGCGCATCGTCGAGGCCGCCGACAAGGCCTATGGCGACAAGATCTCGATGGTCAACGGCGAGGCCTGGCACCAGTTCGAGCGCAACGTCATGCTGCAGAGCCTGGACTCGCACTGGCGCGAGCACCTGGCGGCCCTCGACCACCTGCGCCAGGGCATCCACCTGCGCGGCTATGCCCAGAAGAACCCCAAGCAGGAATACAAGCGCGAGGCCTTCGAGCTGTTCGAGAGCCTGCTCGACCTGGTCCGGTCCGAGGTCACCAAGCTGCTGATGACCATCCAGATCCGCACCGAGGAGCAACTCGACGAGACCGAGCCCGCGCCGGCCATGCAGAACGTCCAGTATCACCACGCCGACTACGACGAGGCGCTGGCCACGGCCAACCCGGACTCGGACAAGCAGCAGCCGATCACCAATGCCGGGCAGAAGGTCGGACGCAATGACGCCTGCCCCTGCGGTTCGGGCAAGAAGTACAAGCACTGTCACGGGCGCCTGAGCTGAAGGCTGGGGGCCTGACGGGCGGGCAGCCCTTAAGGCCGGACGGCACCTGCCGATAATGCTGGCATGATTTCGGACCTCGAATTCGAAGTACCCGAGCTGCCGCGGCAGTCGGTGCCGAAGGGCGCCGTGGCCTGGGTCGATCGCATCTCCCGCCAGGACATGCCGGCTTTCGGCACGACCGTCCAGGGGGTGCGCTGCGTGACCGACGACGAGAGCGCGTCGGCGGCGCGCCTGTCGCAGATCATCCTGCAGGACGCAGCGATGACGGCGAAAGTGCTCAAGCTCGCCAACAGCGCCTTCTACAACACGGCCCGCCAGGGCGTCTCCACGATCAGCCGGGCGATCGTCGTGCTCGGCTTCAATGCGGTGGCCGACATGGCGCTGGGTATCGCCCTCGTCGATGCCCTGCTGGCCAGCGGGGTCAAGCGCCGTGTCGTCGAGGAGATGGCGCGCAGCTTCCATGCGGCCGTGCAGGCCCGCTCCCTGGCAACCGCCATGGGCGACAAGCGGGCCGAGGAAATCTTCATAGCGGCCCTGCTCTCCAAGATCGGCGAGATGGCGTTCTGGTGCTTCGGCGAGGAGACCGCGGTCAAGCTCGACGAGGCCATGTGCCAGTCGGGCGTCAGCCCGGAAGAGGCGCAGCAGGCCGTGCTCGGCTTCCGCCTGCGGCAACTGACCGCCGGGCTGGTGCGCGAGTGGCGTCTCGGCCCCATGGTGCAGGGGGTGACCGAGGGCAACCCGGGCAATGGCCGCGCGGAAGAGCTGGTGATCCAGTCGCACAAGCTGTCGGCCGCCGTCGAAGGGGGCTGGGAATCGCGGGCCGCCCGCGAGGCGGTGCGTGGCCTGGCACGGCTGACCGGTCGCGACGAGACCGACCTGATCAGCGACCTGAAGTCCCACGCCGAGGAGGCCGCCCATGTGGCGGTCAGTTTCGGCGCGGCCGAGGCCGCGCGCATGATTCCCCTGGGGGACGAGTCGGCCCTCGACGAGGCAGCCCTCGCGGCGGACCGGCCGGTGGCCGATCCCCACCTGCAACTGAAGATCCTGCGCGAACTCTCGGGCATGATCGCCAGCCGCGCGCCGCTGAACGATGTGCTCCATCTGGCCATGGAAGGGCTCTACCGAACCCTCGGCCTCGAGCGGGCCCTGTTCGCCCTGCTGGCCTCGAACCGGACCCAACTCGTCGGCAAGGCGGCACTGGGCCATGGATCGGAGGCGCTGGCGCAACGCTTCGTCTTCACGGTCGCGGCCGGACCCCAGGGCGATCCGGTCCGGCAGGCCATCGAACAGGGGCAGGCTGTCCGGCTGATCGCCGGCGATTCCCTCGGTGGGCGGGCAGACCGGCTCCGCCGGGCGGTGGGCGAAGGGGCCCTGTGCATCGCGCCGATCAGCGCAGCGGGGCGTCCGGTCGGCGTCTTCTACGTCGATTGCCGCGAGCGCGAAATTAGCGAAGAGGCATTCGAAGGCCTCCTGCACTTTGCCCAGCAGGCCAGTCTTGCCGTGACCCAGGTGGCCACCGCCGCACCGCGCAGGTCCTGAGCGCCCCCGGCCTCACGCAGGCGAATCCGCTATCATTCGGGCAGTCCGGGCGTCCATCCCGACTGCCCGAAACCTTTCCTGCCCCGGAGTCGTCATGCCCGTCAATCTGAGTGCCCCCGATCCCTCGAAACTGCTCGCTGTCCCGGGCGTCCGCCTGGGGGTGGCGCAGGCCGGGATCCGCAAGCCGGGGCGACGCGACCTGACCGTCATCGAGCTGGCCGAGGGCAGCCGGGTTGCCGGCGTGTTCACGACCAATCGCTTCTGTGCGGCGCCGGTCCAGGTGTGCCAGTCCCACCTCACCGCGGCCGAGATCCGGGCGCTCGTGATCAATACCGGAATTGCCAATGCCGGAACGGGCGAGCGGGGCCTGGCGGATGCGCGGGCCACCTGCGAGGCCCTGGCCGGCCTGATGGGCTGCCGACCGGAGCAGGTGCTGCCGTTTTCCACCGGGGTCATCCTCGAGCACCTGCCGATGGATCGCCTGACGGCCGGCCTTCCCGCGGCCGTCACGGCGCTGGCGACCGACGGCTGGTACGCGGCCTGCCATGCCATCATGACCACGGACACGATCCCCAAGGCGGCATCGCGCCGCGCGGTCATCGACGGGGTCGAGGTCACGCTGACCGGCATGTCGAAGGGCGCCGGCATGATCCGCCCCAACATGGCCACGATGCTCGGCTACCTGGCCATGGACGCCAAGGTCTCCGGGGAAGTCCTGCAGGCGCTGGTGCGCGAGGCCGCCGACCTCAGCTTCAACAGCATCACGGTCGATGGCGACACCTCGACCAACGATAGCTTCATTCTGATGGCGAGCGGCCAGGCGGCCCACGCCGAGATTACCGACATGGGCTCGGAGGCCTACCGGGTGCTCCGCGAGGCCGTGGTCGGGCTGTCCATCGAACTGGCCCAGGCCATCGTCCGCGACGGCGAGGGCGCCACCAAGTTCATGACCCTGCAGGTCGAGGGCGGGGCGAGCCGGGACGAGTGCCGCAAGGTCGGCTACGCGATCGGCCACTCGCCCCTGGTCAAGACCGCCTTCTTCGCCTCCGACCCCAACCTGGGCCGCATCCTGGCCGCCATCGGCTATGCCGGCATCGCCGACCTCGACGTGTCGAAGCTGCGGGTGTGGCTGGCGGCGGGGGGCCGCGAGGTGCTGGTGGCCGAGCAGGGCGGGCGTGCCGCCAGCTACCGGGAGGAGGACGGCGCCGCGGTCATGGCCGAGTCCGAGATCACGGTGCGGGTCGATCTGGCCCGGGGCAGCAGCGCGGCCACCGTGTGGACCTGCGACTTCTCCTACGACTACGTCAAGATCAACGCCGACTACCGCAGCTGACCGGCCGGGTCGCGCCCCTCGGCGCGCCCGCCACGCCCATGCGCAAGACTCTCCGACGTTTCCTGCCCTCGCGCGAATCGCTTCATCGCAACCGCATGCTCAAGCCGATCGCCGGCTGGCTGGAGCACCATGGCAACTGGCGGCTCAGCGCCCAGCCTGTGGCGCGGGGGGTCGCGCTGGGCCTGTTCTTCGGCTTCCTGATCCCGGTGGCGCAGATCGTCTTTGCGGTCATCGCGGCGCTGTTCCTGCGGGCCAACCCGCCGGTGGCGGCGCTGGCGACCCTGGTGACCAATCCCTTCACCTTCCCCTTCGTGTATGTGCTGGCCCACCGCATCGGCAAGGCCGTGCTGGAGCCCGTGGCCGGGCCCATCGAGGTGAGCGCCCAGCAGGCCGCCAGTGCGGCCCAGGTCCAGGCCCAGGCCGCGGCCGAGTCGGTCGGGGGGCTGCTGGACTGGCTCACGGGCATCGGTGCGCCGCTCGCCACCGGGCTGCTGATCCTCGCGGTGGGCTCCGCCGTCGTCGGCTATTTCGCGGTGCTGGCGATCTGGCGCCTGAATGCGCTGTCGCGCCTGCGGCGCCTGCGACGTCTGCGCGCCGAGGCCCAGTAGCCGGTCGCCGCCTCAGCCGGGCTTGCGCAGCCGGATGCGGCGGAACCAGCCCCCGGCCAGGGCCGCCTCGTCGCTGAGCAGCTCGCCGCCGCAGGGCTCGATCAGGTCCTCCAGCACCACGTCCAGACGCGTGGCGATGCGTCGCGACAGCGGATTCAGCAGACGCCTCAACGGGGCGGGCCGGCCTCGCCGCAGGAACTTGTCGAACACCAGCAGCTCGCCCCCCGGGCGCAGTACGCGCAGGGCCTCGCCCAGGCAGTCGGCCGGCCGCGGGACCACCGCCAGAATCAGGTGCAGGACCGCGCAGTCGAAGCACCCATCGGCCAGTGGGAGCGCCATGGCGTCGCCCTGGATGGCCTGGTAGCGCGCGCCGTCGGGGGGGCGCAGGCGGCTGCGGCGCAACATGGCGGCCGTCAGGTCCACGCCCACGTAGTCATGCTGGGCGGGCAGGTGGGGCAGGTCGAGCCCGGTGCCGACCCCGGAGATCAGCACCCGCATCGGCGGCCGCCCGGCGAGGGGGGCTAGGCTGCGCTCCCGTTCCCGGCGCGTGGCGGCTTCGAGCGCCCGGTCGTAGAAGGGCGCGATCAGGGTGTAGCTGTGGCGGAGCGACATGCCCCCTCAGTGCAGGATGCGCGGGATCGACAGGGTGAACATCGGGATCGCCGCGTCGAAGCGGGTGCCGTCCGTGGCGTGCATCTGGTAGCTGCCCTGCATGGTGCCGACCGGCGTGGTCAGCGCGCAGCCGCTGGTGTACTCGAAGCTCTCGCCCGGCGCCAGTTCGGGCTGCTCGCCGACCACCCCGAGGCCGCGGACCTCCTGCACATCGCCGTCGGCGTCGGTGATGATCCAGTGGCGGCTGACCAGCTTGGCCGCCACGTTGCCGGTGTTGGTGATGGTGATGTGGTAGGCGAAGACGTAGCGCGATTCGTCGGGCGCCGAGTCATCCTCCAGGTATTGCGCCACCGCCTCGACGCTGATCTCGTAGTGCTTGCTGGCCTGCATGGACCGATCTCCGTAGGTAATGCCCCGATTGAAGCGGATGCTGCGGCGCAGGGCAAGTCGTGCCATGCGCACGCGCTTTGGCGGCGACCCCAAGCTCAGTACAATCGAGCGCTTCCAACCCCATTGGAGACTGAACCATGGCTGCGAACTGCCGCATCGCGCCGAGCCTGCTGTCGGCCGATTTTGCCCGGCTCGGCGAGGAGGTGAGGAACGTCATCGCCTCCGGCGCCGACTGGATCCACTTCGACGTGATGGACAACCACTACGTTCCGAACCTCACCATCGGCCCCCTGGTCTGCGAGGCGATCCGGCCGCACACCGAGGCGCCGATCGACGTCCACCTGATGGTCAAGCCGGTGGATCGCATCATCCCCGACTTCGCCAAGGCCGGGGCGAACATCATCACCTTCCACCCGGAGGCTTCCGAGCACGTGGACCGCAGCCTCGGACTGATCCGCGAGCAGGGTTGCCAGGCGGGCCTCGTTTTCAATCCGGCCACGCCGCTGGCCTGGATGGACCACGTGATGGACAAGCTCGACGTGGTCCTGCTGATGAGCGTCAACCCGGGCTTCGGTGGCCAGAAGTTCATCCCGGCCACGCTCGCCAAGCTGCGTGAGGCGAAGGCCCGGATCGACGCCTACGAGCGCGCCTCGGGCCGTCGCATCCTGCTCGAGATCGACGGCGGCGTGAAGGTGGACAACATCGCCGAGATCGCGGCCGCCGGCGCGGACACCTTCGTGGCCGGCTCGGCCGTCTTCGGGGCCGGACGCGACGAGGATCCGCACCGCTACGATTCGGTGATTGCCGCGCTGCGGGCGGGAGCGGCCCGTGTCTGAGGCGCGCTTTCCGGTGAAGGCGGTGCTGTTCGACCTGGACGGCACGCTCCTCGACACGATCCACGACCTGGCCGCGGGCGCCAACCGGATGCTCTCGGAGCTCGGGCGCGCCGAGCGTCCGCTGGCCGAGATCCACAGCTTCGTCGGCAAGGGCATTCCGCACCTCGTGCGCCGCTGCATGACCGAGGGGACTGCGGCCAGCGAGCCGGAGATCGAGCACGCGGTATCGGTCTTCAAGCGGCACTATGCCGAGGTGAACGGCCAGGCCACGCGGATCTACGACGGCGTGCTCGAGACCCTGCAGACCCTGCGGGCGAACGGCATCCGGACCGCCTGCGTGACCAACAAGGCGGGCGACTTCACGCTCCCCCTGCTGGCGCGGATGGGCATCGACGGCTACTTCGACGCGGTGGTGTCCGGCGACACCTTGAGCGTCAAGAAGCCGGATCCGGCGACCGTGCGCCACGCCTGTGCGCTGATGGGGGTCGAGGCGAACGAGGCGCTGATGGTGGGCGATTCGGCCAACGACGCCGAGGCGGCCCAGGGCGCCGGCATGCCGGTGGTGCTGGTGCGCTACGGCTACAGCGAGGGGCGCGCGGTGGACACCATCCCGTGCGATGCTCTGCTATCCTCGATGACTGAAGTGTTGCCGCTGGTCGGAACCGCGGCAGGAACCTGAGAGACCCTAGGGAATGAACCACAAAGCCTGGCTGAAAGAGGAACGTGCGACGGTCTGCACCCTGCGCTGGCGCGGGTGCGGCTGGCGGTCATGGCACACCACCTGACTGTGTCGCCGCAGGCCCGCGCGGGCCTGCAAAGCTTCGATCCCTGCACTTTGTGGAGTCCCCATGCTTGAGTCCGAATTCCAGCGCCTGGCCGACCAGGGCTACAACCGCATTCCGGTCACCCTCGAGACCTTCGCCGATCTCGACACCCCCCTGTCCATCTACCTGAAGCTCGCCAACCGGCCCTACAGCTACCTGCTGGAGTCGGTCCAGGGCGGCGAGCGCTTCGGTCGCTACTCGATGATTGGCCTCGCCGCCTCGACGCGCATCGAGGTCTATGAGCGCACCGCGCTGCTGCTCACCGGCAACCGCCTGGTCGAGCGGCGCGACTACGGCGATCCGCTCAACTACGTGGCCGAGTTCATGGCACGCATCAAGGTGCCGCCCCGCGACGATCTGCCCCGCTTCGCCGGCGGCCTGGTCGGCTGCTTCGGCTACGACACGGTGCGCTACATCGAACCCCGCCTGGCGGGGGGCGCCAAGCCGGACGAGCACAAGACCCCCGACATCCTGCTGCTGCTGTCCGAAGAGATCGCGATCGTGGACAACCTCTCGGGCAAGCTGACCCTGGTGGTCTATGCCGAGCCGGAGGTGCCGGGCGCCTTCAAGCGGGCCAAGCGCCGCCTGGCTGAACTGCTGGCCCAGCTGCGTTCGCCGGTGGCGGTGCCGGCCGAGAAACCGTCCGAGCCCCAGCCGGCGGTCTCCGGATTCGGCGAGGAGGCCTTCAAGGCCGCCGTGCGGCGGGCCAAGGAGTACATCGTCGAAGGCGACGTGATGCAGGTGGTGCTGTCCCAGCGCATGAGCAAGCCCTTCGCCGCCAGCCCGCTGGCGCTGTACCGGGCGATCCGCTCGCTCAACCCCTCGCCCTACATGTTCTTCTTCAACTTCGAGGACTTCCAGGTGGTGGGCGCCTCGCCCGAGATCCTGGTGCGGCTCGAGGACCAGACGGTGACGGTGCGTCCGATCGCCGGCACCCGCAAGCGCGGCGCCACTCAGGCCGAGGACCTGGCCCTGGAGAAGGACCTGCTGTCCGACGAGAAGGAGTGTGCCGAGCACCTCCAGCTGCTGGACCTGGGGCGCAACGACTGCGGCCGGGTCGCCCAGGTGGGCAGCGTCAAGGTCACGGACCAGTTCATCATCGAGCGCTACTCGCACGTGATGCACATCGTCTCCAACGTGGAGGGGCGCCTGCGCGACCACCTCAATGCGCTGGCCGTGCTGCGGGCGACCTTCCCGGCGGGGACGGTCTCGGGGGCACCCAAGGTAAGGGCCATGGAGATCATCGACGAGCTCGAGCCCACCAAGCGCGGCATCTATGCCGGCGCCTCGGGCTACATCGGCTTCCACGGCGACATGGACCTGGCCATCAACATCCGCACCGCGGTCATCAAGGACGGCATGATCCACGTTCAGGCGGGCGCCGGCATCGTCGCCGACTCGGATCCGGACGCCGAATGGCAGGAAACCCAGAACAAGGCGCGCGCCATGCTGCGCGCCGCCGAGATGGCCGAGTCCGGCCTCGACACCCTGGTCGACTAGCTGCGCAACGAGCCCAAGGGAGGGCGGGATGAACGAGGATACCCACGTCTTCTACCGGAACCCGTTTGCCCACTACCCGGTGGTGGCGAAGGGCGAGGGCGCCTATCTCATCGACGAGAAGGGCAAGAAATATCTCGATGCCTGTGGCGGCGCCGTGGTGTCGTCCCTGGGCCATGGGGTCAAGGAGGTCGCCGAGGCGATCAAGGCCCAGCTCGACGTGGTGGAGTTCGCCCACACCAGCCAGTTCACCAACACCGCCCAGGAGGAACTGGCCGCGCTGCTGTCCGAGCTGGCGCCCGGCGGCCTGAACCACGCCTACTTCGTCAGTGGCGGCTCGGAGGCCGTGGAGTCGGCCATCAAGATGGCGCGTGCCTACTGGGTGCAGATGGGGCGGCCCGAGAAGTGGATGGTGATCGGCCGCGAGCAGAGCTACCACGGCAACACCCTGGGCGCGCTGGCGGCGGGGGGCAACCGCTGGCGACGGGCGCTCTACGAGCCCATGCTCTATCAGCGGCCGCGGGTCGCACCCTGCTTCTGCTACCGCTGCCCCTTCGACAAGGACCCCGATCACTGTGCGCTGGAGTGCGCCGAGGACCTGGAGCGGGCCATCCTCGAAGTGGGGCCGGAGAAGGTCTCGGCCTTCATCGCAGAACCCCTGGTGGGCGCCACTGCCGGCGCCGTGGTGCCCCACGAGCACTACTTCCGGCGGATCCGCGAGATCTGCGACCGCTACGACGTGCTGCTGATCGCGGACGAGGTCATGACCGGCCTGGGCCGCACCGGGCGCTGGTTCGCCATGAAGCACTGGGGCGTCGTGCCCGACATGATGTGCCTGGCCAAGGGCCTGGCCGCCGGCTTCGTGCCGATCGGCGCGACCCTGGTCCATGACCGGATCACCGACACCTTCCACAGCCGCCGCAACGTGTTCCAGCACGGTCACACCTACATGGGGCATCCGCTGGCGGCGGCTGCCGGCGTGGCCGTCATCAAGTACCTCAAGGAACACAAGCTGGTCGAGCGCAGCCAGAAGATGGGCGACGAGCTGATGGCCCGGCTGCGCGCAGCGCTGGGGGATCACCCTCACGTGGGGGACATCCGTGGCCGGGGGCTGTTCATCGGGGTGGAGTTCGTCGCCGACCGCGCCACCAAGGCGCCCTTCGACCCGGAGCTGGCCTTCCACCGCGTCCTCGGCGAGATCGCCTTCGCCAAGGGCCTGATCATCTATCCCATGGGCGGGACGATCGACGGCCGGCGCGGCGACCACGTGCTGATCGCGCCGCCCTTCGTCATCACCAAGGCCCAGATCGGCCGCCTGGTCGAGATGCTGGTGAAGGCCGTGGACGGGGCGATCGAACGCCTGCGCGAGCAGGGCAAGCTGCCCGGATGAGCGCGCCGGTCCTGGTCACGGTGGCACCCAACGGTGCCCGGCGCCTCAAGGGCGACCACCACGCGATCCCGCTCTCCATCGACGAGATCGTCGACGAGGCGCTGGCCTGCCGCGAGGCCGGGGCCGCCATCCTCCACCTTCACGTCCGCGAGCCCGATGGCCGGCACAGCCTCGATCCGGGGCGGTATCGCGAGACCATCGCCGCGATCCGTGCGGTCTGCGACATCCTGATCCAGCCGACCACCGAGCGGGTCGGGATCTTCGCGCCGGACGACATGATGGCGGTCCAGCGGGCCCTGGCGCCGGAAATGGTGACCTTCAACCTGCAGGAGCTGCTGGATCCGGACGACGACGGGCAGACCTCGCGGGTCCGCGTTTTCCTCGGCGAGGTGGCCGCGGCGGGGACGGTACCGCAATACATCGTCTACAACCCGGACCAGCTGAAAGCGCTGGCCCGCTGGTGGGAAGCCGGCTGGCTGCCCCAGGCCCAGCCCTACGTGCTGCTGGTGCTGGGGCGCTATGCGGGCAGCCTCAGCCAGCCGGCCGACATCGCTGTATTCCTGCATCACATGCCCGAGGACTGGCTGTGGGGTGTCTGTGCCTTCGGCCAGCAGGAGCTGGCCTGCGTCGTGCAGGCGGCACTCTCGGGCGGACATTGCCGGGTCGGCTTCGAGAACAACCTGACCCGCGCCGACGGCCGGTCGCTCACCGGCAACGCGGAGCAGGTGGGGCTGCTGGCCCGGGTGCTCGGCGACCTCGGCTTCCGGGTCGCCGACCCTGGCCAGGCGCGGGCAGCGCTGGGCTGCCGCTCCTTCCTCAGGTCTTGAAGCGCCCGATCTCCGCGCGCAACTCCGCCGCCAGCCGGTCGAGGGCCGCCGCCGCCTCGCTGGCCTGATCGATCGACTGCGCCGTCCGCTGGGACAGGTCGGCGATCTGCTCGATGCTGGCCGCGGCGTCGGCCGTCGCGTGGCGTTGCTCGTCGGTGGCGGTGGCGATCCGGTCCATGCCTTCCGAGGTCTGGCTCGCCGAGTTCATGTTGGCACGCAGCCCCTCGGCGACCCGGCCCATGGCCTCGCGGATCTGCCGGATCGACTCGATGCCGCGGTCGATGGACTGCTTGACGTGCTCGGACCCTTCATTGAGGTTGCGCGTGACCTGCTCGATCTCGCTGGCCGAGCGCGCCGACTTTTCGGCCAGCTTGCGGACCTCGTCGGCCACCACCGCGAAGCCCCGACCGTGTTCGCCAGCCCGGGCCGCCTCGATGGCTGCGTTGAGGGCCAGCAGATTGGTCTGGTCGGCGATCTCCTTGACCTCGCCGGTCATCCGCGCGATGGCGTCGGAATGGTGGATGAACTCGCCCGCGGTCTCGGTCATCTGTCCGACGGCCGACTCCACGTCCTGCAGGCGGCCGGTCAGGTCAGCCACGTCGCGGTTGCCCTCGGTGGCGGTCTCCAGGCTGCCGTGGGCGAGCTCCAGCACCTCACCGGTGGATTCGGCGACCGACTGGATGTTGGCCGACATCTCTTCCATGGCCGAGGCCACCGACGAAGAGCGGTCCGACTGCTCCGAGGCGGTCTCGCGAACCTCCCGGGTGTTCTGCTGCAGCCGGTTCGCGGCACAGGCCACCTGGTCCGAAGAGCTGGCGAGACGGCCGATGACGCCCTGCAGCTTCTCCATCATCTGGTTGAAGTAGGTGGATGCGGCGCCGACCTCGTCCTGGCCGCGCACCGGCAGCCGCTGGGTCAGGTCGCCCTCGCCGGCGGCAATGTCCTTGAGTCGGTTGGCCATCTCGGTCAGGGGCGACGACACCGCCCGCTGGACCAGGATGTAGATGGCCAGCAGGACGACCCCCAGCACGGCCAGGGTCGCGCCGGCGAGCTTGGCGCCAGACTGATGAACTGCGTCCATGGCGGTGTCGAGCTTGACCTCCATGGTCACCGCACCCAGCACCGAGCCGACCGGCGGCTCGTCGTGGCATTCGGTGCAGTCCTTGCCGAGGTAGTCCGTTTGATTGATGGCCGGGAAGACTGCCTTGAGGATCTCGCCGTGGACCGGATCCTTGCGCACCTCGAAGAAGGGCTTGCCGGACTGCTGGACCTGCTGCTCGTCCGGTCCCACGTCCATCTCGTCCGGGTCGCCGTCGCCGAACTGGTTAACCACCGGGTCGAAGCGGACCACCTTGAGATCCGAGACGCCGCTCGACTGCTTGACCTGGTCCAGATAGATGGCGCGCTTCTTGATCTTCTTCACCGACTTCATGAAGACCAGCGCCGCCATGGTCTGCTGGTTCGTCGTTTCGGCGAAGGCGCGCGATTGCTGGATCGCCAGTTCCCGTTGCTCGGCCGACACCCAGGCCACGAGGCCAATGCCGGCTGCCACCAGCAGTGCCCCGATGACGAGCATCAGTCGAACCCAAATCCGTGTGTCCTGAAGCGACTTGATCATGCCTCTTATGTCCCCCCCGCTACCTGCAGTGCACCATCGTCGCCTCCCCCAGGCGGTCGATGGACGAATGGGTGTCTCTACGGAATGCGCGGCCAGAAATTAAGACTTTTTACGTATTTCTCCCGTTGTATCCAGTGTTTATGCCATTCGCGCCTACCCGATTTGGGTGGAGCCTGCTGCGGGGCAAAAGTTTTCGCGGACGGCGCCGTAATCCCTAGCCGGATGCCTTGCACCCGACGACGGAGCCCGCCGCGTCCCGCGCCTGCGAACCGCCCACGCGCGGCTTCCGCGGGAGGGATCTCCGTCGGAACCACGTCTCCAGGAGCTGCCGATGAAACGCCTATTCGTACTTGCCAGCACCATCGCGATGACCCTCGGGTCGGGCGGCGCGCACGCCGTTGACGCGGCCGCGGCCGACGCGCTGGTGCGCAAGAGCAAGTGCCTGACCTGTCACCACCAGACCAAGGAGAAGGACGGACCGGCCTTTGCCGAGACCGCCAAGAAGTATCGCGACAAGCCCGAGGCGATGGAAAAGCTGACCAAGCACGTGACGGTGCCGAGCAAGGTCAAGGTCGATGGCGCCGAGGAAGACCACGAGACGCTCCGGACCGACGATCCGGCGGCCGTCAAGAATGTCGTGGAGTGGATCCTGTCGCTCTGATTTTCGCGGCGCGGCAGGGCTTCGGGGGAAGCCTTGCCGCGCCGTTCAATCGGCTGCCCGGCAGCGGGAGCCGCATCAAAGGGGGGAGCAGCATGAACGCTCGCAGGGGAGATCGGCTGTGGCAGCGCGTGGTCGCCGCCGGGCTGCTGGTGCTGGCAACGGCATCCGGCGTGGCCCAGGCCAGGGAAGTCAATGATGTGTATATCGAAGGCGACAAGGTCTGTACCCGTTGCCACGACGAAAACGAATACAAGCCGGTGCTCTCGATCGCCCAGACCCGGCACGGGACAGCGGCCGACGGACGGGCGCCGACCTGTGTGAGCTGCCACGGCGACAGCGAGACCCATATCAACAAGCCCAAGGACGTCGAGAAGCGTCCGGAGCCGACCATCAACTTCGGGCGCAAGTCCACCACGCCCATCGCCGAGCGCAACCAGGTCTGCGCCAGCTGCCACCAGGGCGGCAAGTTCATCCACTGGCAGGGCAGCCAGCACTCGGCCGCCGACGTCGAATGCGGCGGCTGCCACACCATGCATACCGCCCACGACAAGGTGCGTGACAAGGCGACCCAGCCCGAGGTGTGCATGAACTGCCACAAGGAGAAGCGCGGCGAGATCAACCGGCCCAATCACCATCCGCTGCGGGAGGGCAAGATGGCCTGCTCCGACTGCCACGCCTCGCACGGCAGCGCCGGCGAGAAGCTGATGCAGCGGGACACCATCAACGACACCTGCTACACCTGCCACATGGAGAAGCGCGGTCCGACCGTGCGCACCCACCAGCCGGTGATGGAGAACTGCGCGATCTGCCACAACCCGCACGGCAGCGTGAACGACAACCTGCTGCGTCAGCGGCCACCCCTGCTGTGCCAGCAGTGCCACGAGCCGACGAGCCACCGGGGCGGCATCCCGGGCTTCGGTGACAGCCGCGGCAGCTTCAACTCGACCGGGGGCATGGGCATCACCCAGGGTCGGGCCTGCCTCAATTGTCACTCGAACATCCACGGGACCAACAACCCCGTCGATGCATCCAACGAACGCACGTTCCGTCGCTGATAGGGAGGGCACATGATGAACAACATCCACGTGAGCCGGACCTTCAAGGTGACGGCAATGGCGCTGGCGGTGGCCGCCAGCCTGGGGGCCCGCGCGGCCGACGACGACATCGACGAGTTCGTGTATCGCCTGATCACCCCGGCCAGCAGCGTCTCGCTCGGCCTGGGCTACCTGTTCGACGACAACGCGCGCTTCGGCCAATACACCGGCCTCAACCAGGAGGGCGTCTCGCTCACGCTGAACGCGGACATCCGCCAGCGCGACAAGGAGACCGGCACCTGGTGGATCGTCACGGGGCATGACCTGGGGCGCGACTCGCGCGACCTGCGGGTCGAGCACACCCGCCAGGGACAGTGGTCCTACTACCTGGAACTGGCGGAACTTGTCCGCCATTCCCAGTATGTGGTGAACACCGGCCTGACCGGCATCGGGACCAGCGCGCTGACGATCAACGGGGCACCGATGCGCGACATCGCTCCCGAGACGCGCCGGCAGAGCGTCGCCGTCGGCTACGGCCAGACCCTGCCCGCCGGCTGGGACGTCAGCGTCCGCTTCAAGAACGAGGAGAAGGACGGCATCCGCCTGTTCGGGCGTGGCACGCCGGGCAACCAGCAGTGGCTGGCTGAGCCGATCGACCAGACCATGCAGCAGCTCGATGTGGTGGTGGGCTTTACCGGCGAGCAGTTCCAGTTGCAGACCGGCTATTACGGGTCCTATTTCCTGAACCGCCACCATGGCCTCGCCATCGACGATCCGGCCGGCGATCCGACCAATTCGCGCGATATCGCCTCGTTCTCGCCGATGGGCCTGCCGCCCGACAACTACGCTCACCAGCTCTACGTGACCGGCGGCTACAACTTCACGACGACGACCCGCGCCACCTTCAAGCTGTCGCGCACCCGGGCGACCCAGCAGGACCGCTTCATCGTGGCGCCCGCCTCGACCGTCAGCGGTGACAACCTGGATGGTCAGGTGGACACCACCCTGGTCCAGGCTGGCGTGACCGCCCGTCCGATGCCGGCCCTGTCCCTGCTGGCCAACGTGCGCTACATGAACCGCGACGACCGCACGCCGATCCAGCAGTACTTCTCGCAGGGCGGCAGCACCTACGACGGTCGCAACGAGCCTCGCTCGGTGAAGTCCAAGGTCGGCAAGTTCGAGGCGACCTACCGACTCGGTCAGGGCTACAGCCTGACCGGGGGCTTCGATTACGAGTCGCGCGAGCGCAACACCTCGCCGGTCCGTGTGGTGAGCTTCCGCGAGGACACCGAGGAGCAGGGCCTCCGCCTGGCATTGCGCAAGATCATGTCGGAGACCGTCAACGGAACCCTTCAGGTCGAGCACAGCCAGCGCGACGGGTCGGACTTCGTCACCAACCTGCTGTCGGACGGCAGCGAAGGCAGCAACCTGGTGGCGCCGATCCACCTGGCCGACCGGGATCGCGACAAGGTTCGCCTGACCGGCGACTGGACGCCGACGATGGCGCTCTCGTTCCAGGGCATGGCCGAGTATTCGCGGGATCGCTACGATGGTCGCTCGATCGGTCCCCGGGATGGTGATGCCCAGTTGGTCTCGATCGATGCCACCTACGCCATCAGCGACTTCTGGAAGGCCTCTGCCTGGACCCAGCGCAGCGACACGCGCCTCGACCAGGTGAGCCAGAGCGGCGGCAGCGACTGGACTGCCAAGACCCGCTACCAGGATCGTTCATTCGGCCTGGGCCTGCGCGGTACGGTCGGCGGCAACCTCGAACTGGGCGTCGATGTGTCCGAATCCCACAGCGACGGCCTGTTCCTGTTCTCGTCGGCGGCCAGTGCCATCGAATCCGTGCCCGACGTGGGCTACCAGACCCAGACGGTCAAGCTGTTCGGCCGCTACAAGGTCCAGCCGGACTTTGCGGTGCAGGTGGACGTGATCGGAGAGCGCTGGAAGACCAACGACTGGCAATGGGCTGACTACGTCTATTCGGACGGCACGACCCTCTCCCAGGACAGCGACCAGAACGTGCTCTTCCTGGGTGTGACAGGCATCGTCACGTGGCGTTGATCTAGGGAGGCTCGGGCCGCCGCCGGCGTGGGTCGACGGCGGCCCGAGAACGGAATACATGAATGAGCAAGCCGAAGCGGTGAGCGAAGCGCGCCCCCCCGAGCCAGCACCGGCCGCCCGAAAGGGCCAGGAACTGGTCTGGGACCGGGTGGTGCGGCTCGGTCACTGGTCACTGGTGGCGTGCGTGGCCTATTCGCTCTTCGTCGAGCCCGAATTTCCGGGGCACGACATCTCGGGCTACGCGATCCTGGCGATCATCCTGTGGCGCTGGATCTGGGGCTTCGTTGGCAGCCCGTACGCGCGCTTCCGCTCCTTCATCTACTCACCCCGCGAAACCGTGAATTACACGCTCTCGGCGTTCCGGATGGGCGAGGCGCGCGAATACTCGAGCCATAACCCGATGGGCGCGCTGATGGTATTCATCTTCCTGGCGGGGCTGCCGGTCACCTGCACGCTGGGCATCATGCTGCTCGGGGCCCAGCAACTGGCCGGGCCCCTGGCGGGCATCGTGCCGCTCAACTGGGATTACGATCTGGAGGTCCTGCATGAGCTGGCCGGCTGGACCATCATGTGGCTGATCGTGATCCATGTGGTGGGCGCCGCCTGGGCCTCCTGGTGGCACCGGGAGAACTACGTCCTGGCCATGGTCACCGGCCGCAAGAGCCGCTTCAAGCGCCGCCGCAAGCGCACCAGCGCGGCGGACCGCAAGGTCAAGTAAGGAAAGCAACGGGGCGCCCATCGGGCGCCCCGTTGCCGTATGGGCGTGATCAGGCTTCGAGGTGGCTGTAGAGGGCCGTGCTGAGGTAGCGTTCGCCGAAGGACGGGATGATGACCACGACCAGCTTGCCGGCATTGGCCGGGTCGCGGGCCTCCTGCAGCGCGGCCCACACCGCGGCGCCGGACGAGATGCCGACCATCAGCCCTTCCTCGGCCGCGAGCCGACGGGCGATTTCGAAGGCGTCCTCGTTGGTGACCCGGGTGACCGCGTCGTAGACCGTGGTATTCAGGATCGGCGGCACGAAGCCGGCGCCGATGCCCTGGATCGGGTGCGGCCCCTTCTGGCCGCCCGACAGCACCGGGCTGGCATCCGGTTCCACCGCCACCACGCGGACGCCAGGCTTGCGCGCTTTCAGGACTTCGCCGACGCCGGTGACGGTGCCGCCCGTACCGACACCCGAAACCAGGATGTCCACCTGCCCGTCGGTGTCGCGCCAGATCTCCTCGGCCGTCGTCTTGCGATGGACTTCCGGGTTGGCCGGGTTCTCGAACTGCTGGGGGATCAGGTAGCGGGGGTCGGCTTCGGCCAGGGCCTTGGCCCGGGCGATGGCGCCGCCCATGCCCTCAGGACCCGGCGTCAGGATCAGCTCGGCACCGAAGGCCTTGAGGATCAGCCGACGCTCGCGGCTCATGGTCTCGGGCATCGTGAAGGCGCACTTGTAGCCGCGCGCGGCGCAGACCATGGCGAGGCCGATGCCGGTGTTGCCGGAGGTCGGCTCGAGGATGATCGTGTCGGGCTTGATGCGACCGTCCCGCTCGGCGGCATCGATCATGGCCGCCGCGATCCGGTCCTTGACGCTGTGCGCGGGGTTGAAGAACTCGAGTTTCAGCGCAATGGTCGCAGCGCAGCCCTGGGCCACCCTGTTCAGCTTGACCAGGGGCGTGTTGCCGATCAGTTCGGTGACGTTGTTGGCGATCTTCATGGTGGTCCAGTCGGTTGGTGGAAACAAGCCGATTGTAGGCATGCGCGCCGCCGGGCGACAGGCTTGGGGGGAATATGGTCAGAATCGGAACTCAGGTGGGCGTGGTCGAGCCTGCGGACATGAACCGTGCCATGTCGCCGGGCGGGACCGGCCGTCCGTACAGGTAGCCCTGCATGCACTCGCAGCCGAGTGCGGCCAGGCACTCGGACTGGGCCGCGGACTCGACACCCTCGGCCAGCACCGCGAGCCGCAGCGAGCGGCCCAGAGCGAGGATGGCCTCGACGATGGCCCGGTCGTTGGCGTCATCGGGGAGCCCGTCCACAAAGCTCCGGTCGATCTTGATGGTGGTCACCGGCAGCCGCTTCAGGTAGCTGAGCGACGAGTACCCCGTGCCGAAATCATCGAGCGCGATGGCGATGCCGAGATCGCGGACGGCCTGGAGTGTCGCCACGGACGAATCGGCGGCCGCCAGCATGTCGGATTCCGTGACTTCGATCTCGAGCCATTCCGGCCGACAGCGCGTGTCTTCGATGATGTCCCGCAGGCTGCTGACGAAATCGGTACGCCGCAACTGGCGACCCGACACATTGATGGCCACCCGCGGGGGCGTCAGTCCGGCGTTCCGCCAGGCCACGGTCTGTTCGCACGCGCGTCGGAGGATCTGTTCCCCGAGCTGGATGATCAGGCCATTGCTTTCGGCGAGGGGGATGAACTCGGCGGGGGGGATCGAACCCAGCTCCGGGTCGGTCCAGCGGGCCAGGGCCTCTACGCCCGTCAGCTGCCTGCCGGCGCCGGCAAACTGGGGCTGGTAGGCGACCTCGATGGTGCCCTGGGCCAGCGCTCGCCGCAGGGCATTCTCGAGCAGGGTGCGGTGGCGGGCGTGGTCGGTCTGCTCGGTACTGTAGATGGCGATGGCATTGCGCCCCTGGCTCTTGGCCCGATACATGGCCGTGTCGGCGTTGCGGATCAGGCTGCCGCTGGTGACGCCGTCGCGCGGGTAGATGCTGATCCCGATGCTGGCGCCGACGTAGAACTCGGCCTCACCGACCGGCAGGGGCGCGGCGAGGGCGGCGATGATCCGGTGGGCCAGCATTTCTGCCATCTCCATGGACTCCAGCGGCTCGATCAGCACGACGAACTCGTCGCCGCCCAGGCGGGCCACCGTGTCACCATCGCGCAGCGCTTCCCCGATCCGGTTGGCCACGCCCTTCAGGACGGCGTCGCCGACCGGATGGCCGTAAGCGTCATTGACGTCCTTGAAGTTGTCCAGGTCGATGAACACGACGCCCAGTTGATGGTGTTCCCGCTGGGCGCGCCTCACCGCCACGTTGATGCGGTCCTCCAGCAGGGACCGGTTGGGCAGGTTGGTCAGCGCGTCGTGGTGCGCCATATGCTGGAGCTGGGCTTCGTGGGCCTTGATCAGCGAGATGTCGGTAAAGATGCCGACGTAGTGGGTCAGCCGCCCCTCGGTGTCGGTGACCGACGAAATGTTGAGCCACTCGGGGTAGGTTTCCCCATTCCTGCGGCGGTTCCAGATCTCCCCCTGCCAGACGCCCTGCGCCTGCAAGGCATGCCACATGGCCTGGTAGAAGCTGGCGTCGTGACGTCCCGATGAAAGGATCGACGGGCGCTGGCCGATGACCTCCTCCGGTTCATAGCCGGTGATGCGCGAAAACGCCGGATTGACGCGCTCGATGCGTCCGTCGGGGTCGGTGACGATGATCCCCTCGGCGGTGTTCTCGATGACCTCGGCCGCGAGCTGGAGTCGCTGCATGCGGTCCTCGTCAGCGGTGATGTCGCGCGCGACGCCGACCAGGCCGATGGGGTGCCCCGCGGCATTGCGCACGGGCGCCTTGATGGTCTCGAACAGGGTCTCGCCGCCCCCCGGGCGGGCGATCCGCTCGCGGAATCGAATGCTCGCTTCGGTGTGCATCGCCTCGGCATCGCGGCGGGCGATCTCGGCTGCGACCGGGGCCGGGAACAGCTCGGCATCGCTGCGTCCGATGATGGCTTCGCGCGACTGGCCGAGCACATCGGCACAGGCCGAGTTGCAGGCGATGTAACGCCCCTCGGTGGACTTGAAGAAGATCACGTCGGGCGTCGCATCCAGCAGTGTCCGCACCATGGCCTCGCTCTGCTGCGAGGCGTGCAGAAGATGCAGTCGCTCGCGGTCCTTTCGCGCGATGATCCCCAGCAGGGACAGGAGCAGCAGTATGACGGCGGCGATACCGGCCGACTGCAGCGGGTAGCGTTCGACCAGCCCCACGTGGCGGTTGATGATCTCGGTGCCCTCGGGCAGCTTCGACAGGGGCAGGCGGAAGCGACGCGCGACGGCTTCGTCGACCATCGGCAGGTTGGGGCTCTTCAGCATCACGGGCAGTCGCTCGGCGGGTGTCCCCCGCCAGATCCTGAGGATGCGTCGCCCCGCCTCGGCTGCATGGGCCCGGTGGCTCATCACGAAGCCGCCGACCAGTCCCTGGCCGATGCCATGTTCCCACAGGTGGTAGATCGGCACCGGGCTGGCGTCGCGCATCAGGGCCAGGGACTCGGTGAAGTGCATCGGCTGGCCGGTCTTGTCCAGGTAGGCGGCGAGCAGGAGTACCGCATCGCCCCGGCCGAGCCCGGCGAGGCGCGTGCGCAGCGCATCCCAGGTCTGGTGGGTGAGGTCCAGCACCTCCACCTCGAGGCCCCCGAGTCGATCCCGGGATGCCCGGAGCGTGGCCAGGTCGCCCTGTCCGCCCGGGCTGGGGTCCGTCACCACGACCAGCCGCCTGAGATCCGGCTGAAGGGCACGCGCCATCTGGACGGTCTCGACGATCGAGACATGCTCGACGATACCGGTCACGTCCTTCATGCCCGACCGCTCGCGGGCGGCGGCCACGTTGTTGACCCCGATGAACACCGTCGGCGTGTCCGGAAACAGCTCCCGGTGGCCCGTGGCCAGTTCGAACGCCGCATCGTCCGCAACCACCACGGCATCGTAGTGCGCGCGCCGCGACAGCTTGAAGCGGATCCATTCGAGGTAGCGGGCGCGGTCAGCGGGCGCGATCAGGTGCCGGGCGTCGATGAATTCCTGGTCGATCCTGAGGGCTGGCGAGTCGAGGACAGAGCGCAGGCCCTCGAGCACCTTGGGCGAGGTGGGGAAGGAAGGATCGTAGGAATAGAGCAGCAGAACCGAGCGTCCGGCCTGCAGGTCGGGCTCCGGTGCGCCCTGCACAAGGCCTGCCGATCCCGCCCATATGAGCAGCGCAAGCAGTCCCCCCCACGTTCCGCTCAGGCCGCACCGCGTCATGGTGGCGCCTCGCCAAGGAATCTCTTGGGAGCGTTAACGGTGGCCTGCGACGCCGCTTGAGACGGAGCGGCTCAGCGCGCTCTGCGGATACGCTCGACCAGTGAGGTGGTCGAGCGCTCGTGACGGAAGGGAATGGACTCGACCCGGCCGCCCCAGGCCAGCACCTCGGGGGCGCCGACGATGCGCTCGACGGGCCAGTCGCCACCCTTGACCAGGATGTCCGGCCGGCACTCGCGGATGCGTTCGATCGGGGTGTCCTCCTCGAACCAGGTCACCAGGTCGACGCAGCGCAGCGCGGCGAGCAGCGCCAGGCGGTCCTCGAGGGGATTGATCGGGCGCTCCGCGCCCTTGCCCAGGCGGCGGACGGAGCCGTCGCTGTTGGCCGCCACCACCAGCGAGGCCCCCAGGCCCCGGGCCTGGGCCAGGTAGGTCACGTGGCCACGGTGGAGGATATCGAAGCAGCCGTTGGTGAACACCAGCGGTCGCGGCAATGTCGCGAGGCGCGCTTCGAGCAGGCCGGGGGCGCAGATCCGCGCTTCGAGCGTGTCCGGGCCGGCGGGCGGGGTGGGCGGCGTGAGCATGGCGGCATTGTAATCGCTCGTTTGGGCTGCGGCTTCAGTCCTCCGCCGCGCGGGCCCGCCAGTCGGCGAGGGCCGTCAGGCAGTCCGCGATCGTATCGAGCTGGCGGACGCCCTCGATCTCGGGGCGACGACCCTGCAGGCCCGCTCCGCCACACCACAGGGCCACCGCTTCGGGCAGGGCAGTCCTCAGCCGCTGGATGCCCTCGACGGCGCGGCGCAACGGGTAGGCGCCGCTGAAGGACAGGGCCACGATATCGACGCGACCGCTGCTGGCGAGGCGAATGATGTCCTCGACCGGCGTCTGGGTGCCAAGCGAGGTGCATGCCGCGCCTTCGGTGGACAGCAGGGCCTCGGCCATCAGCAGGCCCAGGGAATGCAGCTCGTCCGGAAAGGTGGTGAGCAGCACCCGGGGCGAACCTGCGCCCAGGGCCGGCCCGCTCAGCGCCGCGCGGAGCACGTTCTGGAGCTGCTCTGTGTAGAGATGCTCTTCCGCGACCTCGATGGCGCCGCTTAGCCAGGCCTCGCCGATCAGGACATTCAAGGGTGCGATGAAGTCGGTGACGAATCGCTGCAGCCCGCAGCGGGTCAGGGTCCGGTTCAGAAGGACCGTGAGCCCGGCGGCGTCATGGGCGGTCAGCAGGGCCAGAACCTCGTCGCCGACCGCTGGGGGCAGGGTCGCCGGCGCTGCCGTGGCGAGTTCGGCAAGCAGCGCCTCGAGGGCCGCCGAGTCGAGTCGCAACAGGCTGCCCGGGCGGCGGCCCTGGTCGATCAGGCGTCGGATCAGGCGCAGGCGCTGCAACTGTTCGTCCGGGTACAGGCGTTCGCCCTGGGCCGCACGCACGGGCTGAGGGAAGCCATAGCGAAGTTCCCATTTGCGGAGGACCTCCCGCGACAGTCCGGTGTCGCGCTCGATGGCCGAGATGCTGTGGAGTGTTTCGTTCATTTTGTCCTGGACAAACACTTGACGAATGCAGCGAATGACTCTAATTTACGGTCATGCTTCAATTTTGTCCAGGACAAAGGTGTGATCGTGAAAAGAGCCCTCTCCCTCATTCTGATGCTTGGCCTGGGTGCCCTGGCTGGCATGGCCGCCGCCGGGGTCGTGGTGACGGGCGCCGTGAGTGACGTCACGACACCAGAGAGGTCTGGTTTGATTGTCCAGGACAAAACCGATGCGGCGAGCGAGCTGATGGTGATGGTGCATCGCCTGGGGCTGCCTGCCGGTCACGCGGAGAGCACGCGATGAAACTGGCGCTCGCCTCGATGATGCTGGCGACCGCGCTGGGCGGCGCTGCCAGCGACGCCTCCGCATGCCCGGCCCTGCTCGAACACCGCTTCGAGCGGCTGCAATCCGGCCAGGCGGAATCGCTGTGTGGTTTCGCCGGCAAGGTGATTCTGGTCGTGAACACCGCCAGCCAGTGCGGCTACACGGGCCAGTACGAGGGTCTCGAGGCCCTCGGCCAGGAACTCGCGCCGCGCGGCTTCGTGGTGCTCGGATTCCCGTCCAACGACTTCGGTGGGCAGGAGCCCGGCAGCGATGTCGAAATCGCGGCTTTCTGTCGCACCGCCTATGGCATCCGCTTCCCGATGTTCTCGAAATCCTCGGTGAGGGGGGCGTCGGCCAACCCCTTCTTCGCCGCGCTTGCCCGTCAGAGCGGCGAGCCGCCGCAATGGAATTTCCACAAATACCTGATCGACCGCAGTGGAACTCGGGTCACCAGCTACCCGAGTTCGGAGCGCCCGGATTCGGCTGCGCTGCGATCGGACATCGAACGACTGCTCGCCGAGCCGGCGCCGGTCGCCCTGCAGTCGAAGCCCTGAAGCGAGGCCGACACCATGAAGCGCGAATCGTTTGAAAGCGGCCCGTCCGGTTCGGGGCGCAGGATTGCCGTGGTCGGCGGCGGGGTGGCGGGGCTCACCTGCGCGTGGCTGCTCGGCCGCCGGGATCGGGTGACCCTGTTCGAGGAGGCGCCGCGCCTGGGCGGGCACACCAACACGGTGACCGTCGAACTCGAGGGCTGCAGTCATCCCGTCGATACGGGCTTCCTGGTGTTCAACCGTCACACCTACCCGAACCTCTGCGCCCTGTTCGCGTTGCTCGGCGTCGAGGCGGTGGAGTCGGACATGAGCTTCTCGGTCAGCCTGGGCGCACCGGACCTGGAGTGGTCGGGCACCAGCCTGGGCACCGTCTTCGCCCAGCGCTCGAACCTGCTGCGCCCCGCCTTCTGGTCGATGATGCGCGACCTGATGCGCTTCAACCGGGACGCCACGCGGCTGGCGACCGGGGCCTTCATCCCTCAGATCCCGCTCGGCGAGTACCTGGCGCGGGCGCGCTACGGTCAGCCATTCCGCGACTGGTATCTGCTGCCGATGGCCGCCGCGATCTGGTCCTGCCCGCCCAGGCGCATGCTCGACTACCCGCTCGAGACCTTCGTGCGCTTCTGCCACAACCACGGCCTGCTGCGGGTCCTCGACCGCCCCAAGTGGATGACCGTGAAGGGTGGGGGGCGAAGCTACGTGCGCAAGCTCTCGCAGGCGCTCGAGGATGTGCGGACCGGCGTCAGGGTGGGCGGACTGATGCGGGATGCCGACGGTGTCTGGCTCTTCTCGACCGACGGGGCCGAGCGCTTCGACGAAGTCGTGCTGGCCTGCCACAGCGACCAGTCCGCGCGCATCCTCGGGAGTGCGGCGTTCGCAGACGAGCGCCGGGTGCTCTCGGCGGTCCCCTATCAGCCCAATGTGGCCTGGCTTCACACCGATCCCGCGCTTCTGCCGCGCCGCCCGTCCGTGTGGTCGGCCTGGAACTATCTGGCGCATGGCCAGGACCCGGAGGCGCCGGTCTCGGTCTCGTACCTGATCAACCGGCTCCAGCCGCTCCCGTTCCAGCGCCCTGTCGTGGTGAGCCTCAACCCGGCAAAGCCGCCTCGCGACGAGCATGTGCTGGCCCGCTTCGAATACGCCCATCCGGTCTTCGACCAGGGGGCCATCGACGCCCAGCGGGCGCTGGCGGACCTGCAGGGGCGGGCCCATGTGTGGTTTGCCGGCGCCTGGACGGGCCATGGCTTCCACGAGGACGGTGTCCGTTCGGCGCTGGCGGTGGCCTCCGCCCTGGGGGCGCCCGCGCCGTGGCAGGGTGGACTCCGCCCGCTGGAGATCGCCGGGTGAGTGCGCTGGCCTTTCCCCCTGGCGTGTGTTTTGGCGTGGTCTTCCATCGGCGGCACCAGCCCGTGGACCATCGCTTCGCCTACCCGGTGGCGGCGCTCCGCCTGCCCATGGCACGGCTCGCGGAGCTGTCGGTGCCGCTGCTGGGCATCGAGCGCCCCCACGTGTTTTCCTTCCGCTCCGCCGACCACGGGCCCGGCGACGGCCAGCCGCTGCTGCCCTGGCTGCGGGGCCTCCTCGGCGACGCAGGGCTGGATGCAGTGTGCGATGGCGAGGTCACCCTCCAGACCTTTCCACGCCAGTTCGGATACCAGTTCAATCCGGTGAGCTTCTGGTTCTGCCATGGGCGCGACGGCTCGCTCAGGGCGGTTCTGGCCGAGGTCAACAACACCTTCGGCGAGCGCCACTGCTATCTGGTCCACCATCCGGACGGTCGCCCGATGGCGAGCGGCGAGCGCTTCGATGCCAGCAAGTGCTTTCACGTCTCGCCCTTCTTCCCGGTGCGCGGCGCCTACGCCTTCCGCTTCGACTTCAGCCCGAAGGCCCAGTCCGTCTCGATCGACTATGTCGATGGCGACGAGCGCCTGCTCAGCACCCGCATCGGGGGCCCCATGACGCAGCTCGACGGCCGCGCCATGGGGCGCTGGCTGCTACGGCATCCCTGGATGACGGCGGCCGTGATCGCCCGCATTCACTGGCACGCGCTGATCCTGTGGCTGCGCGGCGTGCCCTTCCATCGCAAACCCCAACCCCCGACAGAGGAATACTCCCGATGACAGTCCTGGAAAACTCCCTGCGCGCATCGGCGCTGCCGGGTTCGATGCGAGGCGCAGCGCCGCTTGTCGGCCGCCTGCGGCGGTCGACCCGCCTGGCGGTCGAGCTGCTCGACCGGCTCGAGGGCTGCGCCGTGCGTCTCGCCCTGCCTGGCCAGGGGCCGCTGGTCCTCGGCAACGGGCCCGTGCAGGCCCAGTGGACCGTGCGCGACGAGGCGGTCTTCGAGCGCATCTTTGCCTGCGGTGACATCGCCCTGGGCGAGACCTATATGGACGGCCTGTGGTCCTGCGACGAACTGGCCTCGCTGCTGACCCTGCTGTCGGCCAACCGGCGGGTGCTGCACCGGGCAATCCACGGTCGTCGCCTGGCCATGCTCGGCCACTGGCTGCGGCACCGCCTGCGGGCCAATTCCCGCAGCGGGTCGCGCCGCAACATCGAGGCCCACTACGACCTCGGCAATGACTTCTACGCCCTCTGGCTGGATCGTTCGATGAGCTACTCCAGCGCCCTGTACGCCGCGCCGGACGAATCCCTCGCCGCCGCCCAGCAGCGCAAGCTCGAGCGCGTGCTGGAGCGGCTCGATCCAAAGCCCGGCGAGACCCTCCTGGAAATCGGCTGCGGCTGGGGCGGGCTGGCGGAACTGGCGGCCACCACCCGGGGCTGCCGGGTGCTGGGACTCACGCTGTCGAAGGAACAACTCGACTACGCCAGGCGCCGAGCCCAGCGCGGTGGCTTCTCCCACCTGGCCGAGTTCGCCCTGTGCGACTACCGGGACGTGCGCGGGCGCTACGACCACATCGTCTCGATCGAGATGGTCGAGGCCGTCGGCGAGCGCTACTGGCCGGTCTGGTTCGCGCAGCTTCGCGAGCGGCTTGCCCCGGGGGGCAGGGCGCTGGTCCAGTCCATCACCATCGACGAGGGTCTGTTCGAGACTTACCGGCGAAGCACCGATTTCATCCAGCGCTACATCTTTCCGGGCGGCATGCTGCCGACGCCTTCGCGCTTCGGGGCCGAAGCCAGGTCGGCGGGCCTCGACGTGCGCGATGACTTCGCATTCGGGCCCCACTACGCGCGGACCCTGCAGCAATGGCGCGAACGCTTCGACCTGCACCCCGAGGCGCTGCGCGAGAAAGGCTACGACGACCGCTTCCAGCGCATGTGGCGCTTCTACCTGGCCTATTGCGAGGCCGGCTTCGCGAGCGGTGACCTGGATGTGCACCAGTTCGAGCTGGGGCATGCGGCCTGAGCGGGGTCGCCGGCTGCGCCGCGCGAGCCTGGCCCTGGGCCTGTGGCTGGCATCGTTTGCTGCACTCGCAGTCGATCTGCCGGCTGACCTGGCGGGCCGTGGGGAGTGGCGCCGGGTCGGCAGCGGCTCGGCCCACTGGCTGGGCTTCCATCTCTACGACGTGGCCCTGTGGGGGCCGCCCGCGGGATTCAGCTGGCAGCGGCCCTTTGCCCTCTCGCTGCGCTATGCGCGGGGATTCAGCCGGGAGCGGCTGGCGGCCACCAGCGTCGACGAGATCCGGCGTCTGGGCGAACGGGACGAAGCGCGGCTCGACGCCTGGCGCGAGCAGCTCGAGCAGGCCTTCGTCGATGTGGAGGCAGGGGACGTACTGGTGGGCCTCTTCGAGCCGGACTTTGGCGCGCGCTTCTATGCCGGTGGCGCGCTGCACGCGGAGATTGCCGATGCCGAGCTCGCCCGCCGCTTCTTCGCGATCTGGCTGGACCCCCGGACCCGCGAGCCCGATCTTCGCGTACGCCTGCTCGGTGAGAGCGATGGGCCCGGTGTCCGCTGAGCGTCCGGCGGCGGCGACGGACACGCCGGCACTGCTCGCCTACGGGGTACTCGGCCTGCCGCTCGCCTTCGCGGCGTTGCCGGTCTACGTACACGTGCCGGCGCTCTACGGTGGTGCCCTGGGGATACCCCTGGCGTGGGTCGGCGCGGTGCTGCTGGCCTGCCGCGCGGTCGATGCGCTGACCGACCCGCTGATCGGCTGGTTCAGTGATCGCCGGGCCGATCGACGCCGGCTCACCTATGCGGGCCTGCCCCTGCTCCTGCTCGGCGTGCTGCTGCTGCTCGATCCGCCCTCCGGTGCGGGGCCGGCGTGGCTCGCCGGCGCGCTGCTGCTGGCGACCCTGGGCTATTCGATCAGCACGATCAACCACACGGCCTGGGCGGCCGAACTGGGCGGCGGCCGTCACGCGCGCGCCTCGGCCATTGCCGCGCGGGAGGGTTTCGGGCTGCTCGGGGTCGTGCTGGCCGCGGCGCTGCCGGGCCTGCTGTCGCAGGATCCGCGGGCCGGTCTCGCCGCGCTGGCGGCGATCCTGCTGCCCCTGGCCCTGGCGGCGGCCCTGGTGAGCCAGCGCTGGGCGCCTCCCAGCCGGCCCATGGCCGCCCAGGCGGCCTCGCCGCTGGCGGCATGGCGCAGCGCCTTTGCGCAGCCCCCGGTGCGCCACCTGCTGCTGGTGCTGGGGGTCAGCGCCACGGCGGCGGCGATACCGTCCGCGACCGTGATGTTCTTCATCGCCGACGTCCTGCAGGCCGAACGGTGGACGGGGGCCTTCCTGGCGCTCTATTTCCTGGCCGGCGCCGCGGGCCTGCCGCTCTGGCTGCGGCTCGCCCGGAAGGTCGGCAAGGCGCAGGCATGGGCGGTCGCCATGGGACTGGCGATGGGGGCCTTTGCCTGGGCCGCGACCCTCGGCCCGGGTGATGTCCGGCAGTACGCGACCCTCTGCCTGCTCTCGGGGCTGGCGCTCGGCGCGGACCTGGCCCTGCCGCCCGCGATCCTCTCGGACCTCGTCGCGCGGGGTCGCGACGAGGCACGGAGCGGCACCTGGTTCGGCCTGTGGAACCTGGTGACCAAGGCCAGCCTGGGACTGGCCGCCGGCCTCGCGCTGCCTCTGCTGGCCTGGCTCGGCTTCCGGAGCGGTGGTGGCGCGCAGGCAGGGCTGGCGGCGCTGTCGCTGGTGTATGGACTGCTGCCCATCGTCTTCAAGGCGCTGGCCCTGGTCCTGCTGCTGCGCTGGCGGACGGATTTTCGGGAGGATGCGTCATGAGCAAGGCATGGCTGTTGGCGGGGCTGCTGGGGCTCGCCGGTTGTGGTTCGATCGATGCGGCCCGCTACGCCGGCGAGACCCCCGCGCTCGACCTGCGGGCCTACTTCAATGGCACGCTCGATGCGCACGGCATGTTTCAGGATCGCTCGGGGGCAGTCATCAAGCGCTTCACGGTGCGTATCGACGCCCAGTGGACCGGGGACTCCGGGGTGCTCGACGAGCACTTCCTCTACGCCGACGGCACCACCCAGCGGCGGGTCTGGCACGTGGAGCACCTGGGCAACGGCCGCTACGAGGGGCGTGCCGACGATGTGGTGGGCATCGCCCGGGGGCAGGCCGCGGGCAACGCGCTGCGCTGGCAGTACGTGCTCGCCCTGCCCGTCGATGGCCGGACGATCGAGGTGAGCTTCGATGACTGGATGTTCCTGATCGACGATCGGGTGATGCTCAACCGCTCGGAGATGCGCAAGTTCGGCTTCCGGCTTGGCGAAGTGACCCTCAGTTTCCATCGCAGGGAGGGGGCGGATGACGCTCAATCCGCGCATCCGTGAGTGGAGCGGCCGCCGGGTCTGGATCGTCGGTGCATCCACCGGGATCGGCGCCGCGCTGGCCACCCGGCTCGCCTCGCTGGGGGCGCAGGTGGCCGTGTCGGCCCGCCAGGCGGAACGCCTCGAGGCGCTCAGCCTGAACACGCGCAGGATCCGGCCGCTCCCGCTCGATGTCACGGAGCCGGGCGCGCTGGCGCGGGCCTGCGAGCGGCTCCGCGATGACTGGGGCGGCATCGACCTGGTGGTGTTGAACGCCGGCTTCTACGAGCCGCTGCGCAGCTGGGAGCTGACGCCCGAACGGGTGCGCAGGACCCTCGACGTCAATCTGCTGGCGGTCTACGACGGCGTCTGCGCCGTGCTTCCGACCCTGCAGGCCTGCCAGGGAGGCCTGGTGCTGACCGGCAGCGTCGCCGGCTACGGGGGGCTCCCCAGGGCCGGGGTATATGGTCCGGGCAAGGCGGCGCTGATCAACCTGGCCGAAGTGCTCTATCTCGACATGGCGCCGCGCGGGGTCGGGGTGTGGATCGTCAATCCGGGCTTCGTCCACACCCCACTGACCGAGCAGAACGAATTCCATATGCCGGCCCTGATCAGCGCCGAGGAGGCTGCCCGCCACATCGTGGCCGGCCTTGCCAGCGGGGCCTTCGAGATCCATTTCCCGCGGCGCTTCACCTGGGTGCTGAAGCTGCTGCGCGGCCTGCCCTACCGCTGGTACTTCCCGCTGATCCGCCGGGTGACCGGCGCATGAGCCCCGAGCTTGCGCGCCTCGTCCGCTTCTACGAGACACTGGAGCCAGGTTCCCTGGCTACGGCGCTGCCCTCGGTCTATGCCGACAACGCAGGCTTTATGGATCCCTTCAATTCGGTGGTCGGGCGCGAGGCGATCCGGGCGGTCTTCGCCCATATGTTCCGCAGCCTGGAGTCGCCGCGCTTCGAGGTCATCGATACCTGGCAGACGGGCGACACGGCCGTGATCCGCTGGACCTTCGACTTCCGTTTTCGAGGGCGCCCCGGCGATGTCACAGTCGAAGGCATGAGCCGGGTGGTGTTCGACCGGGAAGGGCGGGTTCGCGAACATGTGGACTACTGGGATGCGTCCAGTCAGTTTTATACAAGACTGCCCTTCGTGGGCTGGATCATGCGCCTCCTCATGCGCCTCGTTGCGGGCCGGAACTGATGTGCGACCGCAGCGAGCCGGAGGCATAACAGGGGCCGTTCAAGGGCTTGGGGGCGCCTAGCGCATTTTGCGCTGCAGCAGTTTGATTTTTATCAAAAAACGCCTTGCGAGCGCCAAAACGGGTGTGGCATGATCGACCGCAATCTTTGGAAAGCCGCGCCGGGCAAGGTTCCGCGCCCGATCCGGAGAAGAAAGTCGCTGCCGGCGCAAGTGGGTTTTCCGGTCCTTCCGTACCCGTATTTGCTTCGAGATCCCGTCGCAATCGGTCTACCGGTCTGACCAGCGCTTGCGCCCCCTGAAGTCACTGGATGGGGGTTGCACATGAGCTTGGTTGCTCGTCTTGCAGTATCCGTTCCGGCCTTGCTCGCCTCCGTGCTGGCGCGGGCGGGAGAGGTCAACCTTCAGCCGCCGGCGACGACGATCGCCGAGCAGATCTACGACATGCATACGCTCATGCTCCTGATCTGCCTGGTCATCTTCCTTGCGGTGTTCGGCGTGATGTTCTGGTCGGTCTATGCCCACCGCAAGTCCCGCGGCGCCGTCGCCGCCCACTTTCACGAGAACACCACCGTCGAGATCGCCTGGACCATCGTGCCGGTGCTGATCCTGCTGGGCATGGCCTACCCGGCGACCCGCACCGTGATCGCCATGAAGGACACCTCCGATCCGGACATCACCATCAAGGCCACGGGCTACCAGTGGAAGTGGGGCTACGACTATCTGAAGGGGGAGGGGGAGGGCATCCGCTTCGTGTCGGCCCTGTCCACTCCG